>JAZQDS010000051.1:0-26346 GCA_045546895.1 Eubacteriales bacterium | reverse complement strand
TACCAACAGAACCGCCGCCGATGACTTCAAACGAATCGTCTTCGCTCTTACAAGCTGTTGCCATTGTTACCAGCATCAATACGGCCAGCACAACTGCAATAATCTTGCAAAACTTATTCAAGATGATCGCTCCTTTCTTTTTTTATATTTTTATTATATTAATATACAGGATTTTTTCAAGCATCTTTAAAAATTATCTTTGATTATTCTTAAAAATAATTAAAGAATTCTTTTTAAATGCCGCATTTGCAGCAGCCGCGCTCTTTCGTTCAAAAAGCTTCCTAATATATAAAGAGAACTCTGCCTTCTTTTCAATTCTATTATATCATCCACTTCTAAAAATGCAATCGTTTTAGCAAAAATGTAACATAAATGTAACATTTCTGCAAGCGCTCATTCGGGAGCAATCAGAGCGCTCAAGCCTTTGCTCGAGCGCTCTGATAAAAGCAATTATTTATTCAAATAATGAACGGTTGCAGCTGCGATGGTGGCGATTTCGGCGCGGGTAATAGGCGAATCGAAATTCAGCTTACCCTTATTATCGCCGGTAACCAGCCCTGCGCCAACAACCTCTTGCGCAGCAGCCTTGCCCCAATCGGGAACCTTGGAACCATCCTTAAATTGATTCAGATTTGCCTTCGCCTTGCAATCGATCAGCGCAGCGATCATAACCATAACCTCGCCGCGGGTAACCTTTGCGGCAGGCTTGCCATAAATCTTATTGCCGGATTTGGAGCCGCTCATCAGCCCTGCAGCATAGGTTGCCTTCATATAAGGAAGCGCCCAGCTGCTGATCTTAGCGCGATCGGCATAGGGAAGCTTAACGCTTTCAAAATTGGCACCTGCAAGACCTGCGATGCGGGTAACGATAACCGCCATCTGCTCGCGGGTAGTATCCTCCGAAGGATTGAAATACCAATTGCCCTTCTTATCCTGGCTGCCGTTTACGCAACCCAGCTTGGTAGCTTCATAAACATATTCATAATACCAAGCGCTCTTCTTAATATCTTTATAAGTAACATCGGATACGCCGGTCTGATTAACGATCATCTTATATTCCGCTTTAGTCTTACCATCCTCTGCGGTGCTTACAACATAATAATAGCAAACACGACCTTCGGCAGGCAGATTAAAGGTACGCTCATCGATTACTCTGCCGCTTGCCTCTACCGTCTTATTGGAGGTATAGCTGATGGGATATTTTTTCGCAGCATCGGCAAATACCTTAACGGTTGCATAGGGATTTGCGGTAGTAAAGGTTGCAATCAAATTGGAGCTGCCGGTATTTACAGTGATCTCGCCATCCATAACAGGAACGGAAATACCCGAAAGGCCTGTAATATTTGCATTATCGGAGAGGGTTTCATTGAAAACAACCAGCTCATAAACATTGGTGCCGTTAGGCTCATATACCTTAACATAGAAGGTATTATTGCCGGAGGTCAGCGGCAGCGCAACCGGCTCAAGGGCCGCATTGGGGGAAAGCTTCTTGGTCAGCTTCTTATCGGCATAGATTTCATAGAAAGCGCCGGGAGTTGCCTGCAGATCGATCGTAACTTCCTTCAGCAAGGTTTCGGGATAGAAGCCGATCCATTTATAGCTCTGGCGAAGCATAAAATTGCCCTGTTCCTTAGCGGAAGCGCCAACAATTGCGGGATCATAGGTTTCAGAACGCTCTCTTTTGAAAACGATCTTATAGTTACGCTCGTTTTGGCCATCCTCGGAAATTACCTTGGCATAAACGGCAAAGGGCTCGCCCGCCTCCTTATAGCCGATATAGGGGATATAGCCGCCCATATCCTTCAGCTGATTGCCGCTGAAGAAGGCATTGTCGTAAAGCTCAACCTTCGCGCCGGAGGAAACCTTCAGGTCGTAATCCATAAACGCAAGATTGGGAGCCAGCTCATAGGTATAGGTAGCGGCGATGCTGATATTGCCTTCTTCAACAACGGGGCCGCTTACCATCGAGCTATTGCTCAAAACGATATCCAGCAGCTCAGCATCGGAGCAAACAGCGCGCTTTACATAGAGGGCATATACAGCGCTTGCGCCATCGGGATTGGTAACCTTGATGAAACGATGGGTATCAACACCATCAAAATAGAGAACGCGATCCTTCACCTTCTCATTGAGCATCTTATCTTCATAGAGCTCCCATTTGCAGCCTTCGCTTACAACGATGGCGGGAGAAAGCTCATTTGCAAGATCAATGCTTGCGGGATCCCAATCGCCCAGATCAATCTCGATCAATTGCTTTTTATGATCGATCTCGATGGATTTTGCCTCGGGCAAAACAACATTCGAAATCTTAACATCACCAACAAGGGTGGTCATTTCAGCATCGCTGTAATAGGGATAGAGGATCAATTCCGCATCCTGATATTTAGTAACCTGATCGGTGGAGATGGAGCCGTTGTAGTAATTGTATGCGCAATTCATAATGCCGTTCATACCGGAGGCAATAAACGGAGTACCTGCGGGCATATCGAAATAGTTTTCATTAATATTGATGCGATAGCGGCTCATAATCAGCTGATAGCCGGAAAGCTCATAGTAATTGAACTTAAACATGGGAGAGCTCGCTTTAATGCCCATAACAGTATTGCCGGTAAAGATCAGATTGGTATCCGGCATGGTATGGCGCGCATAGAATCCCATCTGAACCAGATAAGTATTGCTCATTTCGGCAATATAATTATCCTTTACCTGAACCGAATAGCTGGCAGTACCATAGCCGGTGGAGCCACGATCGGTATTCACAAGGCCGCCGCAGGTAGCAAAATAGTTATTCTCTACCAAGCAGGCCTGACCGCCGGAGCCATATTCGATGGAATCGAAATAAGCGGCAACGGCAGAACAATTGATATAGTTATCGCGAATGGTGATACCCATCATACCGCCTGCGCCTACCAAGCTCTTGGCGCGCTGAACGCGGCTCTTTTCAATGATGATATCAGGATTCCGGCCGCGCAGAGAATCAACCAGATAGCCGGCGCCGGTAGAGATTACGCAGTTGGTAACATGGGGGCCAACCTTCCACTTACCGCCTTCAGCCAGATAGAGGATCGAGGTAGTACCGACACCGGAAGCACCGCCGCTCAGGTAAACACCATCAATCTTCAGGCCGCTGCTGCCGCCATAGAGGCTCAGGCGACCGCCGAAAACAGATTCATCAACCGCTGCATCGGGGGAAGCATCCGCATTGATACGCGCAGGGTTAATATTGCTCAGCCCCTCCACGGTAGTGGCGGCAGGATCATTGGGGGTAACGCCTGCATAGGCACCCTCGATGGTCAGATTGCTGACCCGAACCTCAGCTGTATCCTCATAATAACCGGGAGCAAGATAGACGGTATCGCCCGCTTTGGCTGCCGCCATCGCATCCTTCATGTTATTAAAGGCGTTGGTGCCGAAGGATGCACTGTAAACAGTACCCTTATAATTGACGTTTACCTTAAAGGGAGTCTGATCCCAATCTTCGGGAGCAGACCAATCATCGTCAACAACAACAAGATTTCCGGGCAGGGGATTGGTAACAGGGACATCAAGACCCGCCATTACATCCGCACCGCTACCGGCTGAGGCAACCTCGGCAGAAGCGCCGATCACCATGCAGGAAAGCATCGAGATCGCCATAACTACTGCCATCAGGGCTGCAGAAAATCTCTTCATTTTCTTCATACTTACAACCTCCTGTTATGCCATCGATCAGAATATTGCACATAATGCACCGATGATATATATTGTTATTATATTTTATAAAAGAGCAATTGTCAATAATGTTGCAAGGGTTTTTAAAATAAAATTCTGCTCTACTTAAAAAAATTAGTCATATTCACCAAATAATCAACTGAGATTTTGTTGATTTCTTCTCTCCTTCCTGTTGCATTTTTCAGCATTGCATGGTATAATAGATGTGCTGTGTTTGGAATCGGAGCATCCGTTGTGTGCCAAAGTGCGGCGAAGGCAATTGTCCTCTTTTTGAGGGGGCAGTCTATCCAATTTAAATTATTAAGGCTTTTCGCTTTTGCGAAAAGCCTTTTTCTTTTTTCGCCGTTTTTGGTTTTTTTAAACCATCGAACCATACTATATAAAGTAAACGCGTTTTTTAGAGAAAGGAATTATTAACTTTATGTGTGGAATTATAGGATATAACGGAAATCGGAATGCCGCCGAAATTTTGATCGCCGGTCTGAAGAAGCTGGAATACCGCGGCTATGATTCAGCAGGAATTGCGCTCGGGCGGGAAAATGAAATTGAAATATTCAAAAAGCAAGGAAAGGTTGCGGCGCTGGAGCCTTTGGCCGCGGATGCCGATCCCGCCAAAATCGGTATTGGCCATACCCGCTGGGCAACCCACGGCGCGCCGCTGGATAAAAACGCCCATCCCCATCAGGCGGGCAGAGTTGTTTTGGTCCACAACGGCATTATTGAGAATGATCGGGAGCTGCGGCAGGAGCTGGCGGAGCGCGGTATCTTCCCCATCAGCGATACCGATACCGAGCTGATTGCTCTTTTGCTCAACGAAGCCTATCAAGGGGATGCGATTTCCGCCATTTATGCAGTAACCAAGCGGCTTTGCGGCTCTTTCGCGCTGGGCATTTTATTTACCGATCAACCTCATACACTCTATGCATTGCGCAAGGATAACCCGCTGATCATCGGCGCAGGCGAGGGCGAAAATTTCATCGCCTCCGATATCCCCGCCATTTTGGAATATACCCGTGATTTTTACTTGCCGGAGGAGGGCGAGCTGGCCGAAATTACCGCCGATACCATCCGATTTTACGATTGCAGCGGCAAGGCGATTGAAAAAGAAAAAATGCGCGCCGATTGGGATGAGCAAAGCGCCCGAAAGGGTGGGTTTTCCCATTATATGGCCAAGGAAATTCATGAACAGCCGTCAGTCATCCGCGATACCATCGCCCGTTATTATCGCAACGGGGTCCTCTTCCCCGAGCTGCCGCAGGATTTCACAGTAGAGGGCACTCTTTATATCGTTGCCTGCGGCTCGGCCTACCATGCAGGCATTCTTGCAAAATATATGATCGAAAAATATGCCCGCATTCCTGTTCGGGCGGAAATCGCCAGTGAATTTCGTTATGCCGATCCTGTTATGACCCCGAAGGATCTGATTTTAATCATCTCCCAATCGGGCGAAACTGCTGATTCTATGGCGGTTTTACGGATGGCAAAGGCGCAGGGCGTGCCCACCTTGGGGATCGTTAATGTGATCGGCAGCAGCCTGGATCGGGAGGCAGATCAGGTTCTTTATACTATGGCGGGGCCCGAGATCAGCGTTGCAACAACCAAAGCATATCTCTGCCAATCGGTAATGGTTTATCTTTTGGCGCTGCGGCTGGCAAAGGGGCGATTTTCCGCCCAATCGATCGCCGAAAAATGCGCAGATCTCGAGCGGCTTCCCGCCCTTTTGGAGGCGGTACTGAAGCAGGAGGAGCGCTGCCGAGATTTGGCAAAAAAATATGCCGAAGCCGAGCATCTTTTCTTCCTGGGCCGCGGTGTTGATTATGCCATTGCCTGCGAAGGCTCCCTCAAGCTCAAGGAAATTTCATATCTTCATAGCGAAGCCTATGCGGCGGGCGAGATGAAGCATGGCACCATCGCACTGATCGAAGAAAATACCCCTGTAATCGCAATGATGACCGATCGCAGCCGCTATCCCAAAACCGCCGCCAATATCCGCGAGGTTCATTCGCGGGGTGCCAAGGTGCTCTGCATCACCCATGCCGACGCAGATATTGAGGAATTTTGCAGCGATCTTTTGATCCTGCCCCATTGCTCAGATTTCATTGCCCCCTTTGCGGGCGTTGTTTTGGCCCAGCTTTTCGCTTATCACACAGCAATTGCGCGGGGCTGCGATGTGGATCAACCCCGTAACCTTGCCAAAAGCGTTACGGTTGAATAATTTTTTATAAAGGAGTTTATTGAAAATGGGAAGATATTTTGGAACCGACGGCATCCGCGGCATTGTGCATAAGGCGCTGACCCCGGAGCTGGCCTTTCGCTGCGGTGCCGCCTGCGGCTATTTATTGAAAAAAGAGAGTAATAATTGCAAAATTATCATCGGCAGCGATACCCGCGCCTCTCGCGATATGCTGATGGGCTCGCTGATTGCGGGCTTTACCTATTCGGGCGTGCATGTTGAGCATATCGGCATTCTCCCCACCCCTGCCCTTGCCTTTCTGATCGATCGGATGGGCGCGCAGGCGGGGGTTATGATCTCCGCCTCCCATAATCCCTATCATTACAACGGCATTAAAATTCTTACAAAGGGCGGCATCAAACTGCCCGATGCCAAGGAAGAGGAGATCGAGGCGCTGATGGATCCCTTTGAGATCGCGCCTGCCGAAATTCCCGGCCAGCTGCGCTTTAATTTGCAGGCAAAGGATTTTTATTGCGAGCATATCAAGCAGGCTTGCGAAGAGGAGCTAAGCGCCTATAAGGTTGTTTTGGATTGCGCCAACGGTGCTGCCGCCGAGACCGCTGCGCGGGTTTTCGGCGAATTGGGGATTGATGCAAAAATCTATCATAATAACCCCAACGGCATCAATATCAACGAGGGATGCGGCTCTATGCATATGGAGGAACTGGCCCGCTTAGTAAAGCAGGAGCGGGCGGATATCGGCTTTGCCTTTGATGGCGATGCGGATCGTTGCCTTGCCTGCGATAGCCATGGGCGGCTGATCGATGGCGATAAAATCATGGCTGTCATCGCCCTTTATTTAAAAGGTCAGGGGCGCTTGAAAAGGAATATGCTGGTAGCAACCGTTATGTCCAATCTTGGGCTGATCGAAAAGATGAATCAAAACGGCATTGAGGTAGAAACCACCAAGGTAGGTGATCGCTATGTTTTGGAAAAAATGCTGGATCAGGATTACCTGCTGGGCGGCGAAAACAGCGGCCATATCATCTTTTTGGAGAAGGCCACTACCGGCGATGGACAGCTTACCGCCATTATGCTGCTTTGCGCCATGAAGGCGCTGAAGCTCAGCGGCGAGGATGTTTATAATGTTTTTAAGCCCTATCCTCAGGCTCAAATTAATGTCAATGCCGATGATCTTCAAAAGCGCAAGCTGATGGCGGATGAAGTTTTCCTCAAGGATGTTGCCAAAGCGGAGGCCGCCTTTGCGGGCCATGGCCGCATCCTGATCCGCCCCTCGGGGACCGAAGCCTATATCCGTATTCTGGTCGAAGGGCCCGAAGAGGAGCTGGTTTCCTCCACCGCAGCAGCGCTGGAGGAATCCACCGCCATTCGGCTCTCCCAGCTCTTTTAAAATAAAAAATCCCGCAACGCCGAGCGTTGCGGGATTATTTATTTTCGAGCAATAAATTTTAAAAGCGCGGTGGCATCCTGAATATTCAAGCGGCCGTCCTGATTATAATCAACGCGGAAAAATTCCGCATTATAGCGCCGATCGATCTGGCGCTGCAGCAAAACAATATCAAGAGTATTGAATTTTCCATCGCCATTCACATCCCCGCAATTTTCCGCCTTGGAGCTGAATTCAACCAGCAGACCGTTATGATCGGAAAGATTAGGAACATCATTTAATGAATAGCCGTAATTCTCATCCAATACCTTAAAAGAAGCGGGCAGCGCCTCCTCATTCATCAAAGCAAAATCAATGATAGAGCCTGTAACAAAGGTGGGAGTATTGCAGGTAATCTTGGCGGCATTTCGGCAATCGATCAGCCCGCCCTTCAGCATATCCTTATATGCGATACCGGATGCATTGCAATTATAATCGCCCGCAGCCATAATAACAATGCCCGGAAAACGGATTTCCAGCTTTTTGATCAAATCCAAAATCAATGCGGGGCTCTTATCCCGCGCCGCGCCGTAGAGATCGAAATGGATGCTGATTACCCCTAATTTTTCTTTGGTTTCTTTATCCTCCAAAGCAACCCAGCTGCAGATCCGATGGCAATAGGCACCCTCAAAAGCGGATTCAACCGTTGGGGTATCGGAAAGCCAAAAATGCCCGCTGTCGAGCAATTTGAATTTCTCGGTTTTATAGGCAACGGGGACCGCTTCTTTATTATTGGATTTACGATATTTATAATGCAGGCTGTAAGCCGAGCGAAATTTTACCGCCATTTCCATGGAGGAATTCATATAATTGATCCATTTTTGATTTGCCTCCTGAAAGGTGATTACATCGGGATCATTTTCAAAAACCCGCCGCATCATCAGATTTTGGCGAGTATAATCAGCGCCCCAATCACCCTCGCCGGCGCTGACCAGCAAATTCTGGCTCATTAATTTATAGCTTGGAATTTCAGCGACCGAGCCCGCTTTTGCCTCCGCCGCAGCGGGAATTGCAAAGCAGCCCGAAATTAAAAAAAGGCAGAGCAATAATGCAAGCGTTCTTTTCATTCTCCGGCCTCCTCAATCTGGTTATTACTATTATTATAACGAACCTTAGATTAAAAAGCAAGAAAAAAACAATCCGAAGCTTTGCTTCGGATTGTTTAATAATCTTATGCACTCAATTTTCGCGCCAAAAGGATCGCATCCCAGGTAGTAGCCTTACCATCACCGTTTACATCGGCAAGATAGGGATTCTTCTTGATCCAGCCGCTCAGATGACGCAGCAGCAGCGCAACATCGGCGGTGGTATAATTCTCATCGCCGTCCATATTGCCCTTTTGCTTGGCTACCGAGCCGAATTTCATCAAAAGGCCATAATGATCGGAAAGACCATAGCTCACCCCTTCAACCGAATAGCCGAAATCATCCGTTAAAACATCAAAGGATTTTACCGCAACAGTCGCCTTTTCGGCCAATGCAAAATCGATGGTACTGCCGCTATGAAAAGTAGCATGATCGGTTGTTGAAACCATCGCTTCCTTGCGGGCATCCGCCAAGCCTGCGCCGTCAATAATATCATACAATACCTTGCTGCTTCCGCCCATGGTATCATTGAAATCGCCTGCAGTAATCACCATCGCATTGGGATAATCCTTTTTTACCGCCGCGATCTTCGAAAGCAAAATCGGAACGCTCAGCTGGCGCGCTTTCACATTCAGATCCAGATGAATGCTGAACAATGCGATCTGATCCTGGGTTGTTTTATCCTCCAAAACAACCCAGCTGCAGATTCGATAGATATCGGAGATGGGATTGCCCGATTCATCATTGCCGAAATCGCTTTCATTCTCGGTATCATTGCCAAACCAAAAATGACCGCTCGCCAATTGATTGAATTTTGCAGTCTTATAGGCAACGGGGACCGCTTCCTTATTACTGGATTTCCGATATTGATAAAGCATGGTATAGTTTTGATTGAAATATCTCGATTCGCTATACCAGCTGCTTGATAAGAACGAAATCCAAGGCTCATTAGCCTCCTGGAAGGTAATGATATCGGGATCGGCAGCCTTCAGCCGGCTGATCATCGCCTTGGGGCGGGCATAATCTTTTATAAGCCCCGTATCATCGCTGTTTGCTGAATTATAAACCATAAGATTTTGATCCCAAAGGGTATAGGTAGCCGCGCCGGTAGCGGCGCTCGAAGCCGCCGATGCAGGAATCACCAAACTCAACGCAGTAACAAGAAGAACAATGGAAATCAATGCCGCAAGAAATCTCTTTTTCATTGCTGCAACCTCACTTCTAATTTAATACATAAAAATTATACTATACATTTCAAAAAAATGCAAGCATCAACCAAGCTCCCGCCGATAAAGCTTCATAAAATCCTCTTCTCCGATGCCGCCACATTCTATGGGCAGGCCGTCATCGGCGGCGGAAAGCAGCGAAGAATGATCTGTCCCGCCGGACTTATAAAGCCCGTTTTGCTCGCAAAAACGAGCAAAGAAAGCCAATTCCTCCTGCTCGCAATCGGGATGGCTGATCTCAAAGCCCATAACGCCCATCGCCAGCAATTCTTCCGCATAAGGGATCATCCCCATCGGATGCGCAACAATCGGAACCCCGCCGGCCTCCCGAATAATCCTTACCGCATCCTCCAATTGGGGCGCAGGGATGCCGGTAAGTTCCTTTACCCTTGCTTCCCGCTCCTTATCCTTATAGGAAAAATTGGGGTCAATGGGCTCCCATTCCTCTTCAAAATAGATCCCCTTTTCCTGCATCAGCCGAATAACCTGATTGCGGCAGAGATAATCGTGATCGGGGTTGGCGTTTACTACGTCCTGCCAAGTAATGCCCTTGCGCAAGGTGCCCCGCTCCTGCCCCCATTGGAAAAGCAGCTCGGTACGCTTCCATTGCTTATTAGAGCCATAAGCAATCAGCTCCTTGAGCGCCTTATTTTCGGGATTGAAGTCTACTCCTACCAAATGGAAGCTTTTTCCTTTATAGCGGGTGGAAAATTCGCAGCCGATCAGGCTGAGAATCCCTGCCTTGCGCGCCGCTTTTTGCAAAAAATAGCAGCCCCGCAGGGTATCATGGTCGGTAAGGATCAAGCCGCCGTAGCCTGCCTTCTTTGCGATTTCTACCAGCTGCTCGGGGGTATAATCTCCATCCGAGAAGGTGGAATGAAAATGGCAATTTGCAAAGATCATACTATCTTTCTCCTAAAAAATAAAAGACTAAGAAAGCAATCCCGAAAAGGAGGGGCTGATGCCCCAAATAGATCCAAAGGGAATGCCTGCCGACCCATTCGATGGGGCGCAGGCGCAGGGTATAAAAACGCGCGGGCAGCCGATGCTCCCGAACAGGTTTGCCCAAAAAGGTACCCGCCAGAAACAAAAAGAAATAGGGAAACAGCGGATAATAATCCGCCGAGGCAAAGCCCTCCGCAGGAAAGCCGAGAATCATCTGAAGCTGATCTGCCCAAGCCATACCGCGGCAGGTTGTCCACGCCAGATAAAGGCAGAATAAAACCACCCCCGCGGCAACAGGTACCCAGCGTTTTTTGCAGGTAAAAAGCCCATAAAGCAGCATGGAAAGCCCAAACATATGGAGAACCCCAAACCAGATTTCAAGCCCTGTCAGCCCAAGCGCCGGCAAAAGAACGCCGGTAACCAATGTAATCAGCAGAGCGGCGGCGGTAATGATCACGCCCCGCCGCAAAACATTGCGGGAATAGGCAGTGCAGATTCCGCTCACCAGCAAAAAGGCACCCACAAAAATCTCCTGCAAGCTCCAAAAGACCCAGCCGCGCAAAAATTGAAATTGAATATTTCGGCCGAACATATAAGAAACGACCTCCACCGCAAATAAAGCATGGTGGAGGATCATTCCCAAAACGGCGATGCCCCGAATCCAATCCAAGGCATAAACACGCTCTCTTTTCATTATGCTTGCTTCTTTTGAATCGATTTGCGGGTTTCCTCGATCGCCTGATTGCATTTTGCAAGGTTTTCGGCGCTGCGGGAAAGAATACTATCGCAATATTCAACGGTGGCATTCTTCATCTCGCGGGCGCTGGCCTGCGCCTGAGCAACAATTTCCTGCGCCTGCTGCTGCGCTTCGCGATATACCGCCTCATTGGAGACCATTTTCTCCGCCTTGGCGCGGGCGGTCTGCAAGGTAAGCTCCGCTTCCTCGCGGCCCTGCAAAATAATGCGATCCCGCTTAGCAATAATCTCATTGCTCTGGCGGATTTCATCGGGCAAGGAGGCCCGCAGATCGGTAATTAAATCCAAAAGCTCGGTCGTATTCACCAAGCGCTTACCGCCGCTCATCGGCAGGTTCCAGGCATCCTCCAATAAATCTTCCATCGCGGTCAAAATTTCTTCGATTTTCATCCTTTGATCTCCTTTTTAAATTCCTTTTTAATCTCTTCCGCCACCGCAGGATGAACAAAATCGGTAATATCCCCGCCGTTGATTGCCACTTCCTTTACGATGCTGGAAGAAAGATACATATATTTATTATTCGTTGTCAAAAAGAGGGTCTCCACCTCGCGGTTGAGCTTCTTATTGATCAACGCCATCTGAAATTCATATTCAAAATCTGTTACGGCGCGCAGGCCCTTAACAATGGCCACCGCATTATTTTGGCGCGCGCAATCCACCAGCAGCCCTTCCGAGGTAATCACCTCAACATTGGGCAGATCGGTAAGGCAGCGGCGCAACAGATCCATCCGCTTTTCCACCGAAAAGAGCGGCTTCTTGGTGCGATTTTCCAAAACCGCAACATAAACCTTATCAAAGAGCTTAGCCGATCGGCTGATGATATCCAGATGTCCTAATGTTACCGGATCGAAGGATCCGGGGCAGATCGCAATCCTCAAGGCTCCTGCCTCCTTTTTTCAAATAATGTTATTTTCACCGTTCCCTGGCGATATTCCTTACGCAGGGCAAGCCCTGCCGCGGGAATTTCCTCATCGGCTGCGGTCTCCGCCGCGACCAGCGCGCCCTCCTCCAAAAGCGGCGCCAGCTGCGCCAAAGCGGCAGCGGCCATCCCCTGATGATAGGGCGGATCCAAAAAGATCAGATTGGGGCGTTTTGACTCCCTTTCTATCATTTTAACACAAACCATATAGTCGATGCAACTTTCTTTTGCATCTTTTTCAAATCCGCAGGCAGAAATATTGCTTTTTACCACCTTCATGGCTGCTGCAGAGGCATCATTAAACCAGCAAAATGCCGCGCCGCGGGAAAGCGCCTCCAGCCCCAGCTGGCCGCTGCCCGCAAAAAGATCCAAAACATAGCGATCTTTAATCTCAAATTGAATGGCGGAAAAAAGCGCCTGCTTCATCCGCTCCAGCGTTGGGCGGGTATCCTCGCTGGGCAAGGTTGAAAGTTTTTTTCCGCGGCGGGTTCCCGCAATGATCCGCATCATCGGCGGCCACCATCCTTTTCATCATAATATCGGCGCAGCCGCTCGGCCAGCGCCAAGGGCAGCCCTGCCTTGGCGGCAATTTCCTCCGCCGAGGCCTCCCCCACTCCCTTTGGATAGGCTTTTTTAAATTTCTTCAGCCGCGCCTCGCCCATGCCCTCAAGGGCCAAAAGCGGCGAACGCACCATCTTTTTGGTATGCTTCTTTTTCATATAGGTAATGGCGTAGCGATGAACCTCCTCCTGCAAGGAAGAGAAAAAGCCATAAAGGGCGGGATCACTCCGCAGATCCAGCTCCCCATCAAAGGAAACCAGACCGCGGGTACGATGGCGGCGATCCTTTACCAGCCCGAAAAGGGGGATTTCGCCGCAAAGATCCTTTACTGCCTGAATATGCTGCAAGCCACCGTCCATCAAAATCAGATCCGGAACCGCGCCGAATTGCGCATCTCCCAGATGGGAAAGCCTGCGTTCCAGCATCTGGCGGGTGGCAGCATAATCATCCTGCAGCAGCTGATCGCGAATCTCGAATTTCCGATATGCGCTTCGCTTAAAGCGCCCATCCTCCCAAACAATCATACCGCCTACCATCGATTCGCTGCCGAAATTGGAAATATCATACATCTCGATCCGCTTCGGCGGCGCCGAAAGGCCCAGCGTTCGGGCGATGAGCATTGCGATCTTTAAAGTGCGATCGCCCGCCGCCTCCCGCTCCGCCAATTTCTCAGTCGCATTCTTGCGGCAAAGGGCCAAAAGCTCCGAGCCCTTGCCCCGCTGAGGATAGCGAAATTTTACACTCCCGCCCCGCAGCTCGGAGAGGTATTGCTGCAGCAGTTCCTCATTCTCGGGCGCAAAGGGCAGCAGCAGCTCCCGCGGAAGCTGCTCCGCTTTCCGATAATATTGCTGCGCAAAGGGCGCGATCCAATTTTCCTCCAGCCCATCGCGAATAAAAACGGTATCCTGCATCAGCAGCCGCCCGCCGCGGATGGCCAAAACGCCTACCGCCAGCAGCTCGCCTACCCTTACCGCATCCAAAACATCCCGATCCGCCTTTTCATGGTCGGTAACAATCTGGCTTTGGCCCAGCTTTTCGATGCGGCGGATGCGATCCCGCAGCGCCGCGGCTTTTTCAAATTGCAGCTGCTCCGCCGCCTCGTTCATCGATTGATTGAGGCCGGAAAGCAGGGCGCGATAATCCCCTTTCAGGAAGCGCTCCGCCTCCGAAAGACGCTCGCGGTATTGCGCTTCGGTTACCTTGCCGGTGCATACCCCGATGCAATTGCCGATATGATAGCGCAGGCAGGGCCTACCCTTGCGGATATCCCGCGGAAATTGGCGATTGCAGGTCACCAGCCCGAAAAGATCATTGGCGGTACGAACAATTTCCGCCGCTGCTCCCATTTGGGGGTAGGGGCCGAAAATCCGCTTGCCGCTTCGGCTTTCCTGCCGCAGCACCTTCAGCCGCGGGAAGGGCTCCTTCAGATCCAGCGCAACATAAGGATAGGTCTTATCATCCTTCAAAAGGATATTATATTTCGGATGATGCTCTTTGATCAGAACATTCTCCAAAATCAGCGCCTCCATTTCGGAATTGACGCAGATATAATCAAAATCCGCTACCTTTTCTACCATCGCCATTACCTTGGCAGTATGGCTTTTAACACCCGTAAAATAGGTTGTTACGCGGTTTTTCAGGTTTTTTGCTTTTCCTATATAAATAATATGATCCTCGGCATCCTTCATCAGATAAACGCCGGGGCGGGCGGTCAATACCGCCAATTTATCCGTTACTTTTTTGGGAAAATCCATTCGTTACTTCCTCCCGCTCGGCGCTCCCCGAAAGGGCGCCCGCAATGAAGCATTCTATTAAAAAAATTATAGCATAATTTCTTCTTGATTGCTACCCCTTAATGTGTTAAAATAATAAAAAAATATCAAGAGGTACATTATGATCAAATTAATTGCTTTCGATATGGACGGTACCCTTACCGATTCCACCCGTATTATTACAACCGCTGTCAATACTACTCTCGGCGAATATTATAATTGCCCGCCGCTGCGGCAGGAGCAGGTCATCCCCCATGTTGGCTTCGGGGCAAAATCGCTTTTAAAGGGTATTTGCGGTGAAGCAGGGCTGGATGCGGATATTGAAGAAATGTTTCTGCATTATGATAAGGTATATAGCGAGCTGCCGCCCGAATTAGCCGTTCCCTATCCCGGCATTCGGGAGATGCTGGAGGCGCTGGGCGCAAAGGGAATTCGCAGAGTTGTTCTCTCCAATCGCCCCCATAATCAAACCCTTCGGATTGCAGGCAGCCTTTTGGGCGATTGCCTGGATGAAATCTATGGCCAGCGGGAGGGCATCCCTATGAAGCCCGATCCCACCGCGCTGCATATGATCCTCAAAGAAAACCAATGCAGCCTTGAAGAATGCCTTTATATGGGCGATATGCATTTCGATATCAATGTTGCCAAAAACGCCGGTGTTCGCTCGGTAGGCTGCCCCTGGGGCTTTGGCGGTATTGAGCAGATGAAAGAGGCGGATATCCTTTTGGAGCATCCGATGGACCTTTTAAAGCATCTCGGCTGATCCTGTTACTTAAAAAATCCCGCAATGCTGATACATTGCGGGATTTTTTTATTATTGTTTATAAGGCAGCCTTGATGGCGGCCAGAAAATCATCGAATTCCTCGATGGCGGGAATTTCGGGATGAGCCTCTTTGATAGCATCGGTGCTGCGAAACAAAAAGCCCGCCTTGCTGGCAAGGATCATACCGAGATCATTGAAGCTGTCACCTGCCGCGATGGTTTCATAGCCAACAGATTGCAGCGCCTTCACCGTTGAGAGCTTGGATTGGGCAACCCGCATTTTATAGCCGGTAATCGCGCCATCCTCCGCCACCTCAAGAGTATTACAAAAGATGGTCGGCCAACCCAATTTTTTCATCAGCGGAGCCGCAAACTGCTCAAAGGTATCGCTGAGGATAATAACCTGCGTTTCCTGCCGCAGGGCATCCAAAAATTCCTTGGCGCCGGGCAGCGGATCGATCTTTTCAATGGTTTCCTGAATTTCCTTCAGGCCCAGATGATGCTCCTTCAGAATATCCAGCCGATATTGCATCAGTTTATCATAATCAGGCTCATCGCGGGTGGTTCTCTTCAGCTCAGGAATCCCTGTTGCTTCCGCAAAAGCGATCCAGATTTCGGGAACCAAAACCCCTTCCATATCAAGGCATACAATGTTCATTTTTTATTCTCCTCAGAATCCAAATAATTTTTTTGCGTTTTCATCGGTCATCCGCTCCACCTCTTCGGGGGTAATCCCGCGGATCGCCGCAATTTCCTTTGCCACCTCGGGCAAATAAAGGGCGCTGTTGCGCTTGCCCCGATAGGGGACCGGCGCCAGATAGGGCGCATCGGTTTCCAGCATCAGCCGATCCGGCGGCACCGCCGCCGCGACCTCCTTGGTCACCCGCGCATTTTTAAAGGTTACTACCCCGCCCATTGAGATGGAATAGCCCAATTTCAATACCTCGCGCAGCGATTCCACCGAGCCGCTGTAGCAATGAAAAATTCCTCGATTACGGGGGTGCGCCCGCAAAATCTCCAGCGTATCCGCAATTGCCTCGCGGCAATGGATCACAACCGGAAGATCCAGCCGCTCCGCCAGCTCCAGCTGATAGCAAAACCATTTTTTCTGGATCTCGCGGCCAACATCATCATAATGATAATCCAGCCCGATCTCGCCGATCGCCACCACCTTGGGATGGCTTGCCATCTCCAATAAAGCCGCAGGGCCTTCCCGCTCCAAAACATCGGTATCATGGGGATAAAGCCCTACCGCCGCATAGATGAAATCGTATTGCTCCGCCAATTGCAGCGAGCGGCGGCAGCCCTCAAGGCTGCTGCCGGAATTTAAAATCCGCGCAATGCCGGCGGCGCGCATTTGCTCGATCAGCGCATCGCGATCTTCATCAAACTGCGCGCTGTCCAGATGGGTATGAACATCGATCATCGAATCACCGCGCCCGCTTCCAGGCTATCGTCCAAAAAGATGACCCGAACGCCCTCTTTGCTATCGGCAGCCAGCAGCATTCCCTCGCTCAAGGCGCCGCGCAGCTTGGCGGGCGCAAGGTTATCTACCAATATTACCTTCTTGCCGATCAGCTGATCGGGGGTATAGAATTGGGCAATACCGGAAAGCACCTGCTTGATGCCCTTGCCGTTGTCTACCGTCATCTGCAAAAGCTTATCGCTCTTGGGCAGCGGCTCGCAGGTTTTAATTTCCGCAACCCGCAGCGCCACCTTGGCAAAATCATCAATTGAAATCAGCGCAAGCCCTTCGGGGGCTTCCTTCTTTTCTTTCTTTTCCTCTTTCTTGGGGGCGGGCTTTTCCGCCTTGGCGGCATTTTTAGCCTCAATCTCCGCCTTCATTTTGGGAATATCAATGCGCGCGAAGAGGATTTCGGGCTTGCCTACGCTCTTGCCCGCCTCCAGCTTACCGAATATCCGCGCATCCTCAAGGCTCTGATCGCCGATCCCCAGCTGAGCGAAAATCTTCTCGGCCGTTTCGGGCATAAAGGGCTTCAGGAGGGTAGCGGAAATACGAATGCATTCCAGCAGATTATAAAGAACCGTTGCCAGCCGCTCATGATCCCCCTCGGGCTTGCCGAGGATCCAGGGCTCGGTTTCGTCAACATATTTATTGGCGCGGCGCAGCAAGGTAAACACATCATCGATGGCATCGGCAATATGAACACGATCCATATTTGCCTCCATCTTGACAGGGGCTTCCGCCGCCACCGCCTTCAAATCCCGATCGATCTCATTTTCCGCGCCGGGGGTACGGATCTCGCCGCCGAAATATTTATTGGTCATCGAAACGGTACGGTTGACCAGATTGCCGAGAATATTGGCAAGCTCCGCATTAATCCGCTCCATCATCAGATCATAGGAAATAATACCATCGTTGGCAAAGGGGATCTCATGCAAAACAAAATAGCGAACCGCATCAACGCCGAATAAATCCACCAAATCATCTGCATAAAGAACATTGCCCTTGGATTTGCTCATCTTACCATCGCTCATAATCAGCCAAGGATGACCAAAGACCTGCCGCGGCAGCTCCTCGCCCAGCGCCAGCAGAATGCAGGGCCAATAGATGGTATGGAACCGAACAATATCCTTGCCGATCAGATGCATATCGGCAGGCCAATAATGCTTATACTCCTCGCTATGGTTGCCCTCGGGATCATAGCCCGCAAAGGTAATATAATTGGAAAGGGCATCGATCCAGACATAAACAACATGGCCGGGATCGAATTCAACAGGAATTCCCCAATTAAAGGAGGTTCTGGAAACGCAAAGATCCTGCAGGCCGGGCTTGATGAAATTATTAATCATTTCATTCTTGCGGGCAGGCGGCCAGATGAATTCGGGATGCTGATCGATATATTCCTCCAGCTGCTTTGCATATTTGGAAAGACGGAAGAAATAAGCCTCCTCCTTGGCGGGATGAACCTCCCGACCGCAATCAGGACATTTGCCGTCTACCAGCTGATTTTCGGTAAAGAAGGATTCGCAGGGCGTGCAATACATTCCTTCATATTCACTCTTATAAATATCGCCTTGGTTATAAAGGCGGGTAAAAATCTGCTGGATTTTACGTTCATGCATCGGATCGGTGGTGCGAATAAAGCGATCGTAGGTGGTATTCATCAAATCCCAGATCCGCTTGATCTCGCCCGCGATGTTATCAACATATTCCTGAGGGCTGATGCCGGCAGCCTCTGCCTTCAGCTGGATTTTTTCGCCATGCTCATCGGTGCCGGTCTGGAAACGAACATCATAGCCCTGCATTCTTTTGAAGCGGGCGATGCTATCGGCCAATACAATCTCATAGGTGTTGCCGATATGCGGCTTTGCCGAGGTATAGGCAATGGCAGTTGTTAAATAATATTTTTCAAACATAGGTTTACCCCCTATTTTTATACTTACAGAATATTTTAACATATTCATTTTTTATTTTCAATATATAAATCCATAAAAACACCCTTGAAAAAATAATAATAATGTTGTAGAATAAAGGAGTAAATTTAGGAAAGAAGGTACATAAAATGAAAGTTTTAGTTGAAATGTCTGCGCGTCATGTTCATCTTACCGCTGAAGCCGTTGAAATCCTCTTCGGCAAGGGCGCTACTCTTACCGAGGTTCGCCCCCTTTCTCAGCCCGGCCAATATCTCTCGGAAGAGCGTGTTGATTTGATCGGCCCCAAGAAGAGCATTACCCATGTTAGCGTTTTGGGCCCTGTTCGCCCTGAAAATCAGGTTGAGATCTCCCTTACAGACGCCCGCACCTTAGGCGTTGAGGCGCCCATCCGCATGAGCGGCGATGTTAAGGGCACCGGCGCAATTACCATCAAAGGGCCCTGCGGCGAAATTGAGCTGACCGAAGGCGTTATCGCTGCCAAGCGTCATATTCATATGACTCCCGAGACCGCTGAAAAGGGCGGCTTTACCGATGGCGAGATTGTTTCCGTTAAAGTTGAAGGCGAGCGTGAAATCATCTTTGGCGAGACTGTCCTGCGCGTTTCTCCCAAATTTGCCGATGCGATGCATATTGATACAGACGAAGCAAATGCTGTTGCGCTGCCCCGCAATGCCACCGGCGAGATCATTAAGTAAGTTATTCTCAAAAAAAGCAGCAGCCTCGGCTGCTGCTTTTTCATTGTATTAATGAAAAGGAGCATTTAAAATGGGTCGTTTTTTATCTAAAAACAAAATCCAATCTTTTTGCGGCGATGTTTTGCCGTTGCGCCTCCTTTCCGATGGCGAGGAGCTTGGCAACGCCCCCATCCAATGGGGCGCCGATTCCCCCATCATCGGTATCCGCAGTTTTGCTTCGGGCGGTGAATTTTCTTTTACCAACGGCATCCTGCTGATCCTGAAGGAATGCGGCGAAGCAACTGTTTGGGCAGAATATCAAGGGGAGCGTTACTGCTGCTCCGTTACCATTAAGCCCCTGCGGCAGGCGGCGGACGATCAGGCGCTTCAATATTATATCGGAGATCTCCATTGCCATACCTCAACAATTCATAATCCCGCGCTTTTTGCCGCGCGAGAAAGCGGATTTCAGATCGATTATCTCCGCTATATCAATGATGAAAATAAAATTGATTTCGGCGTCATCTCCGATCACGCCAGCACCATCAATGATCGGGAATTTTATCAGGGCTTTATCGATGAGGAAAGCTTGGCGCCGATGAATGTTGTTTGCTTCCCCGGCGCGGAATCGGAAATCTGCGTTACTGCCGAGGATCGCTTAGGAGTTCTTCGCCGCCTTTCGGGCGAGATTGTCACTTTCAATACCGCCGGCTATCGCGATGCCTACACCTGGCAGGATTTTTATGATTCTATGGCGGATTCTCCCGAACCGGTCGGCATTTTTGCCCATCCGCAGGTGTTGGGCTACAGCACCAAAGGGCTTTGGGATTTTGATTTTCATCGCAATGCCACCCCCGAAATGCTGCGGCTGATCCGCGGCATCGAGATGGGCAATGGCGGCGACCGCGCTTCCAATCTGATCTATGAATATTCCTATTCTGTTGCGTTGGATGCAGGCTTTCAGGTATCCTGCGTTTGCTCCAGCGATGCTCATGAGGCGCCATGGGGCTATCATTCCATGCCCGGCAAGACCATCATCATGGCGCCCGAAAAATCCAAAGAGGCCTTTTTGGATGCGCTGCGCAACAATCGATTTTATGCCTGCGAAAGCGGCAATTTGAAGATCCGCCTGCTGGCCAACGGCAAGGCAGCCCCCTGCCGGCTTGAGGAATGCGAGCATTATCATTTTACGCTTGAAACCTCCTGCTTCCGCGAGGATCCCTCTACCCTGCCGATTCAATGCGAGGTGATCTCCAATAACGGCGAAACGCTTGCCCTCTTCAAGGGGGAAAATTTTTCCCGTTTTTCCTTTGATCTTTCTTCCTCCGAGGCCCGCTATTTCTACCTGCGGCTGATGGATAGCGAGGGGCGCAAAACCTGGACACCCCCGATCTTTACCGGCCGCCCCGCCATTCATCCCGAGGAGCAGCCGCTGCAGCCCCTGGATCTGAGCGGTGCCTCCGCCATCGAAGCCCGCAGCGGCGCTGATGCCGCGGCAGTCATCAACGGTGATCCTTATGATTTCTGGCAAGGAGAGGAAACCAAAGCCTCGATCCTGATCGATCTCGGCGCGGAATATGAATGCGCCGCTCTGGGCTATCTGCCCCAAATCATTTTGCGCCCCAAGGATAAAACCCTTCCTTGGGAGCTGCAGCCGCTTCTTGCCGGTCTGCCGCGGCGCTATGAGGTTTACGCCGGCAACGATCCCGCCGCCCTCGCCCGCTGCGCCGCAGGAAATTGCAGAGTTTTCGGCGCCGAAAACATCATTTCCTTCCCCGCTCAACGGATAAGGTATCTACGCTTTGATGTTTTATCGCAGGTCGGCTCGGAATCGGGCCTTCCTCAATATAAGGATGCGCCGATTTCCATCGGTAATCTTGCGGTTTTCAAGCCCGCGGATCAAAAATAAAGGAGTTCGTTTATGAAATTTTCCGTAAATCATCCAATTATCTATCTGTTTGTCGGAATTGTTATCGCCGCCGTCCTTGCACAATCAATTTTCTTTCTGGTAAGAGCGTTAAAACGGGCCAAGGCGCTGGGGATTGCAGGCAAAACGGTTAAAAAGACCGTTACCTCCTCCGCCATCTTTACCATTGCGCCCGCGGTAGCCATTCTGGTTGGCGTTGTTGTGCTCTCCAAAAGTCTGGGCGTTGCTTTGCCTTGGCTGCGGCTTTCGGTAGTCGGCTCCCTTTCCTATGAGCTGGTAGCCGCCGAAAATACCATGCGCCCGCTGGAGCTGAATAAAAGCGCGCTGGTTACCGATCCCGCCGATTTCGTTACCATCCTGCTGGTAATGACCCTTAGCATTGCGCTGAGCCTTGTTTTGGCGCCCTTGCTGACCAAGCGGGTGCAAAGCGGCGTTGCAAAGATCGGCCTCAAGGATCAAAAATGGGGCGAGCTTTTCAATAATGCCATGTTCCTTGGTATGATCTCGGCCTTTGTTGGCTATGTATTCTGCGATGTTTCCTATGTATTTAAGGGCAAGCTGCAGGGGCTTACTCCGGTATGCGTTATGCTGGTATCGGCAATTGTTATGGCGGCATTGGGCGTGATCTCCAAGAAATTCAAGATCCGCTGGATCACCGATTATGCTCTACCCATCTCGCTGATCTGCGGTATGGCATCCGCCATTTTGTTTTCCGCGCTCTTCGGCGGATTTGCCGTTAATTGAAAGGAGAAATCGCTATGAAAAAAGAATTATCCTATACCGAATCGGTTCATCGCTATGGAAAAATCTGGGGGATTATCATTGCCGCTATGATTATCCTGCTCCCCGTTGCCCTCTGCTTTATCTTTAAGGCCATTCCCAAATGGGATGCGCTGGCGGAGGGCCTGATCGCCACCCTGCCGATGTATTGGGCGGTGGGCTTTATCGAAATCTTCACCTATGTTCCGATGCTGGGCTCCGGCGGTACCTATCTTTCCTTTGTTACCGGCAATATCTCCAATCTGAAATTGCCCTGCGGCGTTGATGCCATCGAGCGTTCCGGCGCCAAGGCGGGCAGCGAAGAGGCGGAGGTCATCTCCACCATCGCCATCGCCGTTTCCTCCATTGTTACAACGCTGATCATTCTTTTAGGTGTCATCTTTATCGTTCCCCTGCAGCCGCTGCTGGAAAATCCCATTCTGGAGCCTGCGTTTGAGATGATTCTGCCCGCTCTTTTCGGCGGATTGGGCGTTGTTTTCATTGCTAAGAATGTAAAGCTGGCGGTGCCGCCGATTGCGCTGATGCTGATCCTCTTTATTACCGTTCCCGCGCTCAATAAAGGCACTGTTGGCATTATGGTCCCTGTCGGCGTTATCTTCACCATTATTGTTGCCCGCATTATGTATAAGAAAGGATGGCTTTAATTTTGAAGGTTATTATTCTTTCTCTTTTAACGGCGGCGCTGCTGATCTTTCTTGCAATTCTGCTGCTGCGCGCCGCTTTCTTCAAGCCCCGCAAGAAGATCGAAGCCGATCCCTGCGCCGAAGTCTTTGATCGGGAGATTTCTATCCGGCGGCTGCAGCAATTAATCTGTTTCAAAACCGTTTCCTATCGCAATCCCGCGCAGGAGGATGACGCGGAATTTCAAAAGCTTTTAAAGGCGCTGCCCGCGCTTTATCCCCATGTTTTTGAAAAATGCTCCTATACCGAGCTTGCCGATCGGGCCATTCTTTTTTGCTGGAAGGGCAAAAAGGAAGGAAATCCCGCGGTTTTAATGGCTCATTATGATGTTGTTCCCGTTGAGGAAGAGGGCTGGGAAAAGCCCGCTTTTGAAGGGATCATCGAGGATGGTGTTCTTTGGGGGCGCGGCGCCCTGGATACCAAAGTCACCTTTAACGGCGTTTTATCCGCCGCCGATCATTTGATCGCCCAAGGCTTTACCCCCGATTATGATATTTACTTCGCCTTTTCCGGCGGAGAGGAGGTCAATGGCCAAGGCGCTGTTCATATCGTTGATTGGTTCGAGCAGCAAGGGCTGGAGCCCGCGCTGGTGCTGGATGAGGGCGGCGCGGTAGTAGAAAATGTTTTTCCCGGTGTAAAGGCGCCCTGCGGGCTGATCGGCATCGCCGAAAAGGGGATGATGGATGTTCGCTATACCGCCCAAAGCCGCGGCGGCCATGCCTCCGCGCCCAAGCCCAATTCCCCCTTAATCCGCTTATCCAAGGTGGCGGCGCGGCTGGATCGCAATCTTTTCAAGATGCATATTACCAAGCCGGCCCAAGCGATGTTTGATACCCTCGGCCGCCATTCGAGCTTTTTATTCAAGATCGTTTTTGCCAATCTTTGGCTTTTCAAGGGGCTGATCGATCGCCTGCTCTGCAAAAAGCAGGGCGGAGAAATCAATGCGCTGCTGCGCACCACCGTTGCCTTTACCCAAAGCGAGGGCAGCGCTGCCAGCAATGTGATCCCGCCCAAGGCCTCAATGGTTTCCAATATCCGCCTCAATCCGCAGGATACCATGGAATCCGCCATGGCGCAGCTGCAAAGAATTGCCGCCAAGGAGGGCGTTGAGGTAGAGCGGATTCATGGGATGAATCCCTCCCGCATCTCCGAGATCGATTGCGAAGCTTATCAGAAGGTAGCAGCCGCGGTAGCATCTACTTGGAAGGGCTGCATTGTTTCCCCCTATCTGATGGTGCAATGCTCCGATTCCCGCCATTGGGGAAGGCTTTCCGATAAGGTCTATCGCTTTTCCGCTATGGATCTTACCGCCGAGGAGCGGGCCACCATCCATGGCCATAACGAGCGCATTCGCTTGGATTGCGCCAATCGGGCGGTTGAATTCTATATCCGCCTGATGCGCAAGCTTTAATCGCGCCAATGCAGCCGTATTGGCAAGTATTCTAACACAGGTTGAGCAGAAAGCCGCCTTTTCAAAACAGGGGCGGAAAATTCTTGTTCCCTTAAAAAGACCGCAGAGGATGGTTTGCCCATCCTCTGCGGTCTTTTTCTTATTTTTTTCGGGCGCCGATAGCAACCTCGGCATTTTGCAAAAGATTTAAAAGGGAAGCGGCGAATAAGGGATATTTTTCCCGCAGCCCCTGCTCATCCAGCGAGGGAAGATTTTTTTGTTTTTTCAAGCGGCGGCGAATCTCAACTTCTAATTTTTTCATAGCGCCATCCGCCATCAGCCCCGCCTCATCCCGATCTGCACCAAAGAAGGTTTGGGGATTTTGAGGCTCGGCATCGTAAATGCGGCGAAACATCTGATAAACCGAGATTTGCAGATAAAGAGAAACCTTATTGATCAGCTCCTTATCTCCAATCCCGCCGAGGATGTCCTCCACCACCGCAACAGAATTGCAGATCAGCTTTTTATTCAATACCGGCAGCAGGCTGCCTGCGCCCCGATTACCCTGCCCTGCGGCATCTTCATCGGGCACCTCCTCCAGCAAAATGGCCGAGCCATTACGCTCCAGACTTCTGCCCAATAGATAATCCAGCGATACCTCATAATAATCAGCTGCTCTTACCAAAAAAAGCAAGCCGCATTCCCGAATACCCTTCTCATAATGAGAAAGCAACGCCTGAGAAATTCCAAGCGCTTCGGCCGCCTTCTTTTGGGAAATGCCTGCCTCCTTGCGCAGATGGGTTAATATACGGGGAAAATCCGATAATGCCATAATTTCTTCTCCGATCGTTTGGATGGTATTAAAAAGGGCGAACGCTCGCCCTGTTTCCTCAAAATTTGCCGCCATACGGCAAAAAAGTGATCCGCTTGAGAGGATCACTACCTAATATTATACATAAAAATTTAAGGCAAGTCAATAAGTTCCGCGGAAATTCCAAAAGTTCGTCAGAATGTAGAAAATGCGGCTCGCCTCTATATTTTTATAAAAAAACATGATATAATAAATACAAGCAAAGATCCCAAAACAATTTAATAAAGGAGTTGACCTCGATGAAAACAACGTATGTGACCAAAAAAATCAACCTTTCCGATCAAGAAAAGTTGCTGATTGAAAAGAAGCTTCAAAAGCTCGATAAGTTCTTTACCGGCGATGCTTCAGCAACCCTCACATTCACGGTTGTTCGCGAGGAGGTCACCGTTGAAGTAACGGTTGCAGACCGCGGGCTTCTCTTCCGCGGTGAGCGGAGCGCCATTGATAAAATGATGGCGCTGGATGAAATCATCGATCTCCTGATCCGCCAAGTGCGCAAGAATAAAACCCGCCTTTCCAAAAATATCGCCCCCGATGCCGCCCCCACCTATGATCCCTGGGAGGAGGGCGAGGAGGATTATCATTTGGTTCGTACCAAGGAAATCTTCCTGCGTCCGATGGATTTGGAGGAAGCAATTATGCAAATGAACCTGCTGGATCATAATTTCTTTATGTTTTTGGATAGCGATACCGATAAAATCAGCGTAGTCTACCGCCGCAAGGACGGCCAATACGGCATGATCCGCAGCGAGAACTAAACCCCGCACCACACCTCGCTTTTTGCGGTTTTTCCTCTCTTCGAAAGATCGGTGTAAAATTACACCTTTTGTAAAAATAAGGCTTTTGCCCGCATGGGCAAAAGCCTTTTCTTTTTTTCGTTACATTCAAGCTAAAAAAGACTCCCCGAGAGAGACACTTCGTAAAGAAGTTGTCTCTCTCGATTTTTTATCTTAACAAAACAAATGACACTTTGCACAAGGATTGTGAAAGTGTCATAGTGGGTTACGTACTTTGAAAAAATATTACTTGCCGAAAAATAAAAGGTGTTCTGCTCGGCGGGTAAAGTGCTATTGCAAACTATCGTTTGCAGTGATATTTTTGCCAAAGGGCAAAAGTGATATGAAAACCTATCGGTTTTCGTGATATTATATTCGCCTTAAAAACTGTCCGAAGGGCAATATCACTATGCGAAGCATAATATCACTGCGAAGCAATATCACTCGCCGCAAGGCGAATATAACTGAGGCGCACTTCCTTACGGAGTGC
>JAZQDS010000050.1:0-6579 GCA_045546895.1 Eubacteriales bacterium | reverse complement strand
AAGGGACGCCGCGTGCGGAGAAGGCGATCGTCGTTTTCGTTCGGTTAAAATCATTGGCGCGCAGCGGCAATATTTTTCTCTACGAGGAAACGGCCGGAAAATCATGTAAATCCATACGGGGCTGAAGGGTAATTTTATTGGAAATGATTGACGATAAGGAAGAATTTGGTTATAATAAAGAGTAGAATTTTTTTGGAGGTTTTATTATGGCTTCTATCGATATTTTAGAACAACTTGCGCAAGACGCCCGTAAGGCCGGCAATTTCATTGCAGAAAAGGCGGTTATGGCGAAGGATTATACTGCCGCTACCTGGTCTGCAGCGGAGCTGCGCAATCAAATTGAGGCGCGCTATCAGCAGATCGGAAAAGCGGTTTATTTTGCGCGCAAGGAAGGCAAGGAGGCTGAGCTGGAGGCGGAATTCGCCGAGCTGGATACTCTCATTGCCGCCTGGCGGGAAAAAGAGAATGCCCGCCGCGAGATTTGCAATCGCAAAAGCTGCCCTTCCTGCAACCAAGCAATTGCAAAGGATCATATCTTCTGCCCCTATTGCGGCAAGGATTTAAATTAAAAGAATCGAGGCATTAAATATGGCAAGAGCGCAAAAAAACTTTTTGAGCGGTGCCTTGATCTTAACCGTTGCCAATATTATGGTAAAGATCATTGGCGCTATTTATAAAATTCCCCTCGCTAATTGGATCAAGCCGGAGGGTATGAATTTCTATAACGATGCATATCAGATTTTCAGCCTCCTCTTTGTTCTTTCCACCGCCGGTGTGCCGGTGGCGATTGCAAAGATGGTCAGCGAGGCGGTGGTTGAAAAACGGCATAAAGAGCCTAAAAAAATTCTGGCAATTTCTTCCGGCGTTTTTGCGATCATCGGCTTTGTCCTGATGATTGTTATGCTGCTTACCGCCGGAGCGCTTTCAAATTACTTCGGCTATTCAACTGTTAATTACTGCCTTTATCTGATCGCGCCCGCCATCTTCTTGACTGCGGTAACCGCTACTATTAAAGGTTATTTTCAAGGCTATAAATGCATGACCCCCACCGCGATTTATCAAGTAATCGAGGCAGCCTTCAAATTAGTAGGCTTAGGCATTGTTCTCATCATGCGGATGCGCGGGGTTACCGATCCGATGATTTTGGCCTGCGGCGGAATCTTGGGCGTTACCTTCGGCTCCTTTGCGGCGGGCGTATTTTTGCTGCTCCGCTTTTTAACCGAAAAGGATCTGGGGCGCCATTATGAAGAATTTGCGCCCTCCCGCAAAACCGGAAAAATCATTAATACTACCCTTTCTCTGGCCATCCCCATCTCCTTAAGTTCGGCGGTTATGAGCCTGACCTCTACTCTGGATATGTTTTTGGTAAAGGGAAGCCTTGCAGCCTACGGCCTTTCACCGGAGGAGGTAACCGCTCAATACGGCTCCTATGCCGGCGCGACTTGGTCGCTTTTCAACCTCCCTCCTACCTTAACCGTTACGGTAGGCATCGCTGTTCTTCCCTTTTTAACCTCGGCACTGGCCGAGCGTAAGAAGGAAGAAGCCTTTATCAATATGCGCTCCTCCGCCAAGGTAGTTGCCTTGATTGCCATGCCCTGCGCTTTGGGGATGAGCGTTATGGCAGAGCCTATCATCAAGCTTCTTTATGATTCTTCTTATTGGGAGATCGCTATCCCCACCCTGCGCTTGCTGGCGCTCTCCATCTTCTTTGTTGCTTTTGTTTCGCTGACCGGCGTATTCCTGCAGGCGGCAGGCAAGGTAAAAACCTCGCTGCTTACGATGGGAATCGGCGGCGTTTTAAAGCTGATTGTCAATGTTGTTGCCGTTAGCAAAATCGGTATCATGGGCTCGCCTTTGGGTACCTTTATCTGCTATAGTTCTATTGTTCTTTTGAATTTGATTTTCATTCGCCGCTATATCGGCTTCAAGCTGCCTATCTTTTCTACCATCATCAAGCCCTTGCTTTGCAGCGCCATTTGCAGCGCTGCCGCTTTCGGCGCCTGGGCGCTTTTGCATCGCATCGGAAATATCTCTTCCAATCTTGCGCTGATGGTTGGCTTGGCAGTTGCTGTTGTTGTTTATATCATCGCTCTGCTGGTTCTGAAGGTTTTGGCAAAGGAAGATATGGCTTTTATCCCCAAGGGCGCTAAAATCGGCGCATTTTTGGAGAGAAAGGGCTGGATCAATGAATAAGGAAGCCTTCAAAGCCAAGGAGCATTTCAGCTATGAGGACCTTTTTGCGCTGCTCCGCCTGCTGCGCAGCCCTGAAGGCTGCCCTTGGGATCGGGCGCAGACCCATGCTTCGGTGCGCCGCGGCATGATTGAGGAGGCCTATGAGGTGGCGGAAGCGATCGATCGCAAGGATCCCGCCATGATGACCGAGGAATTGGGCGATTTGATGATGCAGGTGATTTTTCATATCTGCATCGCCGAGGATGAAGGCGCATTTAATGCGCAGGACGTTTACGATCGGGTTTGCAAAAAGCTGATCTTTCGCCATCCCCATATTTTTGCCGATGCGCCGGATGCCTCCGCCTCTACCGAGGAGGGCTGGCAAGCCATTAAGCGGAAGGAAAAAGGCCAAAAAACGCAGGGTGAGGAGCTGCGCGGGATTGCCCGCACTCTGCCGGAGCTGACCCGCGCCGAAAAGATCGCAGGCAAGCTTTATAAAGGCGATAATGCCGCCGAATTGCAGACGCTTTTGCAGCAGCAGGCAGCAAAAATCGATTCCGCCCCTGATCTTGCGGAGCTGCTCTTTACCGCCTCGCGATTGGCTAAATTGCTGAAAATTGACCCCGAAGAAGCTCTACACTATAAAAACGAAGAAATAATTCGTCATTTTGACTAAATTTTATGCAAATTCATAAAAAGGCTTGCAAAACGAGCAAAAATGAGGCATAATTTATTTAGACTTATCACTCTACTGTGGTAAACTGACACTATATTTTTGGAGGATTTTAAAAATGAACAAAGCAGAACTGATCGCTGCCGTTGCAGCAAAGGCTGACGTTTCTCAGAAGGAGGCCGCTGCTGTTGTAGCTGCCGTTTTGGACGAAATCAAAGATGCCCTGAAGAAGGGCGATAAGGTTCAGCTCGTTGGCTTCGGTTCCTTCGAAGTTCGCGCTAAGGCAGCCAGAACCGGCAAAAACCCCAGAACCGGCGAAACCATCGAAATCGCCGCTTCCAAGGCCCCCGCTTTCAAGGCAGGCAAGGCTTTCAAGGATTATATTGCCTAATTAAACCAAAGATAAAACGGTGCTTCTTTGAAGCACCGTTTTTTCAAGGAAGGATTATTATGAGAATTGATAAATATTTAAAGGTCAGCCGCCTGATCAAGCGCCGCACGGTTGCCACCGAGGCCTGCAACAGCGGGCGGATTACCATCAACGGCAAGGTTGCAAAGGCCTCTACCGATGTTAAAGAAGGCGATATCATCGAGATCGGCTTCGGCGCAAAGCAAACCCGCGTTCGGGTTAAAAAAATCGTTGAATTCATCAAGGCCGAGGAGGCCGATACCCTCTTTGAGGCGGTGGAATAAAAAAATCTCTCAACTATAGGGTGTTGTTCTTATCGGAGAATTTAAAACGTCTTTCAATTCTTGTTGAGAACCGGCATCGCATTTGTGTATACAAATGTACTTGGGCAGCAGCCCAAACCCACTTACAGCAGAAAAAGAGAAGGTTCGTTTGGGTAACGAGTCTTCTCTTTCTTTTTTGTCTGTTAAGTGATATGCTGACTACTGTCAGCGTGATATTTTCGCTTTGCGAAAGTGATATTAAACCCTTTGGGTTTAGTGATATTCTATTCGCCTATAACTTGCGAAGCAAATAACACTCGGCTGAAAGCCGAATATCACTGCGTAGCAATATCACTCGCCGTAGGCGAATAGAGTTGGCGTAATGTCCGTTAAGGACATCACGCCATTGTTGAGAGATTTTTTATTTAGTATTTATAGATCGCGATATATTTATCCATCATCGCCTCAAACTGCGGCTTTAATTCCGCAGGAACGGAATAGCAAAAATCCTCGCCATCCTTAAATGAGATCAGCCGATATTCACCGTTGAACAGGCTTAAAGTGCAGAGGGGCTCGCGAAACAGAAAATTCTTGCTGCTGCGATAGAGCAAAACGCTGTAATCCTCATTATATCCATTGCTCCCCAGCGAGGTCGGCTTGGTTTTCAAAACCGCCTCTACCGCCTTCTTTTGAGCAGCGCTCAAGGTATATGTAAGGTTTTCGTCTGTTTCCAAATTCCAATAATCATAGATCATCAGATCCAGCGCGACCCCATCAACGATCTGCTTTAAAACATCCTCATATTCATCTTCGCGGCAATAATATACTGCATGATCCGATGAATCAAAGAGCCCTTCTAAATACACTTGATTTTTGCTTACACCGAGCCGATCTCCGAATTGCTTTGCCAGCAATACCGGCACATCCGCGGCGGTTACATATACATCCTCCGCAGCATATTCCCAGATCTCAAAATAATTATTATCGGGCAATTTCTTATAGATCACATCGTTGAGCTTCAGGATGGTTTGCCCCTGATCGATCCAAACTGCATGGCAGGCCTTCATTTTATCTAATTCGGCGCAGCCGCTGCAGCAAAGCGCAACCGCGCAAAGCAGCAATGCTGCAATCAATCCTTTTATCTTTTTCATAGGCGTTACTCCAAATTCAATTTTTTATGAATCACGGCTTTGACCACAAAGAAATAGATCGCAGATAAGCCGATCATAAATACAAGCATCCCGCATAAGGCAATATGGATCGTTTCCTCCGGATGGGCGTCCAGAAAATCCGCAATTATCCGAAACAGCTTGCTTTCCGTCAAGAAAACAAACAAAATCGTTATAATGGTAGAGAAAACCTGCGTAATGGTATAGTAAATAAAATAAACGCCTACCGCACCTACAATGCGATTCTTTTTAAAGGTCTGGCCCAATGCAATGCAAAAATAATAAAGCAGATACATCGCCAGAATATAGGCGGCAATCAATAAGATCCCCTCGATGATATAGGCCGCTGTATTTCCGCTTCCGTAAACCTCGGCAAATCTCTTGATGAGATATCCGGCCGCCTTCATTCCCTCGCTGAATACCTCGCCAAAGGTAAATACCACAAGGGAAAGAACGGCCACCAGCAGAGTTCCTATCATTGAAGCGCTTGCCACCAAGGTTTTTACCATAATATGCTGAGTAGGGGTTACCGGCAGCGTAAAGGATAAATACCCTTCATGGGAAAAGAGATTTTTATAAAAGCGAACAATGCCGAAAATCAAGGTAAGCATCAGCGCCGCAAAGATGGCCAGAACATACATCACTATTGCCGAGCCGAAAAGAATATTATAAGCAGTAGTATCGCTTTCGAAAAATTGCAGAATTCTTCCGAAAAGGGCTACCGCCAATAAAATAATCTGCATCGGCAGCCAAAGGCGGAAAACCGCCAAAAATTCGTGCTTAAATAATTTCTTTACCATTTGAACACCTCCCGAAAGAGCTCATCAACGCTCTTTCCATGCTCTTCCCGAATCTCATCCACCGATTGATCTAAAACAATCTTTCCGTTTTTCAAAAATAAAACACGATCCAATATTTCTTCAATATCCGAAATCAGATGAGTAGAGATTAAAACGGTTGCATCCGGATTATAGTTATTGATAATCGTAGAGATAACATAATCCCGCGCCGCAGGATCCACCCCCGCAATCGGCTCATCCAAAACATAAAGCTTGGCATTTCGCGCCATTACCAAAATCAGGCAAACCTTTTCTTTATTTCCTTTAGAAAGGGTTTTCAGCCGTTGCTCCGGGCGGATCTCCAATCGCTCCAGCATGGAAAGGGCCAGCTCGGGGCGGAAATCCTCATAAAAATCCGTAAAATACCGAACAATCTGCTCGATGGTCATCCAGGAATTCAAATAACTATTATCAGGCAAATACGCCACCAGCTTTTTGGTTTCAACCCCCGGCGCATGGCCTGCGATGGTTACTTCCCCGCTTGTTGCGGTAAGCAAGCCGTTGATTATTTTAATTAATGTTGTTTTTCCGGAACCATTGGGACCCAAAAGCCCGATAATCTTGCCCGATTCCAAACGAAGATCAATGGAATCCAAGGCAACAACATGGCTGCCGTATTTCTTCGTTAATTGCTCGCAACGCAAAAGCTCACTCATTCTTTCCACTCCTTTGCATAAATTCTGATTGCCTCGGGCGAAAGCCCCAGCGCCTGCATCTCTTTAAAATATGCAGCGGTCTTTTCCTTCAAAATCCGATCCAAAACCGCTTTGGCTTGGGAAACATCCTCCCCAACATACCAGCCCGATCCGCGAACGGAATATAAAATCCCATCCCGCTCCAGCTCCTCAAAGGCGCGCTGAACGGTATTGGGATTCACCCCCGCTGCTACCGCCACCTCGCGCACAGACATCAGCCGCGCCTGCGGGCTGAATTCTCCGCCGGCGATCCCAACGCAGATCTGCTCATAAATCTGCGGGCAGAGCGGCCGCTCCTTATTTAAGACCCATTGCATAGCTTCACCTCCAACTGTACTACTGTACTAATACAATAATAC
>JAZQDS010000049.1:0-2185 GCA_045546895.1 Eubacteriales bacterium | reverse complement strand
GGTTCCTCGGCGGCGGGAGGCTGCTCATTGGCAGCGGGAGGTTCGCTTTCGCTCGGGTTTTCGGGGGTAACCGGCGTTTCCTCCATGGGCTTATCAACATATTCCTCCGGAACCGCCTCATCGGTTGCGGGCGCGCCCGCGATGATGGTGGTATCCTCGGGCTGCTTTGTCAGCAGCGGCCAAGCCAGCAGCAGCGCGATTGCCGCTGCTGCAGCCACCCCAACCCCGATCAACGGCTTTACCAGATAGGGCAGCCACCAAATCGGGCGATATGCCGCCTGCCCCTGTATACAATAAGAAACGATCGACTGTTTTTGAAAGGCACTAATCTGCCATCCGGATTCTGCGGAACGCAATTGATTCAGATCCAACATTTCACACAAACTCCTTTTCATAAATAATTCTTGCGCGCTTTCGGGCCCGCTCCAATTGCTTGCGAATGGTAGCGGCCGATTTATTGCGCAAAAGGGCGATTTCTTCCGCCGAATAGCCCTCCACATACCTAAGCTGCAGCAACACCCGATCCTCCGCCGAAAGATAAAAGAGCAATTCGGGCAAGCCGGTCTCCGGCTGCGGAAGGGAATGATAAGAAGAAAGCTCCTCATGGGAATGGCGCTTTTGCACCACCCGCATATTCTTGGCGGCCTGAACGGTGCATCGGATCAGCCAGGCCTTTTCATGCTCATCCGATTGAAACTGCGGCGCGCGGCGGTAATACCGCAAAAAGGCATTTTGCAGAGCGTCCTCCGCATCCTCCGGCTTACCCAGCAGCGCCATCGCAATGCGATAAAGCATCGGGCTATATTGATCCACCGCTCGCTGCAATTGTTTTTCATCCATTTTCATGCGCCTTCAAGCCCCCTTTCACTTATAATACAATCGATTTTTCCATTTTGTGACAACCTTTTGAGTGTTTTTATTCAATTTTAAGAAAAAATTCTCCCCCTCGCAATACATACGCCCGAAATGTAATACAAATGTAACATAAAAAGCCCCGCCGCGGCGCGCAGCACCGCAGCGGGGCAAAAAAGAGGACAATTATAAAACTAAAATCATTTATGATGATGAATCAAAATTCTGTTTCATTTAAGAATATAGTAATATTCTTCACCGGAGGAACCATTATTAAAGGTTACCCATGCAGCAATCTTATAATCCCCATCATAACGCAGCAGATATCGATCAATGGTATATTCAAAGGCTTCTCCGCGCTTTTCTTTTACCTGCCGATCAATTTCCTTTGTAACCGTTTCCCTTGTCAGCGATCCTAAGCGCGATGAATCAAAATTTAGCAACGGCTCATTCGGGAAATACATGCTAAATCGAACCTCTCCTGTTTTCCCAAGGCAAACAGAAGCGCCGATCCCTTTGATAAATCCTTTATAAACTTTAGCAAATTCTAAATTCCATTCGCTCCCCTCTGAGCAAGCATATAGCTCAAACGCGCCGAATTGATCGCCAAAACGATAGTTTAATTCTTCCTTCGCAAGGCGAATGGCTTGCTCTTTTGTGATTTCTTTTTTGTTCCCCTGATCATCAAAAGCATTGCTGTAATAAGAAACCAAAGCACCATCCTGCGCCAACGTATAGGTGTTGCCGCTTTCATCCATATAAAGATACTGTTTTTCGTTTTTAGCAAGCGCCTTCTCGCCCGCCAAGGTCACTTCAATTTGCTGCGGAGGATTGGAATACAGGGTCAGCTTTATTTTAGAAAGAGGCTTAAACTCCTCCTTCTCCTCTTCCTGCTCCGCAGGCGGGGTGGCGGGATTTTCTTCCTGCGAGGGCTTTTCTTCCTCTTCTTTTTGAGGCTCGCCCTCCTCCTGCGAGGATTCTTTCTCCCCTTCTTCCTGCGGCAGATCCGAGGGCGCGGATTGAGGCGCTTCATCGCCGCTCGGCTTGCTCTCTTCCTGATTCGAAGCAACAAAGCGACCCGGCTGCGCAGCTCCCTCTTGCTGCGCGCTCTTGCAGCCCCAAAGCCCCGCCGCCAGCGCTAAAATTAAAAATATTGCAATCGCTCGTTTCATCTTCCTCGCTCCTTTCTGATTTCATTCTATACCACCCTGCGCCTCTGCGCAATAGGTTTGCCCGAAATGTAACACAAATGTAACATAAAAAACCCCGCTGCGGTGCGCAGCACCGCGGCGGGGCAAAAAAGAGGAAAATTATAAAACTAAAATCATTTATG
>JAZQDS010000048.1:0-20936 GCA_045546895.1 Eubacteriales bacterium | reverse complement strand
TATCCCAACACACAGCGAATCTGCTCCTCCGACATCAAATTGGTCAACCGCAAGGGCAGCTCCACCACGCAATCGGTCAGATGGCGGCTGACCCGCGGTTCCTCATAAGAGAAAAGGTCGGCCACGATCATCACATTCTCGCAGGAATTTTCCCAATAGGTCTTAACAATCATTTTGGAAAGGCGGGCGGAAAGCTTCCAATGCACCTGGCGCAGGGTATCATATTCATTAAATTCGCGGATCCCCGCCATATCGCCATCGCTTTTCACTTCTTTCATGCCGGAGGTAACAGAATTTTCCTGCTCCTGATGGGAAGAATGAAGCTCCGAGCGCAGCCCGATTTCCCGCGGGCCGATGGCAACAGCGCCCAGCCCCGCAATCTTTCTGCGGATTTTAAACAGCCGCAGAAAATCATAAAATACAACGCTTTCTACCCCAACTTTATAAAGACCCCGCAACTTAAATTGCAGCGGAATTTCAAGGCGGGTTTTGCCGAAGGCACGATAATGCACTACCGAATAGCCGGCCACCGCCTCATCCCCCGCAGGCGAGCTGATCTTCATTTCGATACGCAGCATCGGCAGCATCAGCGGGGTATGGCTTCGGATGGTCAGAGGCATATTAAATTCTTCAAAGCGGCATTTATGATCGGGGATCGGCTCCGCCTCTACCTTTATCAGCAGCAAGCTGATCAGCAGGCAAAGCAGCGAGATCAGCGGCAAAAGAAGCACTACCGCCAAGGTAAAGAGCGAGGCCGAATCATAAAGCGCCTGCGAAAAGATAAAGGCCGCAATCAGCAGCGCAAGATAAATCAATCTTGAACGTAACATCTTAAATATCCGATCTGAATCTGAAATTATTTTACAATAGGAGCCTTAACAGCTTCCTTCAGGCTTACCAATACCTGCTCAGCGGTCAGCCGATCAATCTTGGCCTCGGGCGCCAGCATAATACGATGGGAAACAATCGCCTCATACATCTCGCTGACATCGCGGGGAACAACATAGGTACGCCCATCCAGCATCGCGGCAGCGCAGGAGGCGCGCAGCAGCGCCAGAGAGGCGCGGGGCGAGGCGGCAAGGCTGATCAAATGATTGCCGCGGGTGGCGCATACCAGCTCAACGATATAATTCAATACCGCTTCATCCACATGGATCTGCTCCACCGTTTTCTGCATCGCAATAATCTGATCGGGGGTCGATACCGCTATCACCGCATTCATGGGATTATCTCCATGGCGATCCCCGATAATCCGCATTTCCTCCTCCGGAGCGGGATAGCCCATCGACATCTTCATCAAAAAACGGTCCAGCTGGGCCTCGGGCAGCGGATAGGTACCGATATAGCCCTGCGGATTCTGGGTAGCAACCACCATAAAGGGCTCGGGCAGCGGGTAGGTAACACCGTCTACCGTTACCTGACGCTCCTCCATTACCTCCAGCAAGGCCGATTGGGTCTTAGGGGAAGTTCTGTTGATCTCATCGGCGATCAGGATATTGGTCATGCAAACGCCGGGCTTATAAATAAATTCGCCGGTCTTGCTATCGGGCGCGGTAAAGCCCGAAATATCGGTGGCCATAACATCGGGGGTAAACTGCACCCGCTTGGCCTCCAGCCCTGTGGCGCGGCCCAGCGCGGAAGCGGCGGTGGTTTTACCAACGCCCGGCACGTCCTCAATCAAAATATGGCCCTTGGAAAGCAGGCAGATCAGCAAAAGCCGCAGCTGCTCATCCTTTCCAACAATGACCTTTTTCATCTCATCGGTAATTTTTTGGCAAAGCGCCTGCTCATTGGCAACAGAAACTAAATTTTCCATAAGAATCTCCTTGAAACAATATTTCTCTAATTTTATATTTTACCATATTTATATAGTGTTTTCAAGCAACCCGCCTGCCGAATTTCTTGTTCATTTTTTATGCAAATTGTATGCCCTACGCTGTTGACAAATCAAAGAAAACTTTTTATAATAGTTAATTAGTTAATTAATTATTTTTTTCGGAGGTTTCCCATGAAAGAAAATCATCAGGTGGAGCGGCCGCGAGGCTGCCCCTGCGTCAGAGGGCCGCGGGATATTACCAAGGCACCGCCCTCCATGCTGATCAATGAGATTTCCAAGCTTTTTAATGATCGGATGCGCAAAAAGACCGAAGCGCTCGGCATGGCGGAGGGATGGCGAAGAATCATCTTTCATCTGCGCCGCAACGATAGCCTGACCCAGCTGGAGCTGGTACACCGCACCCATCTTTCGGCGCCCGCCATCAGCAATGCGCTGCAAAAAATGGAAGCCGATGGGCTGGTTCACCGCCGGCAGGATCCGCAGGATCAGCGGGCCATCCTCGTTAGCCTTACAGATGCGGGCTTGGAAGCTGATCGCAAGATTTTAGGCGCCATTCATGAAACCGAGGCCGAGCTGCTGGGAAATATTTCCCCCGAGGCGCTGGCGGCGGTGCGCCCTGTTTTGGAAAAAATGTTTCATAATCTGAAGGAGAAATGCGAAGAATGAAGCTGATAAAATATTTAAAACCCTATTGGTTTTGGGCGCTGCTTTCTCCGCTTACGATGATCGGCGAGGTTTTGGCGGATCTATGGCAGCCGAAGCTGATGAGCAGCATGATCAACGATGGCGTTTTGGCGGGCAATCAGGAGGTTTTGATCTCCATTGGGCTAAGGATGCTGCTGATTGTTTTGCTGGGCGGCATTGCAGGCTCCTCCTGCTCCATTTTTGCCAGCCTCGCCTCCCAGAATTTCGCCTGCGATCTGCGCAAGGATGTCTTTAAAAGCGCTATGAGCCTTTCCTTTCAGCAAACCGATAAATTTACTACCGGCTCGCTGATTACCCGCCTGACCAATGATATTACCCAAATGCAACATTTTGTGCAGCAATGCATTCGGATGTTTGTGCGCTCGGGGCTGATGTTTTTGGGCGGGATCTTTATGATGCTCTCGCTGGATTCTACCTTCGGCCTCATCCTTTTGGCGGCGCTGCCCATTCAGCTGATCGCCATGGCGCTGGTATTGCGGGCAGCCAATCCCCTTTATGCCAAGGTGCAAAAAAGGCTGGATCGGGTTAATAATGTAATGCAAGAGAATGTAAACGGCGCGCGGATGGTAAAGGCTTATGTTCAGGAGGAGCGGGAAACCGAGCGTTTCAATGATGCCAACGATGCGCTTACCGAAACCAATCTGAAGGTTGCCTATATCTTGGCCCGCCTCTCCCCTGTTCTTTCCATCGTTATGAACGGCTCTGTTGTTGCGCTGATTTACCTCGGCGGGCTGCAGGCAGAAGCAGGCGCGATGCAGGTCGGCACCATTATGGCAGCCATTACTTATAATACTCAAATTCTCCATTCGGTAATGATGGTCAATATGATGTTTCAATCGGTGGCCCGCGGGCGCGCCAGCGCCAAGCGGCTCCGCGAGGTTTTGGAAACCGCGCCCTCCATCCAAGGCGGCAGCTATCAGCCCGAGCAGCTGGGTCAGATTGAATTGGATAATATTTCCTTCCATTATCCCGGCTTTTCGGGTCGGCCGGTTTTGAAAAATCTTTCGCTGAATATTCAGCCGGGCGAGAATATCGCCATCCTCGGCGCAACCGGCGCCGGAAAATCCAGCCTGATCCATCTGCTCCCCCGCTTTTATGATGTTACCGAAGGGGAAATTCGGATCGGAGGTGTGCCGCTCAAGGAATTTGATACCGCAGTTTTGCGGGATCAGATCGCCGTTGTTATGCAAAAAAGCGAAATCTTCAGCGGAACGGTTGCGGAAAACATCCGCTGGGGCAAGCCCGATGCCACCGAAGAAGAGATCCGCCATGCCGCAAAGGTAGCGCAGGCGGCGGAATTTATTGAGCGGATGCCTGAGCAATATGATACCCAAATTGCCGAAAAGGGTGCTTCCCTTTCGGGCGGGCAAAAGCAGCGGCTTTCCATTGCCCGCGCGCTGGTACGCAAGCCCAAGCTTTTGATCCTTGACGACAGCACCTCTGCGCTGGATCTTGCTACCGAGGCCAAGCTGCGGCTTGCCATTCGGGAAGAGATGGAGGGTACAACGCTGATTACCGTTGCCCAGCGGATCGCAGGTATTAAAAATTGCGATCGCATCATCGTTTTGGAGGATGGCGCCCTTTCCGCCATCGGCACCCATGAAGAGCTGCTCCAAAGCAGCAGCGTATATCAGGAAATCTATCATTCCCAGATGAAGGAAGGGGGAGCAAGCCATGGCTGAGCAAAATAAAGCGCAACCCCCGATGGGCCCGCGGATGGGGCCCGGCGGCGGACGCCGCGGCCCGCTTATGCAGGTAGAAAAGCCTAAAAATATGAAGGAAACCCTGCAAAAACTTTTGGTTTATATCGGCCGTAACCGCAAGCATTTCATTTTGCTGATGGCGGTAACCCTTTCCATAACCGCCGCCAATCTTTTGGCGCCCGCCCTGCAGCAACGCGCCATTGATGCCATCGATGGCGGCATTGCACCCAAGCTGCTGCTGATGCTTCTTTTCCTGATGCTCAGCTATCTTTTGAATGCGGCCCTTGCCTATTTGCAGGGCGTTACCTCCGCAAAATTGGCGCAAAACACTGTGAGAATCATGCGCAAGGATCTTTTTGCGCGGCTGGTAAGGCTGCCGATCTCCTATACCGATCGGCATAACCATGGCGACATTATGAGCCGTATGACCAATGATGTTGAAAACATTTCAACCTCCATATCCGGCTCTATTGCCTCCCTTTGCTCCGGCATCCTGATGGTATTGGGCTGCTTTATCATTATGATTTGCTATTCGCCCCTTTTGGCGCTGGTCAGCACTGTTACTGTTGGGCTGACGCTGCTGGCCTCTACCTTTATTACCAAATTTATGCGCAAATTCTTTGTTCGCCAGCAGCGCATTCTCGGCGCAGTCAACGGGCAGGTGGAGGAGATGGTCTCCGGCTACCGCACCGTTGTTGCCTATAATCGCCAAGGGCAGGCCGTTCGGACCTTTAATGAAACCAGCGAGCATTTGAAAAAAACTGCTGTTTACGCCAATATCTTTGGCGGGTTTATGGGCCCTGTTATGAATTTCATCTCCAATGTAGGCTTTTTGCTGATCGCCATTGTCGGCGGTTATCTGGCAAGCCTTGCGCCGGAGCATCTGCTGCATATCTCGGTAGGCACCATTCAGGCTTTTATCCTCTATTCCAAGCAATTCTCCCGCCCCATCAATGAGATCGCCAATCAATATGCCGCGATCCAAACCGCTATTGCGGGCGCGGAGCGGATCTTCGAGGTAATGGACAGCGCCCCCGAGCAAGACGGAGAAAACCTCCGCCCCTTCGATGCCGCGGCGGTAAAGGGTGCCATCACCTTTGAAAAGGTCGATTTTTCCTATCTGCCTGAAAAGCCTGTTTTAACCGATTTTAATTTGGAGGTTCAGGCGGGGCAAAAAATTGCCATCGTTGGCGCAACCGGCTCGGGGAAAACAACCGTTGTAAATCTCCTGACCCGCTTTTATGATATCAACAGCGGAAAAATCACCATCGATGGTCTTCCCATCCATGAAATCCCCCGCAGCAAGCTGCGGGAGAGCATTGCCATTGTTTTGCAGGACACGGTATTATTCTCCGATACCATCGCCCGCAATATCAGCTACAGCAAGCCCGATGCAACGATGGAAGAAATCATTGCCGCCGCCCAAGCAACCGGCGCCGATCGCTTCATTGATCGGCTTGAAAAGGGCTATGATACCCTGCTCAGCGAGGGCGGAAGCAATCTTTCCCAAGGACAGCGGCAGCTGCTCAATATTGCGCGGGCGGTATTGGCCGATCCCTCCATCCTGATTTTGGATGAGGCCACCTCCTCTGTAGATACCCGCACCGAAATGCATATCCAATCGGCAATGGTTTCGCTGATGAAAAATCGCACCAGCCTGATCATCGCCCATCGGCTCTCCACCATTCGGGATGCCGATAAAATTGTTGTTATCGATCATGGGCAGGTTGTTGAAGAGGGCAACCATGAGCAGCTGCTGGCCCAAAAGGGCACCTATTTTAAGCTCTATCAATCGCAATTTGCGGGAATTACCACCTAATCCCTTGACTTCGTTGCCGGAATCCTATAAAATAGTACTATCTTTTTTAAAAAACTGGAGGCCCATTATGCTTTATCAAAGCACACGTAATAAAAATCTTACCGCTACCGGCCCTGAGGCCATTTTGCGCGGCATCGCGCCGGACGGCGGCCTTTATATGATCCCCGATTTTTCGGCGGTGAAGCTGGATTGGAAAGCCCTTTTAGAGCTGGATACCATCCCGATGGCCGCCCGCATTTTGCAGGCGCTGCTGCCTGATTTTTCGCCCGAAGAGATGGCGATCCTCGCCGAGCGGGCATATCGGGGCAAATTTGAAACCGATGAGCTGACCCCGCTGGCGCAGGTAGGCGATCGCTATATTTTGGAATTATTCCGCGGGCCGACCAGCGCCTTTAAGGATGTTGCCTTATCGATGCTGCCTCAGCTGATGACCGCCTCCCGCGCAAAAACCGGCATGAAGGAGCAAATCGCAATCCTTACCGCCACCAGCGGCGATACCGGCAAGGCTGCGCTGGAGGGCTTCCACGATGTTGAGGGCATTAAAATTCAGGTGTTCTTCCCCAATAACGGCGTCAGCGCCGTTCAAAAGGCCCAGATGGTTACCCAAAGCGGCAATAATGTTGCGGTTACTGCCATCAACGGCAATTTTGATGATGCGCAGACCGGCGTTAAAATGACCTTTGCCGCCGAGCAGGAGGCCAAGCTCGAAGGGACCAAGCTTTCCTCCGCCAATTCCATCAATATCGGCCGCTTGGCGCCGCAGGTGGTTTATTATTTCAAGGCCTATGCCGATCTTTTGCGGGAGGAGCGGATCGCCCTTGGCGATGAGGTTACCTTTGTTGTACCCACCGGCAATTTCGGCGATATCCTTGCGGGCTATTTTGCCAAAAAGCTGGGGCTGCCTGTTAAAAAGCTGATCTGCGCTTCCAATGAAAATAAAATCCTTACCGATTTCCTCGGCGAAGGCATCTATGATCGCCGCCGCCCCTTCTATAAAACCAGCTCGCCCTCGATGGATATCTTGGTTTCCAGCAATCTGGAGCGACTGCTCTTTATGATGAGCGATTGCGATGATGCGCTGGTTGCGGGGCTGATGCGGGATCTGAACGAAAAGGGCTGCTATCAGGTGCCTGCCGCCATGCTTCAAAAAATTCAGGCGGAATTCGGCGCAGGCTTCTGCGATGATAAAGCCACCGCCGCCACCATCGCCAAGGTATGGAAGGACTACGGCTATCTGATGGATACCCATACTGCGGTAGCTTGGGCGGTAGGCGAAGAATACGCCGCCAAAGCGGAGGAGCCGATCATTATTCTTTCCACCGCCTCGCCCTTTAAATTCCCCCATGCTGTGCTTTCCGCGCTGGGCGAAACCCCTGCGGAAAATGAATTCGATTGTTTGGATCAGCTGGCCGCCATCAGCGGGCTTGCCATCCCCAAGAATCTGGCCGGCCTGCGGGATGCTAAAGTGCTCCATGATGATGTTATCGAAAAGGATGCGCTGGTAGATTACGCGCTGAATTGGGCAAGAAAATAAAAAAGAAGGCGTAATGAACAAATCGCGTTCATTACGCCTATATTTTATTCTACTAACGATTCATCCTCCGAGAGGAAATCATCCTCGGGCTCGGCCAGCCGCTTTAAGGTAACGCGGAGCGTTTCCTCTCCCTGCATAAACATTACCTTGATCTTATTATAATTGACCCGTTCATAGCGGTAGGTATAGATCGTCCCTTCCTCCTCTACCAAGCGGAAGGAATTCTTATCGGCGGTAAAGGTACCGAAAAGGAAGGTTTCCCCATTAACAAGCATAAAGGTATCATCCTCAGTATTAAAGGTAATCACCAGATTTGCGCTCTCCCAGGAGCCATGCATCCAATCATCCCTGAAATAGGTTGTAACAAAAGCAACAACCAACCCTGCGACTATCAGCAACGAGCCGCCGCCGAAAATCAGAAATTTTGCCCAAAGGGGAAGCTTTTTACGCTCTTTAGGGCGCCCGTAATCGCAGCGAGGGCAGATGAAGCCCTCTTCAAATTCTGTTCCGCATCGTTGACAGATCATTTCAATACCCCTTCATAGAAAGTGCCGCCCGCGGGCGGCACTATTTTAATTACTCTAAATTAGCAAAAAGATCCAAGAAGTTCAGCTCGGATTCAGGCTCTTCCTCCGCCTGATCCTCCGCCGCCATAACTCCGGGGAAAACATCCAGCCGCGGCTCCTCCGCAACAACGCCCTTTGCAGATTGATCTGCAGAGGGGAAGCCGGTAGCGATAACGGTAACGATGATCTCATCCTCCAGATCATTATTGAGAGCAACACCCCAGATGATATTGGCATCGGGATGAGCTGCCTGCTCAACCATACGGCTGGCTTCATCTACTTCGTCCATCCCGATATCGGGAGAGGCGGTAATATTAAAGATTACGCCGGTAGCGCCCTCGATGGAGGTTTCCAGCAACGGGCTGGAGATCGCCATTGCAGCGGCGTTAATCGCCTTATCCTTGCCGGAGGCGCGGCCAACGCCCATATGCGCATTGCCTGCATCCTTCATGATCTTATGAACGTCTGCAAAGTCGACATTAACAAGGCCGGGGATCAAAATCAGATCCGAAATGCTCTGAACGCCCTGGCGCAAAACATCATCAGCGACCTGGAAAGCATTGAGCAGGGTAATCCGCTCCTCCGAAACATCCTTGAGCTTTTCATTGGGGATAATAATCAGGCTATCCACATGCTCACGAAGCTTTTCGATCCCTGCCTCGGCGGTCTTCATCTTCATGCGACCCTCAAACCCAAAGGGCTTGGTAACGATTGCAACGGTAAGAATGCCCAATTCCTTGGCAATTTCGGCAACAACGGGCGCGCTGCCGGTACCGGTACCGCCGCCCATACCCGCTGCGATAAACACCATATCGGCGCCCCGCAGGGTTGCTTCGATCTCTTCGCGATTTTCCAGCGCGCTGTTCTCCCCAATAATGGGATCGCTGCCTGCACCCTTGCCTTTGGTCAGCTTGGTACCGATCTGGAGCTTGCCGGGGGCAGCAGATGCATCCAATACCGGCTTATCGGTATTGATTACAACAAAATCAACGCCCTGAACACCGGCGCGGATCATACGATTTACTGCATTGCAGCCACCGCCGCCGCAGCCGATTACTTTTATATTAACGACGCCTTCGCCGCTTTCGGTAAATTCAAAACTTGCCACTATATTGATCCTCCCTAAAATATTTATACATACTGATACTACTTTACTATATTAATATTTTAATAGTTATTAGCATTAATTGCAAGTGTTTTTAGAAAATTTAACAAGAAAATCGTGGAAAATTAAAAGGGATAAGAATTCAGCTCCTTATCCCCTTTCAATTATTGCTTATTCAGCGGCCGATAATAGACCCGCTCCGGATTGGAAACATCCAAAACCGCCGCCTGCATAGTGCTGTTTTCCTTCAGCATATAGGAGGCAAGCTCCACCTTCTTTTCCACCTGATCCAAGGTACCGAAATCGATCACAATCCGATCATCATAAACCACCTTAACATCAAAGCGGGCATTGAATTGAACCTCGTCTACCAAAATCCATTGAAGCTCGGCATCGCGGGAAAAACCCTCATAAAGCGCCAAAAGAAAACCGCTGAAATCGGTCTCGCCGAAGGTGGCCTCCTTGCCGATTTCAAGGGCATCCGCCTCAACGCCGATCAGCTGAGGAAGCTCCGCAAGCTGGCTGAAAACAGGCGTTTCTTCCTTTTCCGATTCTTCCTTGCCTGCTTCCTCTTTTTCAGCCTCTTCCTTTTCGGGCGGCTGCTCTGCAGGCTCTTCGGCAGGGGTTTCCTCCTGCGCCTCTTCCCCCTCTTTTTTCTCTTCCTTTTCGGCCTTTTCTTTTTCGGCCTGTGCCTGCTTTTCAAGGGTTATGGCCGCGGAGGGGCGCTTGGGAAGCATATTTTCGGGCAGCTCTAAAAGCTCCAATACCCGATATTCCTCATTTAAAAGAGCAGCGCCGCCTTTACCTTTCAGCCAGACCACCGGCTGATTTTCGGTAATTTCAACCTTCAGGGTGCTGGGCAGCTTACGATCGATTTTAACGCTCTTAACATAGGGAAGCGTTTCCATCTTATCAATAACCTTGAATTTATCCAAGCGGAATAAATTCTGGCCGATTTTCAGCCCGCCTGTTTCAAGGATTTCCTCGATGGAATAATGAGTAGCGCCCTCCACCTCGATCTTTTCCGCATTGAAGAAAACAGTCATTGAAAGAATCGCAAGCGTTATCAGCATAAATATAAAGAGCAAGCCGAAAAAGATCATTTTCGCTCTCTTTTTTCTTTTTTTCTTTTTAATATAATAGCGCTCTACGCTATTGGCCATTTTTCCTCACATCCTTTTCAGCGATGGATGAATGAATTAAATCATAAAGCTCATTATAAATCGTTTCCGCCGCCTGCGGAAGGGCCATTTCCATAGCGCCGCGCCCCAGCGCGATGCAGCGGTCGGGATCCTTTTTCAGCTGCAATACCGTCTCATAAAGACGATCTGCCGAAAGATCCTTTTCCTCCAGCAAAATCGCGCCGCCCCGATCGGAAAGAGAGCGGGCGTTATAATACTGATGATTATGGGTAACATTCGGCGAAGGAATCAATACCGCCGCCTTGCCCAAAGCGCAGATCTCGCCCAAGGTAATGGCGCCCGCGCGGCAAACAACAGCATCTGCAGCCGCCAAATGAAGGGGCATATCATAAAGATAGGGTGCAACGCGGATCATGCCCTCATCCGCAATATTATAGCCCTGCTCCTTTAAGGCATCGGGCATCCATTTCCAGCCGCGATCGCCGGTAGCATGGATCTGATAAAAATCTTTATTTTTTGCATTGCGGCTGATCAGCCCGACCATCGCCCGATTGACCTCCAGCGCGCCAAGGCTGCCCGCAAAGGAAACCAGATAAAAGGCATCCTGCGGCAGGCCGAGCTGCGCTCTTGCTGCGGCACGATCGGTATTCAAAATCTCGGCGCGCAGCGGATTACCGCTCAAAATCATACGGCGCACCTTGCCGAAATATTGCTCGCTGCCCGGAAAGCTGATAAAAACAATATCTGCTTTCTTGGAAAGCATTTTGCTGGTAACGCCGGGATAAGCATTTTGCTCATGAATACAGGTAGGAATTCCGAGCGCCTGCGCCGCCGCAACAACAGGTCCGGAAACATAGCCGCCGGTACCGATCACCGCATCGGGCTTAAATTCCTGCAGGATTTTTTTGCAATCTTTTTTTGCCTTTAAGTAAAGCTGAACCGTTTTGATATTATCAAAGGTCAGCTTGCGGCGAAAGCCCTGCACCTGCACCGCCCGAAAAGGAAAGCCCGCTTTCCCCACCAGCGTTTCCTCGATGCTGCCGCGATTGCCGATAAAAAGCAAATCGGCATCCTTATTCTTTGCTTTAATTTCAGAAGCGATGGCAATGGCAGGATTGCAATGGCCCGCCGTTCCGCCGCCCGCTAAAACAATTCTCATAATTGATTCTCCATTCCCGATCTGCGAGAAATCGATAAAACAATTCCCATCTCCACCAGCAATACCAGCAAGGCGGTACCGCCATAGCTGAAGAAGGGAAGGCTGATCCCTGTTGGGGGGATGGCCTTGGTTACAACGCCGATATTCAAAATCGTCTGGATCGCGACTCTTGAAATGATGCCAACCACCATCAACGAACCAAATTTATCCTTGGCATGATAGGAGATCACAATCCCGCGCCAGATCAGCAAAACGAAGAGGATAATCACCATCATCGCGCCGATAAAGCCCAGCTCCTCGCAAACGATGGAAAAGATATAATCGTTATGGGGCTCCGGAATATAAAGAAACTTCTGGCGGGATTGGCCCAGCCCCAGCCCCAGCAGTCCGCCGCTTCCGATGGCATAAAGAGATTGAATGGTCTGGAAGCCATCGCCGGTAGGATCCAGATAGGGATTCCAATATACCGCAAGGCGGGTCTTGGCATAGGGGGTAGCAATGATAAAGCCTGCCACCGCCGCAACGCCCGCCAAAAAGGCGCTGACCAGCCATTTGATGCTCGCACCGCCTACAAAGAGCATAACAACGCCAACGCCGAAAATCAGCAAAGCGCCCGAAAGATGGGGCTCCAGCATCAATAGGCCGCAGGTACCGAAAATGATCAGCAGCGGGGTTGTGAAGGCTACCTTGGCCTCCTTCATCCGCTTATAATTGGAGGCGATATAGGCCGCCAAAAAGATAATAACTGCAAGCTTTGCCAGCTCGCTGGGCTGAAATTGAACGCCGAAATTAAGCCAGCGGCGAGCGCCGTTTACCTTAACGCCGATGCCGGGAATTGCCACCAATACCAGCAGCAGACCCGAAACGCCCATAATCGGCAGCAGCAGCTTTTGCAGAATATGATAATCTATGCGGGAGATCAGCAGCATCGCTGCAACACCCAGAACCGCAAACAGCAGCTGGCGCTTAATATAATGATAGCTATCCCCGTATTTTTGCAGGGCGCTAACATAACCTGCGGAGGCGATCATAATAAGCCCAAAGGTTAAAAGGCATAGCACCAAAATCAAAAAGACCGGATCAATGGCGCCAACCTCCCCTTTTTTATAAAAAATATGAAATGATTTTTTGCGCGCGGGCTTTGCCAAAAGGGGCACCTCCTTTGAGTTAATAATTAAACATTAAAATAGCGATAATAGAACATTCCCCAAAGGGCAAGCAGGCAGCCAATGGCGCTAATGGATGTAAATACCGCAACGATCTTAACCTCCGACCATCCGCACATCTCAAAATGATGGTGGATCGGGGTCATTTTAAAGATCCGCTTGCCATGGGTAAGCTTATAAAAGATGACCTGCATAACAACCGAAAGGCCCTCGATCAGGAACATAATACCGCCGATCAGGATGAAATAGGGCAGATCATAGGCCATCGCCAGCGCAGCCACCGCCGCGCCCAAAAAGAGCGAGCCTGTATCCCCCATAAACACCTTGGCGGGATGAAAATTATAAATCAAAAAGGCCAGCAGGCCGCCGGTCAGCGCGGCGGCAAAAACAGTGATACCGGTATTGCTGCCTGCATTGCGGAAAAAGAAGCCAACAACAATGAAGGAAATCATATACGGCAGCGAAACGCCGGTAGCCAGCCCATCCAGACCATCGGTAAGATTAACCGCGTTTACAAAAAAGAAAACAAACGGGATCATTACCAGAAAATAAAAATAGAACAAATGCAGCCGAATGTTCAGATAGGGGATGAAAATAGTATCTGTAATAACATTCGTTGTATACAGCGCGCCCAAAAACAGCGCGATGATCAGCATCAGCGGCAAGGTTTTTTGCATCACCGTAAGCCCCTGATTTCTCTTTTTAACAACCTTGATATAATCATCCAAAAAGCCGATCAGGCCGCAAAGAATGGTAAAACCAAGGCAGATCAGCAGCCGCCAATCGCCGCGGATCATCTCGCCCATTCCCAAAACCGCGGTAACAAGAATGGTAGGAATAATAAAGATCAGGCCGCCGATGGTAGGGGTCCCCTGCTTGGTTTCCTTATGCCAGCTGGGGCCGATCTCCAAAATGCTTTGGGAAAATTTCAGCCGCCGCAGCCAGGGCAAAATCCAAGGCGCCAGCAGCAATGCCAGCAAAAAGCTTGCCAAAAGCGCCGTTAAAATAATCCAATAATTCATTCTTTCCCCTTCCTTTCTTTTAAGGCGTTGGCCAAGGCCTGAAAGTTCATCGCATTGGAGGCCTTGAATAATACAGCATCCCCCGCCTTCAGCATCCGATCCAGATAGCAAAGTGCCTCATTCGGATCCTCGGTATAAAGCTTTTCCATTTTCTCGGGCAGCTCATCATAAATCCATTTTGCCCGCTTACCGCAAGCAACAACGCCGCTCAGCGGAAGGGATGCGCAAAATCTTCCAACGCTGCGATGCCCTTCCTCTTCATAGCTGCCCAATTCCAGCATATCGCCCAAAACCGCAAAGCGGCGGGGTGGCTTTGATGCCAAAACCTTCAGGGCCGCCAGCATAGAATCGGGCGCCGCATTATAGCTATCGTCAATCACAGTAATCCCGCCAACCTGCTCGGTAAACTGGCGGCGACCATCGCCGCTGAATTGCTCCAGCCCCTGCTTGATTTTCTCGGGATCAAGCCCCAGCTGATGCCCCACCGCAAAGGCAGCAAGCGCATTCATAACATTATGGCTCCCCTCTACCTGCAAGCAGATCTCCAGCTCCCCATCGGGATAGCAAAGGGTAAAGGCGGTATCGCAGATCTTTTCCGCCCGATAGTCATTATGCGCCTCCAGCCCGAAATAATAGGTTTCGCATTCGGCTTTCGCATTGCGCAGCAGCGGCTCATCGCCATTCAGCAGGGCAATGCCGCCCTCCTTCAAGCCTGCAACCAGCTCCAGCTTGGCGCGGGCAATATTTTCGCGGCTTTTCAAAAGCTCCAGATGAGCAACGCCGATATTGGTAATCACCGCAATATCGGGGCGGATAAAGCGGGTTAGATATTGGATCTGGCCCAGACCGCGCATTCCCATTTCGATCACCGCCGCCTGATCCTGCTCCCCTACCGCCAGCGCGGTAAGGGGAACGCCCAGCTCATTATTCATATTCCCTGCTGTACCCGATGCGGCAATTGAAGCCGAAAGGGCGGAGAGAATGAAATTCTTCGTTGTTGTTTTTCCAACGCTGCCGGTTACCCCGATGATGCGGGCAGGCAGCGCCTCCAGATGGGCTTTTGCCAAATAGCCCAAGCCCTCCAAAACATCATCGACCAAAAAATAAGGATTGCGCGGGCTGAAATCCGGCTTCTTGCTGCCCAAGAAAACAACATTTTCATATTGAGCGTCCAGCGCTTTGATGAAAGAATGGCCATCCGCCCGCTCGCCGATAATGGCGGCAAAAAGGCAATGGTTTTCCATTTTTCGCGAATCGGTAACCACCGATTTGATTTCAAATTCGGGGCCGTCATAAGAATAGCCGAGCGCAGCGGCTATTTTTTTTACTGTCAGCATTCTTCCAGATATTCCTTTACAATTTCTTTCTCGTTAAAATGAATCTTTTGGGTGCCGATAATCTGATAATCCTCATGGCCCTTGCCCGCCAGCAAAATCAAATCATCCGCCTTGGCATTGCGGATGGCAAAGCCGATCGCTTCACGGCGATTTTCGATCACTTCATAAGGTACCTTTGTTCCTTCCAGCCCCGCAAGGACATCCCGAATAATGGCATCGGGCTGCTCGGTGCGAGGGTTATCGGAGGTAACGATCAGGAAATCACTGTATTTTGCCGCCATAGCTGCCATCAGCGGACGCTTACCGCGATCCCGATCGCCGCCGCAGCCGAATAGGGTAACAACTCTGCCCTTGGCATAGGTACGAATTGTTGTGAGAATATTTTCCAGCGCATCGGGGGTATGGGCATAATCCAGCATGACCGAGAAGGGATATCCTTCGGTAATAATCTCAGCGCGGCCTGCCACCTTGGGGATGCAATTCAGCCCCTTGGCCACCGCTTCAAAGGAATAGCCCGCCGCCAGCAGCAGCGCCGCTGCGCAAAGGGTATTATGAACGGTAAACATACCGGGGGTAGAAACCTTAATATCGGCCTTTTGGCCTGCATATTCCATGCAATAGGAAACGCCGCCCACATCGAGCGAAATCCCGCTCGCCGTCAGATCGGCTGCGCCCTTGGCGGAATAGGTAAGCCCCTTAAAAGCAGCCGACCATTCCTTGCCCGCAGCATCATCCAAATTCAAAACACTCTGCTCCGCCAATTCGAAAAGGCGCGCCTTGGCGGCCTTATAATTTTCCATGGTTTTATGATAATCAAGATGATCCTGAGTAAGATTGGTAAAGCCCGCCACCGCAAAGGGAAGGCTATCCACCCGCCGCTGGTCCATTGCCTGAGAGGAAACCTCCATTACCACCGTTTCAACGCCCGCATCCTTCATTTTGCGAAGCAACGAGAAGAGCTGATAGGGCTCGGGGGTTGTAAATTCCGCGGGAAAGCTTTGATCTCCGATCTGATTACAGACCGTACCGATCAGCCCCGCCTTTACGCCCATTCCGTCTAAAATACTTTTCACAAATTGAGTGGTGGAGGTTTTGCCGTTGGTCCCTGTTACCGCAAGAAAATTCATGGCGCGCTCGGGATGACCGAAATAATTGGCACAGACCTGCTGATAGGCATCGCGGGTAGAGCCAACAATGATCTCCGCCGCCGAGGTTGCTGCCGCATGCTCCGCCAAAATAACCGCAGCGCCCTGCTCGGCCGCCTTGGGCGCAAAGCGATGGCCATCAAATTGCTCGCCGGGGATAGCGGCAAAAAGGAAATCTGCAGCCACTTGACGCGAATCACAGGTGATTCCGCTGATCTCGCGATCCTCCCATTCATTGAGGGTTTCAATCCCTGCCAAAAGTTCCGACAACAGCATTTTCTTCCTCCTTACATACTCGAAACACCCTCCGAACTATTGGTTCGGATGGTAATAACCGTTCCTTCCGCTACCGCAGTCCCCGGCTCGGGGCTTTGGGAGATGACCAAAGCATCGGAGCCTGCATTTTCATTACCGACAACGCGAACATTCAGCCCCGATTGCACAATCCGATTGGATGCGCCTGCCACCGAATAATCCACCAGATTGGGCACAATCACATTGGCATTGGGCGAAGCATCACCGGTATATAGAATGATCGTACCGCTTTGGGGCATGGTGGAGCCCGCCTGCGGCATTTGGTTCGTTACCTTATCGCCGCCGCCTACGATCTTATATTTGATCTCTTCCTCCACCAAAGCCTTGGTTGCAGCATCAACGCTTTGGTTCATCATGGAGGGGACTGTTATATCCAAGGTGGCCAATTCTTCCTCGGTATATTGCGGCTGCACCTTCAAATAGGGCAGAATATCGCTTAAAATATCGCCTGCAACCGGCGCCGCGATAATACCGCCGTAGATCTCGCCCGCGCTGGGGGTATCCAGCATTACCAAAATGGCATATTCGGGATCATCGGCAGGTGCAAAGCCGATAAATGAAGAAATATAGGTCTTTTCGCCGGTCAGATTATAATCATCGATTTTCTCGGAGGTGCCGGTCTTACCCGCAACCCGATAGCCCTTAACATAGGCATTTTTACCGGAGCCAACGCTAACAACCTCTTCCAGCAGATCGCAGACCAGCGCGCTGGTTTCTTCCGAGATAACCTGCCGCTTTTCCTTGGTTTCAAAGCTTTTAACAACCTTTTGGCTGCCATCCTTTTGCGTTTCGCTGATTTCCCTTACAACATGGGGCGTTACCAGATGGCCGCCGTTGCTGGCTGCTGCAACCGCTGTTATCATCTGCAGCGGGGTAATCTTAAAGTTCTGGCCGAAGGAGGCAGTTGCCAGCTCAACCTCCTGAAAGGTGGAGAACCAGATGCCGCCCGCCTCGCCGCTCAGATCAACGCCGGTTCGCTCGGTCAGCCCGAAATTCTTATAGTATTGATAGAAGGTTTCGGTGCCGACCTTGGCGCCGATGGTAATAAAGGCGGGGTTGCAGGAGTTTTGGATCGCCTGCGATAGGCTCTGATGCCCATGACCGCCCGATTTCCAGCAGCGGATGATACGATCGGCAACCCGAATATAGCCGGGGCAATTATACGTATTAGAGGTAGAGATCAAGCCCTCCTCAAGCCCCATTGAAAGGGTAACAATCTTGAAGGTAGAGCCGGGCATATAGGTATCAACAATGCATTTATTACGCCAGATCTTATTGCGATAATCCTCTGTAGCCTTTTTCAGCTCTTCCTCCCCTGCGCCCGCCTGCTTTTGGGCTTCAAGATCCGCCAACGCCACCTCATCGGTAATGGTGTAGTACTGATTGGGATCATAATTGGGCAGCGAAGCCATGCCGAGAATTTCACCGTTTTTCACATTCATAACAATGCCGGCAGCGCCGTTGATGCATTTTTGCTCCAGCCGCGCCTCCTGCAGGTGCTTTTCCAGATAATATTGCACCGTTTCATCGATGGTCAAAACAACATTTTTGCCGTTTTCCGCCTCAACATAGGTTTCATATTCATAGGGCAATTCAGTGCCGATCGCATTTTTGGCGGTAATCAATTTACCGCTGGTACCCTGCAGGTATTCATTATAGATGGATTCAATCCCATCCAGACCAACATTATCGGTACCGGTAAAGCCCAAAATATGGCAAGCAAGGCTATTATGGGGATAATAGCGCTTGGTATCCTCAACAAGATGAATCCCCTTCAGATCATTTTCATCAATAAATTCGCGCACCCGATCCGCAACATCCGCTTCGATGCGCCGCTTGATCAGCTCATAATAATTTTTCTTTTGAGTCTTTTTATAAACGGTTTCCTCATCCACCTCAAGAATTTCCGCCAGACCGGATGCGATCTTGCGGCAAAGGGCGGTATCCTCCTGATCGATGGAATTGGGCGCAATATAAACCGTTTGCACCTCGGCGGAAACCGCAAGCTCGGTATAATTACGGCTGTAAATCACGCCGCGCTTTGCGGAAAGGGTTGTATCCATCGTTTGCTGCGCAATCGCTTTTGCCTGATAAAATGAATAATCGATGATCTGATGCTTTACCAGCATTCCCGCCATAACAATCAATAATAATACCGCAAAAGCAGCCAAAACGAAGGTTGCTCTGTTTACCATTGTTTTGCTGGGTCCTTTGCTCATACGCAGCTCCTTTCAGAATTTAAAAATTTCACCTTAAAAAGCCGTCAATACCGCCATATCGGCGCGTATTTCGGCGTGAGGTGAGGAAAAAAACACAATTAGGATTAATCTTGTCACCTTAACTTTATTCCTATATAAAGCGCAAAATGAGAGTAAGAAAAAATTTTCCCACTCTCGTTTTGCTTCCACTCTTTAAATCAGTTGATATATTCCCAAAGGATGTTGAATTCGGCAACAACGCCATCCCACCAACTATCATTGGCAGGCTCATCCTTGATAATCTCAACCGTATCATCGGTTAAAAGATTGATCGTTTGGATCTGATAATTTTCAATCTTTACCATGCCCAGCTCCTCGGTCGCGATCCGCTCGATCTCGTCCATGGAGTTTTTACCGTCAATGGAAACCTGAAGGCCGGTAGCCTCGCCTTCCAGGCGGCTGAGCTCATCCTTAGCAATCAAAAGCTCGCGGGAAACCTCATTCAGGGCGATATGACTATACAATAGATATCCGCCGATCGCCAAAAAGACCATAATGCATAATACAACCGACCAACGGATGTTATGAATATGAAATTTTTTCATGGATTTCCTCCTGTTTATATCTTCTCACATACCCGCAATTTTGCAGGCTTGGAGCGATTATTTTCTGCCAATTCCTCCGCAGAGGCAGTAATCGGCTTGCGATTGATCAGCCGCACGATCGGCTTTCGCCCGCAAACGCAAACGGGAATGGATTTATCGCAGGTGCAGCCGGTAGCAAGATCGGCAAACACATTTTTAACAATTCGATCCTCCAGCGAATGGAAGGTCATTACCGCAATTCTCCCCTGCGGCTTGAGCAAGTCTACCGCATCGCGGATCGCCTGCTCCAAAATCCGAAGCTCGCCATTGACCTCAATGCGGATCGCCTGAAAGCTTCGCTTCGCGGGATGCTTATTACCATAGCGTTCCTTAGGAGGAAAACTATGCTCGATGATTTTTACCAGCTGGCCGGTTGTTTCAATCGGCGCTTCCTCCCGCTGCCTGCAAATGGCGGCCGCAATACGCGGGCTCATCCGCTCCTCGCCATAGCGATAAAGAATCTCGGTAAGCTGCTCCTTGGAATAATTATTTACAACCTGATAGGCATCCAGCGGGTTTTCGCGATCCATCCGCATATCCAGCGGGGCATCAAAGCGATAAGAAAAGCCGCGGCTTTCTTCATCCAGCTGAAAGCTGGAAACGCCAAGGTCAAATAATATTCCATCCACCGCGCTGACTCCGCGCTCTGCAAGCGCTTCGCGCAGCGCCGAAAAATTGCTTTTAATGGCCTCAAACCGCTCTCCGTAAGGAGAAAGCCGCGCCGAGGCTGCCGCGATGGCATCCCGATCCTGATCAATCCCAAAAAGCTTGCCTTCGGTCAGCTGCGCCGCAATCAGGCTGCTATGACCGCCGCCGCCCAAGGTGGCATCCACATAGATCCCCTTCGGATCGATCTTCAAGGCGGAAATACATTCCTCCGCCATCACGCTGTAGTGCTTAAATTCCTTCATCAGAAATCAAGCTCATCCATAGCGGCGATGATGCTTTCAGTATCCAGCTCTTGCTCCATCTTGGCAAACGCCGCAGGATTCCAGATTTCCGCCCGATTGCCGTTGCCGACAATGACCGCCTTCCCTTCAATCGAAGCAATGCGGCGCAGATCGCAGGAAATCTGAATACGGCCCTGCTTATCGGGAGAAACATCCTTTTTATAAGTATTAAAGAAATGGGCAATGCCGCGGCCTTTCGACATCGGCATCTTGGCAAGCTTGCCTTGCAGCTCCATCCAGGATTCGCGGGTCAGCACATACACGCACTCATCCAGACCGTGAGTCAGCACAAGATCGCTGCCCATTTGCTCTTTCAATTCCTTGGGCATAATCACACGCCCTTTTTCATCAACGAAGTTTTCATAATAACCGGTCAGATAAGCCATGCACGCACCTCCTTTCTTACCCACTCATTCACCACAGAGCACCCATTTACACTCCACTTGATTTAAATTATACCATTTTTTCAGGAAAAATCAATAGTTTTTTGATAAAAATATTGAAAAAATAAAATAAAAAAATACCTCTCGAAACAGACCGTTTCGAGGGGGATTTTTGCTTGTTTTTTTTTATAATTTCAAATCATTTT
>JAZQDS010000047.1:0-6880 GCA_045546895.1 Eubacteriales bacterium | reverse complement strand
CTTCTCCGAAATTGCTCTGCGAATAATCTGAGCCGTTTCCTTAAGCAAACACGAATGATCCGAACCTGCCTAAAATGGCAGAATTCCGGCGCTTTTCGGCTTGTCGAAGTTTTGTAGGCGCCAGCCTTACAAACCTTCTTCGCACCAAAAATGATCCGAAATTCTGCTCATTTTCAGGTCAAAGAATTTTAAGGGAGCAGATTTTTGAGTTTGCAAGGCACAAAACGCAGTTCATCCTGACGGATGAACGAGTATTTTAACATAGCAAAGGCGAAAATCCGCCCCTTGAAATCAGGTTCGGATGATTCGTGTTTGCTTAGAATCTGTTACCCCACAACAAAAAGGCGATTGCCCCGCGGGGCACTCTCTTTTTTATCAGATGATAATGTTTACCGCATTGGGGATGACTCCGATTTGCGCCTCGGTATGGGCGCCGCCATCCTCGCCATCGATGGTCCAGCTGCAGGGAATTGCGGTTTTGACGGTTACTGCCTTGGTGTGCTCGAAGATAACATAGCGGGGATCATAGATCCCGCGGGTCAGCCCCTGAACAATGCCATGAAGATCGGTAACGCTTTTGGGATTGCGGATGAGGATCAGCTCAAATTCCCCATCATCCAGCCGAACATCCAGCCCATTGAGCTTAAAAAGGCCCGCGATGGAAGTGGAATTGGAAACGGAGCCGAAAAGGAATTCGCCGGCATAGGATTTACCATTGACCAAAATCTCTGCTTCAAAAGGAGTAATACTGCCGATCTCCTTAGCCCCTTCTAAAAGATAGGCGGAATGCCCGAAGATATTTTTGAATTTTTGCGGGGTGGAATAGGAAACCTTGGTAAAGGCACCAAGGGAAGCAATATAGGTAAAATTGCGGCCGTTGAAGGAGCCGATATCAAAGGCGCGGGGCGAGCTGCGCAGAATGCGATCCATGCATTTTTCCACCTTCGCGGGCAGCTGCAGCGTGCGGGCGAAATCATTGGTTGTGCCGGAGGGAACATAGCCCAGCGGCACCTCCAGCTGAAGCTCCAGCATTCCGTTGATGACCTCGTTTAAAGTCCCATCCCCGCCGCTGCAAACGATCAGCTGATGCTCGGCGCCGTATTGATGAACAAAGGCGGCGCCATCGCCCGATTTGGTGGTGGTTTGAACCGAAACCTGATAGCCGCTGTTGCTCAGGCGATCAACAATTTCAAACATATTCTTTTTGGATTTGCGGGTTCCTGCGCAGGGATTGATGATAACAAGCGCGCGTTTGCTGTTCATGGGGCGCCTCCTTTCATTGCTTACTACCATTATATTATACCGCTTGGTAGAAAAATTCAATGGATAATTTGTTAATAATTGAAAAATCCCGCGCGGAAAGGCTTGCGGGATGCGGCGGGGATGTGGTACTATATATCTAATAAAACGAAAAGAGGGAGTACCATGAAATTTTTACCCCGCAAAGAAAATCCCATCTTCCATTTTTGGAAAATATTATGGACCTTGAGTTTTGTAACGATTGTAATGTCGATCATCGTTGGCTTTTTCAGCCTGAATACAGGCTATACCGGAATGACACCTGCGGCATGCTGTCTGGTTGTTGCGGCGGTAATGGCGGTATTTTTGCCGATCTATACGCTCCCCTCCTATTATGCCTTCCGCAAGCGGCTGCCGCAGCGGCGGGGGCTGTTGATTTGCAATCTGCTGCTGGGCTGGAGCCTGATCGGTTATATTATTGTTGCCGTTAAAGTAGGCAAGGCGAAGATGGAGGATTGATCATGGTTACGCTCGGAAACAGCTGGGATGCGCTTTTGGCGGAGGAATTTCAAAAGGAGTATTATCTGCAGCTGCGGCAATTTCTGAAGGAGGAATACCGCAGCCATATCATCTATCCCTCAATGTATGATATCTTTAATGCGCTGCGTGCAACGCCTTATGAGAAGGTGAAAGCGGTTATTTTGGGGCAGGATCCCTATCATCAGCCGGGGCAGGCGCATGGGATGTGTTTTTCGGTGCAAAAAGGGGTGGAGCCGCCGCCCTCTTTGAAGAATATTTATAAAGAATTAGAGCAGGAATTTGGGTTTACGCCCCCTGCCCATGGCGATCTTACCCAATGGGCGGAGCAGGGCGTTTTGCTGCTCAATACGGTGCTTACGGTAAGGCAAAGCGCCCCTGCTTCCCATCGGGGCAAGGGCTGGGAGATCTTTACCGATCGCATCATCAGCCTGCTGGATCAACGCCCCGAGCCGATGGTCTTTTTGCTTTGGGGCAGCCATGCCCGCGCCAAAAAGGAATTGATCCGCAGCGGTCGTCATCTGATTTTAGAGGCGCCCCATCCCAGCCCGCTTTCGGCTTATCATGGCTTTTTCGGCTGCGGGCATTTTAAAAAGGCGAATGAATTTTTGAAGGAGCCGATCGATTGGAGGATCAGCGAATGAGCATTAAAATTACGCCCTTTGGCGATATGGAAAAATATACCATTTCGGATGGCGGGCTGCTGGAAGCGGATGTGATCCCTTATGGCGCTGCGGTGCAGGCGCTGCGCTTTGCGGGGAAGGATGTTGTCTTGGGCTATAATCATCCCGATGATTACCGCCGCGGCACCAATTATATCGGCGCAACGGTCGGCAGATCTGCCAATCGCATTGCTGAGGCCTGCTTTATGCTGGATGGCCGGCGCTGCGAATTATCTTTTAATGAGCAGGGGCGCGGCCATCTTCATGGCGGCGCCGAGGGAATGAATAAAAAGCTTTGGTCCGCTGCGCCGCTGGGTGAAAATGCGGTGAAAATGAGCCTGCGGCTCGCTGATGGGGAGGAGGGCTATCCCGGCAATCTGGAGGCTTCTGTTACCTTCAGCATTGAGGAAGATACCCTGCGAATTTTTTATGAGGCGACTACTGACCGCCCGACCATTTATAATCCCACCAACCATTGCTTTTTCAATCTGAACGGCGCGGATGCGGCGCCGGTACTCGATCAGCGGGTTCAGATCAATGCCGATTATTTTACCCCTGTGAACGAAAAGAAGGTGCCGACCGGCGAGCTGCGCCCTGTTGCCGATACCCTCTTCGATTTTCGCGCTCTACGCCCGATCGGCGATGGGATCCATTCCGATGATCCGATGGTAAAGCCCAGCATGGGCTGGGATCTTAATTTTGCGCTGCGGGGCGAGGGAATGCGCTGCGCCGCCGTTGCGGAGGGGGATGAGATCCGGATGGAATGTCATACCGATCTGCCCGGTATGCAATTTTATTCCGGTAACTATCTGAACGATGCGCAGGGAAAAAGCGGGCCGATGGGCCAATATCAGGGCTTTTGTTTTGAAACGCAGTTTTTCCCCGATGCGCCCAACCATCCGGAATTTATTTCCTCGCGGCTGGATCCCGAAACGCCCTTTGCGCGGGTAACGGAATACCGTTTCTCGAAAAAATAAAAGATTTCGCATATTGTGTAAAAAAAACAACATTAGGTGCTTTTCAATGTGCCAACTATATGTTATAATACTAACATATAATAGCATTTTTATCTGCGAATGTGAAAGTGCGAATTGATACAGAGGAGGACTGTGATTATGATCACAAAGAAAACAAGACTGATTTCTGTGCTTGTTGCAGCAATGATGCTGGTTTCTCTTTTTGCGGCCTTTGCAATGCCTGCTGCCGCAGAAGAGCAAGAGGAGCCCATCGTTAATGCGCCTGCTACCGAAGCGGTCAGCCTTCAATTGGCTTATGATGTGCTGAATGCTTACGGCAATCTGGATCCCGATTTGTTTCTCAGCGCTCAGGCGGTAGACGGCGTATTGGAATACGCCCGCCTGGTCATTGAGTTCTATGGCTCTGCCAATCTGGAGGATCCCGACACCGCTGCCGAAGTACGCGGTGCGATTGATACTTTGCAGGAAATGGTAGATGAAATGGAGCTGGAGCTCAAGAATGAGTATCCCTATTTCCCGCCCGCATCTCAGTATAATATCTATAAAGAGTTTGGTATTACCAGCGGCTATATGATCGGAAGCATCGAGGATCTGAACTTCGTTGCAAAGAACAATGCTGCATTTGATGCGTCCATTACCCTCTATTTCACCGAGGATATCGAAATCGGCGAAGGCGATGCGGCCAATAATCTGGGCATTCAGGCGAGCATCGATGGTCAGGGTCATACCGTTTACGGCGCGAATGTTACCAACGGCGGCTGGATTTCCCCGAACTACGGTAATAATAACGCTGTTTTGAAGAATATCACATTTGATAACTTCAAGGCGGAAAAGCTCGGTACCACCCAAGGCCTGATCTACGGCAACACCAATTCCGATAATATTCTGGTTGAGAATGTTACCTTCAACAACTGCTCGGTTACCGGCAACGGCTCCGACTGGGCGATGCTCTTTGGCCGCGTTAATACGACCGACAGTATGAACGAAAAGATCATTATGAAAAACGTTGTTGTTACCGGCTGTACCTTGAATGCGGCTGCTTCCAGCTACGATGGCGTTTCCTTCCTGACCGGTCGTCATTATAACGGTGCTAATAGTAAGACCCACCAGATTTTTGTGGATGGTCTTTATATGGCCAATAACCGTATGATCGGCGGCTCCAGCGCTACCGCCTCCCATCAGGGTCTCGGCCTTGCCTTTGGGCGTATTAATACTGTTAACGAGAACTATTCCGCTTATGTTAAGAATGCGATCTTTGTAAATAATACCGCGGATGCTTCCGGCCTGCATCGTGTCAGCGTTATCGTTGGTGCAGACGGTTCCTCTGCAGGTAATGTTCGCCTTGAAAATATTATCGCGCTCAATAATGCCGGCATGAGCGGCTTGGTATTCCTGCGCGACAATAGTTATTCTTCGAAGTTTGAATATGAGCGGGTTTACAGCGATAACGGTGTGCTCAGCTACGGCGGCTCCTCAAGCCTTGCAAACCCCGGCGTTTCCACCGCGGCAGCTACCATTAAGAGCGGCGATGCGGTTTATGCAATCAATAAGGCCAGCGCCGATCCGATGCTGTCGCTGAAGGTAAACGGCGATGGCGGCTTGGATTCCGTTCTTGCTCTGGATGGTTATCCCACCGTTAAGGTTACCTTCAATAAATCGAATAATACTCTGTATAAAGCGTTCTATACCGGTGTAGACGGTAAAATCATCGGAATTACCGCAGCGGATGCAGATGCTGCTGCCTGGGATTTCGAAGGCGATCCTCTGAGCGCCACATTCGCAGAAGATACAGTTATCACCGCAACGGGCGCAATGCTCAATTGCAATCATACCTACGCAGCCGATGGCTGGACTCAATTTGATGATAACGGCGTTCCCTATCATAAGCAGACTTGCGCTAATAATTGCGGCTATACCGCGATCCGCGCCTGCGAAGGGGAGCTGAAGGATAACGGCAACGGTACCCATAGCCTGACCTGCACCACCTGCGGCGGCAAGACCGAGACTGCCGACCATGAATTTAAAGAAGCGTTTATTGAGCAGGATTGCGAAAACGCAGCCAGCACAACCTTCACCTGCGCTTGCGGCTACAGCTATGTTGAAATTGATCCCACCAAGCCCGCGCTGGGCCATGATTGGATTGATATTTCCCATAACGAAGAAACCGGCGGCGCGAATTCTACCCATAGCAGAACCTGCGGCCGCGAGGGCTGCGGCCTTACCGAGAGCGTTGCTTGCGATTTTGAGCATGAAAGCTTTGAGGCCACCTGCCTTGAGGATGCGTATGTTTCTCATACCTGCCGAGTATGCGGCTATAGCTATAAGGATGTTGACGCAGGTACCGCCCATCATATCTGGGGCGAATGGTATGTAAGCCGCTATCCCAGCTATAGCAAGACCGGCATTACCCGCCGCGATTGCAAGCGCTGCGATACCTATGAAACTCAGATTCAGGATAAGCTGGAAGGCTGCGGTATTGAATTCAAATCCGAAGGCGCTTTTGCGGGCGATGAGATGATCGTTTATGTAAATGTTGCCAATAATCCCGGCTTTGCAGGCCTGACCATGGAAATCAATTATGATGCCGATGTATTTACCTTGCTGAATGCCGAAAAGGGCGCTCTGGCTGAGGGCGGCTATATGGAATTTGAATCCGATCCCGCCAAGGCAGGCAGATTGGTGATCTCTCTGGCAGCTCTTGTTAATAATGCAACGGATATCGAAGAGGATGGTGCCTTTGCTAAGCTGACCTTCAAGGTGGCTGAGGATGCCGCATCCGGTAATTATGATATCACCGGCAAGATTTTGGATACCAGCGATGATCATTGGGATGATGTTCCCTTTGATGAGGATAGCAAGGGCATTATGGCGGTTATCGATTTCCTCTGGGGCGATGCCGATGGAGATGGCGATTGCGATGCTGCCGATGTTGCGCTGATTTTGAAATATCGCGTTGATGAGGTTGGGCTGGATGCGCTGAATGTTGAGGCTGCTGATGTTAATATGAGCGGTACCGTCACCATGTCGGATGCGCAGCTGATCCTGCTCTTCCTTGCAGGAAAATATGATCCCAATGCCTGATTATATTAAATAAAGCAAAAAACCGTTCCCCGAAGTCTTTGGGGAACGGTTTTTTTGATATCTTTAGATGTTTTTTCGTAATTAATTGTTGCAATGTGAAAAAAATTCTGTTAAAATATTATGTATATTTTATTATGGAAGAGTATTTTTTCATGAAGTAGGAGGTTTAAAATGGATTCGAACACAATTCAAATCCTGATCGCAATGGTTATTTATATGGCCGCGGTCATTGTTATCGGTGTGTTTTATGCAAAGCGCGCCAATAAGAGCTCGGAGGAGTATTTCTTGGGCGGCCGCTCTTTGGGCCCTTGGGTTACCGCGATGAGCGCAGAAGCTTCGGATATGAGCGGCTGGCTTTTGATGGGCTTGCCCGGCGTTGCTTAT
>JAZQDS010000046.1:0-2569 GCA_045546895.1 Eubacteriales bacterium | reverse complement strand
ACTCGTTAATATACGAATCTTCTCTTTTCTGTTGCTCTGTGGGTTTGGGCTACTGCCCAACTGAATTTGTGCATACAAATGCGATGCCGGTTCTTAACAGAAACAGGTATGATTACAAATTTTCCGATAAGAACAACACCTATTCCCCTTCAGCCATTTTTTATTTATTGATCAAAATTGCTCTTGGAGGAGAAGATCGCCATCAGCGCGTGGCGCGCCATCATATGATCGTAATAGCGCTCTATTGCAAGCTCCCTTGCGCCGAAATCCGAAAGGAACGCCTTGGCGGCTGCCTTGGCTGCCTCATCCTCGCCGCGGCATTTGATGGCCATGCAGGCGGCAAAGCCGCGGCAAAAATCGATATGCTCGGTCAACAGCCGCATCGCAACGGTCTGGACCCGATAGGGCATATTCCGATGGGCGCGGAAAAGCGCCTCATAGCGATCGCAAACCTCCGCCACCGATAAAAGCTGCGCCTCCATTTCGGGCTTATAGAAATTCGGCGGGGTGGGCGCGGTATGCCGCGCCTCCAAATAGCTTTGGGGCATCAGGCGATCGATGGTTTCCAGATATTCCGCAACAATGCGCCATTGATCCCCATAAGCATGAGAGAAATAATCCTCCTTCAGCGCCTCGAAATCGGCCTGATGATCAAAAAGCACCGCCGCATAAACATAATAATTGAAGCCATTGGGAAAAAATGCGCGCTGGGAGCCATCCTCAATAATGCCATTGAAGCCGTTGGCGCTATAGGATAGGACATCCTCCTGCAGCCGCTTGGCAAAGCTGAATACCCCCGGCGCATAAAATTGATGCTTCCAGAAATGATATTCATAAGCAAAGGAATTGCAGGGCGCCATCCTGCGCCATTCATTGGCATGGTAAATATATTCTTCCATCGTATCCAGCCGGCCGGTAACATTCAGCTCAAAGGGAGTTACCGCCTCGATGACAGGCTCTTTTTCGACCGAATAGGTATAGCTGCGGGAAATCGCGCAAAGCTGCATGGTAAACCGATCGGGATTTTTGATGGTTTCCTCCCGCGGCTCAAAGGTGGTATCGGAATAAACGCAGAAAACGATGCGGGTATCCAGCCCGCGGGCGGTCAGCTCCTCATCGATTTCATTGAGCGTGATGACATACCAATCGGAGGGCGTCTTGGTGCGGCATTTTGCGCATTCGCAGCTGTTTTTGGATCCATCCGCCAGCCAGACATGAAGATAATCCACATTGGTATTCAAGGCAGCATAATCGCATACCGTTTTGGAAAAGATGCGGCGCGCCTCGGGATTGGACATGCAAAAATTCGTATTCAGCGCAACGCCCTTGTTCAGCCCGCGAACGCCGTTCAGCTCTGCCATAAAGCGGCGGTTTTCCTCGGGAACGGGGTTTTCGAAATCCCGCTGCCAGCCGCCCAGCGAGCTGATACCGAAAGCCTCGGCATTCCAACCATGGCCCATATCATGAAATTGCAGCCCCCGCTTGGCAATTTCTGCCTCGCAGGCCCGCTTCCATTGCAATACCGTATCGGCGCTGATCGGCTCGGGCTCCCGATTTTCCTCATTATTGAAATGATTATAATACCAATCGTAATAAATCTTCGGGATATCAAATTCCAGCATATATGTATTCAGGCCGATCTTGGGAGAAAAATCGATGGTTTCCAGCATGCTTTGCTGGCTCTCCGCCCCCTCATTGCATTGGCCGCGATAGCGGCTGTCGGCCAGCTTATGATAGCAGGTCGGCTCCACCGCACGAATGGGGATAAATTCGCCATCGGGCCCCGGCATCAGCCAGCGGCAGCCGTTGAGCGTAAGATATTTATAGACCGCCAGCAGGATGGAGCGGGGATTGCTGCCCGCAAGGATGCCGCCCTCGGCATCGGTATCGATATGAAGAATATCATCCAAGGCAAGATCCTCCGCTTCGGAAGTATCCAGCCCGAAATCTTCCATCAGCCCCAGCCGAAAGCCCTCCTCGGCATCGGGGTTATAGGCAATGGAAATCTCGCCGCAGCGCGGCATCATCATCCTCAGATATCGCTTCAGCTCCTCCGCCGCGAAATCCGCAACCGGATGAGAGGTAATCTTATAGATCCGAAACATTTTTGAATCTCCTTGTTAATCTATTGTTGTTGCTTTTATTATAAACCACAGCGCGGCCGATTGCAATTATAAATTGCGATTTTCTCCCGCAATATTCCTTGACATTCCATCCGAAACCCATTATAATTAACCACATACGGAGAGTTACCGAAGCGGTCATAACGGGGCGGTCTTGAAAACCGTTAGGCGCAAGCCACGGGGGTTCGAATCCCTCACTCTCCGCCAACAAAAAAGCCTAATTTGTCTATCAGACAAATTAGGCTTTTTTGAGTGATGCGTTCCTTGCGGAACGTGATGCGCACTGTGTGCGTGATGCAGGCTTCGCCCGTGATGCACGCCTGCGGCGCGTGAATGGAACGCATCGCATCACTTATCACAGCGAAGCGACATCACTTATCACTTATTTGCAAGCAATCCTATTATGTGATATAATATCAGAAAGTGAGGTGTGCATTATGTCAGAA
>JAZQDS010000045.1:0-10079 GCA_045546895.1 Eubacteriales bacterium | reverse complement strand
TCGTCTCTTGAGAAACCAGCTTGCCCAGCTCCGCAGCAACAATGGCAATAAACAATACTGCCAGCGGGCCGCCTGCGCCGCCCAAGCCGTTTGCCGCGCTGCCGACCGCAGCCAAAGAAAACAACACCAAATTCGGCGCCTTCAGCGCATAGCCGATCGCCACCGCCATCGCAGGGCCGCTCATCGCCGATGCAAAGCCGCCGATCTGAATTAAAAATTCGCCGATGCCCTTTGCCCCCGCGCCAACCAAAAGATCGCCTGCAGTATCAATAATCGTACCGATCAGGAGCGAGCAAAAAAGGCCCTGCGCCATTGCACCGAGCGCATCAATAAAATAACGTTTCCAAGAAAATTCAATGTTTTTTCTTTCTAAAAATGCAGAGAATTTACTCATTTTTTGGCACCTCCGTTATATTTGACTTTATTTTAGCACATTCTGCCTCTTCGCTCAAGAAATAATTTCCACAAAATTAAAAAGCCGCCAAAGTCCTTTTTTGCGCAAGCCCGCCAATAAACACCTTTTTCATCCGCTCCATATAGCCATAGCCATAAAGATTATCGGGCTGAAGATAAAGAGCCGGAACGCCCGCCTTTACCGTTTCCGCGCAAAAATATTCCATCGCCTTGCGCACCCCATCGGAGCCACCAAGCCCCGGAAACAGATTCTTGATGTTATAAAACATAAAAACAGACAAAAATGAGCTTGGGCGGTATCGCCCAAGCTCTTATCATTCTTTATTCGGTTGCTTCCGTTAAGGTAATGGTAATATCAAATTCCTCGCCGCTCCGCCAAACGCGAATGGTTACCTTATCTCCGGGGCGGAAGGAATCCTTCAGCGCATTAAGCTCCGCCATCGTAGTAATCTCCTCGCCATTGAAGCCGATGATGATATCATCCTTTTTTAAGCCCTTTTTGGCCGCATCGCAATCGGGATCAACATAGGTAACATAAACCCCTCGATGGAGGTTATTATACTTCACATAGTCCTCCGAAAGCTCGGCGCCCTGAATTCCGATATAAGCGCGGGTCTTGATATAGCCATAGGTGATCAGCTCTTCGGTCATGGCGGTAACATCGTTGATGGGAATGGCAAAGCCAATTCCCTCATAGCCGGTTGCCACCAGCTTGGAGGAGGTAATCCCGACTACCTGACCATAAGCATTTACCAGCGGGCCGCCGCTATTGCCCGGATTGATAGAAGCATTGGTCTGGATCAGAGTCATAAATGAGCCATTCATCTCGATCTTGCGATTCAGGGCAGAAACAATGCCGTTTGTCATGGTTCCTGCCAGCTCCATTCCGTAAGGATTACCGATAGCAACAACCGTTTCGCCAACCTCCAGCTGATCGCTATTGCCCAGCTCCGCTGCCGCAAGACCCTTAGCTTCCACCTTCAAAATAGCCAGATCGGAGCGTTCGTCTTCGCCAACGATCACCGCATCATAATCGGTAATTCCATCGCTCAAAACAACCTTGACCTTCTTCGCGCCCTCAACAACATGATCGTTGGTAATAATATAGCCATCCTCGCTGATGATAAAGCCCGAGCCGGAATATTCCGCCTCGCCCATCTCCGAGGCGACCAGAATGCCAACAACGCTGCCCCTTACCTTCTTATTAATCTCTACCAGCGAAAGCTCCTCGCCCTTTTTCCCCTCGGTTGTGATCTCGGGGATATTATAAACCGCGCCATCCTCCCGCTGGGCAGAGCCGCCCTCCGGCTTTGCATTCTCTTCCTCTTCGGTACCCTGGGATTGGGCGGGCCGCTCCTCAAAAAGCTCCACCTTCCCATCCAGCCCGAAAATGATTGCCAAAACAACCACGGTGCAGCAAAGCATCATCATTGCCGCCGCAATAATTGCGGTAATGATAATCGGCTTATTGCTGCTGCGGGGGGCTGCCGGCTGCTGATAGCTCGCAGGCATCTGATAGGGATGGGGATTCTGATAAGAATAACCGCCCTGCGGCGCAGCATAAGGCGCAGCTGCAGGAGCTTCCTCAACAGCAGGAACTTCCTCAACAGCAGGAACTTCCTCTATTGCAGGAGCTTCTTCTGCCAAAGGTGCTTCGGCGGGCCGTTCGGCCGCAGAATTTTCCTCGGGTACAGAGTTCATTTGTTTATTTTGTTCGTCCATTATAGATCCTCCTTTTATCGCCTTAAAGCTTGGATTGGGCGGGGGTCAGGCTGAAAGAAAATTCCGCGAACTCCCCTTCCTTGGAAGAAACAATCATATCCTCGCCATGGGCATCAATAATGCTTTTTACCATATATAAGCCAAGGCCGACTCCGCGGCGGTTTTCGCCTCTGCTGCGGTCCACCTTATAAAAACGTTCAAAAATCTGGCCAACCTCCGCCTCAGGGATTCCTTCGCCGCTATTGCGCAGCGCAAAATAATACTTTTGCTCCTTAATAATCAGCCGCATCCAGATCTTTCCCTGCTCGGGGGTGAATTTCACCGCATTATCCATCAGATTATAAACCACCCGATAGATCGCATCCCGATCACCCATCGCAATAAAGGGCTCCTCGGGCAAGGAAAATTGCAGATCAATTTCCTTTTCCCGCAGGCGATCCTCCAGCGAAAGAACAACCCTTTGAGCAAGCTCGGTAAAATCATAGGGCTCGCGCCGATAGGCAATCTCGCCCGATTGAATCCGCGCAACATCCAGAAGATTATTGACCATCCTGCTCAATCGCTTGACCTCATCGGAAACCAAAGCCAGATATTTTTGCTCCGATTCGGGCGGGATGGTGCCATCCAGAATGCCATCGATAAAGCCGCCGATGGTTGTCATCGGCGTACGCAGCTCATGGGATACATCAGCAATAAAGCCGCGCCGCATCGTTTCCAGCCGATCCAGATTTTCCGCCATATTATTAAAGGTCGCGGCAAGAGCGCCCAATTCGCCCTCGGGCGCAACAACAATCCTGCGGGAAAAATCCCCATTGGCATAAGCCCGCGCCGCAATCGCCATTTCATTGAGCGGTCGGGTAATCTGGCGGGTAATGAAATAAAGCAGCACCATTGCAAAAAGCAATACCGATAGGCCGCAGATCAGATAGGTTAAGAATATCCCGCGCATCGCCGAGCCAACTCTTACCTGACGGGCGGTAATAAAAACGCAGCCGTTTACGCCGCCATCGCCCTCAATCGGCACACCAACGGTATAGGAATTCCCCAGCGCCTCAATAAAAACAGCCTGACGGCGGTAAATCCGCCCGCTCATAACCGTTTTCAGCGCATCGGCGGGCAGCTCGAAATAAACCTCTCTGCCAAGGGTGGATTGCACAGGATTTCCCCTGCGGTTTACAATAATAACCTCGCAATCGATGGTATCCTTTACCGCCTCAATCGTGCCTCCCACAACACTGCCCACAAAGGCGTTATAATTCATGGGCATCCCTTCCAGCATAGAGGCAATCCGATTGGCAGCACCCTCCATATTCCGATCCTGATCCCGAATATTTTGAAGGGTATAAACGCCGGTAGTTACCGTACCCAATACAACAACGGTCAGCAATATGATCAACGCGCAAGCGTTGAAATATCGAAGAAAAATTCGCTTATGCATTAATCCAACGTTTCAAATTTATAGCCGATTCCCCAAACGGTGCGTATCGCCCAGCGATCCGAAACACCCTCCAGCTTTTCGCGGATCCGCTTGATATGAACATCAACGGTGCGGGAATCGCCGAAATACTTAAAGCCCCAAATTTCATCCAACAGCTGATCGCGGGTATAGACCCGATTGGGATTTTTAGCCAGATGATAAAGCAGCTCAATTTCCTTGGGCGGAGCATCCACATTCTTGCCGCCGACAACCAATTTATAATTGGTAAGGGAAACATAAAGGTTATGGTGTTCCACCTCCTGGCGGCTTTCCTCCATAACATTCCCGGCCCGCCGCAATACCGTCTTGATCCTTGCCATTACCTCCTTGGAATCAAAGGGCTTGGTAACATAATCATCGGCGCCCAGCTCCAGACCCAATACCTTATCAAATGTTTCTCCCTTGGCGGAGAGCATAATGATCGGCACATTGGAGCTTTGGCGAATTTCGCGGCAAACCTGCCAGCCATCCTTTTGGGGCAGCATGATATCCAAAAGAATCAGATCCGGCTCAAAGGAAGCAAATTTCTTCATCGCCTCTTCCCCATCACCGGCAGTTTCAACGCTATACCCCTCCTTTACCAGATAAAGGGTCAGCAGCTCGCAAATATTTTGTTCGTCGTCAACAACTAAAATTCTGCTCATTTTTAATTCCTCTCTATAATAGGAAATTTATCCTATTTAAAGTATAGCGGATTTGCAGCAAAAATGGATGAAGAAAATGTTAACAAATCGTTTCCCATCAGAAAAATCATCTTTTAAAAGGATAAAACAACTCCTCCGCGCGCTCCACCATCGCGCTGCCCGCCGAAAGATCCGCAAGGCTTCTGCAAAGCTCTTCCTCCTCTGCCGCGCGCAGCACCAGCTCTATTTCAACCTCGGCGCCGAATTGGGTATCCAAAATAACCGCCCGCTGCAGTTCAGGCAGCCGCTGCACCCGATCATAAAGCGGATAGCCGCAGCGAATTTTCAGCCGTACCCCCCGCTCCATCAGCGCAACCTCCGCTTCCCGAACCCCATCGGCAGCGCCGCGGGAATAGGCGCGTACCAAGCCGCCCGCGCCCAGCAAAATGCCGCCGAAATAGCGGGTAACAACCACCGCCACATCGAAAAGCTCTTCTTTTTTTAATACATCCAGCATCGGCATTCCGGCAGTCCCGCCGGGCTCGCCATCATCAAAAAAGCGCTCCACCAGCGGGGCTTTGATCCGATAGGCGGCACAATTATGGGTAGCGTCAGGAAATTCCGCCTTGATATCAGCAATGAATTCCTCCGCTTCCTCCACCGAGCCGACCCGCGCAAGGCTGGTAATAAATCGGCTTTTTCGCTCTATAAATTCCGTTCGGCTTCTGCCTGCCGGCACGAAATAGCTCTTCTCCATTTTCTTTCTCCGTTTTTCTTTTTTCTATCTGCATTATACCATAATAAAGCCCATTCTGCAATAAAAAAAGAGAAGCGCAGCCTCGATCCGAGCACTAACGCTTCTCTTTAAGTCTTCAATCCAGCAAGATTTAGCCGATGGAATCCAGATAAGCAATGGCAGCAAGGCCTGCAACCGCGCCATCGCCCGCGGCGGTGGCCAGCTGGCGCACCTGCTTTTGGCGGCAATCGCCCGCAGCAAAAACCCCTTTGGTTGCTGTAAGGCAATCCTCGCCCGCGATAATATAGCCCTGCTCATCCAGCTCCGCAATCGCCTTAAAAGGCTCATTGGCGGGCTGCTGGCCAACAGCGATAAAGAAGCCGTCTACCGGCAAAATCTCTTCCTGATCGCCGAATTTCAGCTCCAGAGCGGTAAGCTTTTGCTCGCCCTGCAACGCCGCAACAATCCCGCCGGTACGGATGGTAACATTCTCCTTGGCGCGCAGGCGCTCCAAAAGAACAGGCTCGCAGCGAAATCCTTCCCGCCGATGAATCAGCGTTACCTTTGCGCAAAGTTCCGCCAGCGAAAGGGCGGATTGCACCGCCGCATTTCCGCCGCCGACTACCGCGACCTCCTTGCCCTTATAAAAGGCACCATCGCAAACCGCGCAATAGGAAATCCCGCTCAGCTCTTCTTCCCGCTCCAATCCCAAATGGCGATGAGCGGCGCCGCTGGCGATGATGATGCTTTGAGCATGGTATTCATCGTCATCGGTGGTTTTCACAACAAAGCCGTCTTCCTCCTTAGCTACCTCGCATACCTCAACCGGCTCGATTTCGCCGCCGAAGGAAAAGACCTGCTCCGCCAGCCGATCGGCATACTCCACCCCGCTGACCCCGGGCAGGCCGGGGAAATTTTCAATGCGGGGGGAGGCTGTAATCTGGCCGCCAAGGGCGGTAGATTCCAGCAGCAGAACCGATTTTCCTGCCCGCAGCAAATAGATCGCTGCAGTCATTCCCGCGGTCCCGCCGCCGATAACAATGCAATTATGCATGGGCATTCACCCGCTTGGTAAATGCGCGGATTTCGGAAGCATTGGTCAGCTTTTCAATTCCCGACTCGCTCTCAACAATAAGGGTAGGCGCATTGGTAATCTGATAAGCATCTACCAGCGCGCGATTTTCGGGCGCTTCGGCATCCAGCTTCTCATAGGCAATCCCTGCCTGATCCAAAACCGCAGCCGCCATCTTACAATTGGGGCAGGTCTTGGTCGTAAAGAGCAATGTGCGGCTTCCGCCTACGGTTTCGGGAATCAGATCATCGCTCCCGCAAGCATGGCAGGTAGGAATCTTGGTGGCTGCAATGCGCTGATCATAGAGCTTACGATCCTTGAATTCCTGCGCCTTACCGTCGTTCCAATTCTGAACCGGACGATAATAGCCGGTAATACGGCTGTAAACCTCGGTATTCTCGCCGCAGGTGGGGCAGGTATACTGCTCACCGGTAATATAGCCATGGTTCTTGCATACCGAATAGGTGGGCGACATGGAATAATAGGGCAAGCGATAGTTTTCCGCAATCTTTCTTACCAGATCGGCAGCCGCCTTCCAATCGGGCAGCTTTTCGCCCATATAAGCATGGAATACGGTACCGGAGGTATAGAGGGTATGCAGCTCATCCTGCATATCCAGCGCAGTAAAGATATCCTCGGTATAGCCAACAGGCAAATGAGAGGAATTGGTATAATAGGGGGTGCCGTTCATATTGGCGGTAATGATGCCGGGGAAGCGCTGAACATCATGCTTGGCCAGACGATAGGAGGTGGATTCGGCGGGAGTTGCCTCCAGATTGTAAAGATCGCCATACATCTCTTGATAATCGGAAAGACGCTCGCGCATATGATTCAGAACATCCTTGGCAAACTGCTGGCCTTCCTCGGTGGTGAGGTTCTTTTTGAGCCAGCTTGCGTTCAGAGCCGCTTCGTTCATACCAACCAAGCCGATGGTAGAGAAATGATTCTCAAAGGTACCCAGATACCGTTTGGTATATGGATAGAGCCCCTCATTGAGGAACTTGGTAATAACGGTTCTCTTAATTTTCAGAGAGCGAGCGGAGATATCCATCAGCTTATCCAAGCGGGCATAGAATTCCTCTTCGCTGGCTGCCTGGAAGGCAATGCGGGGCATATTGAGGGTAACAACGCCGACAGAGCCGGTGCTTTCACCGGAGCCGAAGAAGCCACCGGACTTTTTACGCAGCTCGCGAAGATCCAGGCGCAGGCGGCAGCACATACTGCGAACATCGCTGGGCTCCATATCGCTGTTTACATAGTTGGAGAAATAGGGGGTGCCGTATTTCGCGGTCATCTCAAAGAGAAGCTTATTATTCTCGGTTTCCGACCAATCGAAATCGCGGGTGATGGAATAGGTGGGGATAGGATATTGGAAACCGCGGCCATTGGCATCGCCTTCGATCATCGTTTCGATGAAGGCGCGGTTGATCATATCCATCTCTTCCTTACAATCGCCATAGGTGAAATCCATCTCCTTACCGCCAACGATTGCGGGCAGATCCTTCAAATCAGCAGGAACGGTCCAATCGAGGGTGATATTGGAGAAGGGCGCCTGAGTACCCCAACGGCTGGGGGTATTTACGCCGTAAACAAAGGATTGGATGCAATTCTTTACTTCCCAATAATTGAGGTTATCTACCTTAACAAAGGGAGCCAGATAGGTATCGAAGGACGAGAAAGCCTGCGCGCCCGCCCATTCATTTTGCATAATCCCGAGGAAATTAACCATCTGATTACAGAGGGAGACCAGATGCTTTGCGGGGGCAGAGGTAATCTTGCCCGGAACGCCGCCCAAGCCCTCTTTGATCAGCTGCTTGAGGGACCAGCCGGCGCAATAGCCGGTCAGCATGGAAAGATCGTGGATATGAATATCCGCATTCCGATGAGCATCGGCGATCTCATTATCATAAATCTCGCTCAGCCAATAATTGGCGGTAATGGCGCCGCTATTGGAAAGGATCAGGCCGCCTACCGAATAGGTAACGGTAGAATTCTCCTTAACCCGCCAATCGGTAACATTAACATAGCTATCTACCAGCGCCTTATAATCCAGGAAGGTGGATTTCAGATTACGCACCTTTTCGCGCTGCTTACGATAAAGAATATATGCCTTCGCAACATCCGCATAGCCCGATTCGCTCAATACAGCCTCGGCGCTATCCTGAATATCTTCAACAGCGATCTTGCCGTCTTTAATCTTCTTTTCGAAATCGGCAGTCACCTTCAATGCCAGCAGATCAATGACGCTGGGATGGGACTCCTTATTTTGAGCATCAAATGCCTTTTGCAATGCAACACTGATTTTGGAAATATTAAATTCCGCCTCGGTGCCGTCTCTTTTAATAACCTTATACACGCGCTTTTCCTCCTCTTTCTATCTCTTTTATTATTAAACCAATTTTTCAAAGCCCTCAAGCCATGCGCGCTTGATCAGCTCAATGCCGCCAATTCCGGGATGGACCCCATCCGGCGACCAGACATCGCCGCAGCCCCGCTCCAGCGCCTCATCAAATTTCTGCTGGAGATCAATAAAGGGTAGATGATATTTTTCGGCAATGCGGCGGGCCGCTGCGGCATATTGCGGCACCCGCGCAAAATCTTCCATATAATCCTCGGTGGCAGAGCCCTTAATATAATAAGCGCCCATGATCATAATCTTGAGATCGGGCAGCGCCTCCAAGACCTCCCCGATCAGCAGATCATACATCCGCTCGAATTTCTCAACATCAACGCCGTTCTTTTGATGAATCTCATGCCAAACATCATTGACGCCGATCAGCATGCTCATATAATCAGGCGCAAGATTAATGATATCCTTTTTAATGCGGGCATAAACATCAACAATGCGATTGCCGCTGATGCCCCGATTGATGCATTCATATTCCTCCGGCTGCTCATAAGCCAGATGGGCCGCCACCAGCCTGGCATAGCCGGTGCCCATGCTGGCATCCCGCGCTTTATCGCGGCCGGCATCGGTAATGGAATCACCCTGAAATAAAATCTTTTTCATTAATCTACCCCTCTCAATGCAGCAGCAGGAATATATCGCTGCGCTATTTTTAAATAATCCTTCATCGCCGCAACGCTCGGCGCGGTCAGGCGCTCATCGGGCACCTGCTCCGATGGGCGAAATTGCTGCAAATAATAACGCTTGGCGCCCGAAAGCCATTTTGCAAGCGCCTCAATCTCCTCGGGACCATGCAGCGGATCAACAACCGTTGTTCGGAATTCATAATCCACCGCACCGCTCTTCAGATACGCAACGCTTTCTTCGATGGCAGAAAGCTCCAGCTTCGGAAATCCAACTGTTTCCCCATAGCGAGCGGGGGCATTTTTAACATCCATCGCAACATAATCCAGCAACCCCTCTTCCGCCAATTCCTTCAGGCGGGCAGGCAAGCTGCCGTTCGTATCAAGCTTTACCGCAAGGCCGAGCGCTTTGATCCGCCGCATCAAAGCGGGCAGCTCGCGGCGCAGCAGCGGCTCACCGCCGGTAAAGCAAACGCCATCCAGCAGACCCTTGCGCTTTTCCAAATAGGCCATCAGCTCCTCCTCATCCATCAGCGGCGCCGAGGGCTTTGCAGCCAGATCAAAATTATGGCAAAAGGGGCAGCGAAAATTGCAGCCGCCCAAAAAGACAGTGCAGGCAGTATGACCGGGGAAATCCAATAAGGTAAGCTTTTGAAGCCCTTCGATCTTCATTTTCCCCTTCCCTCCCTGCTGTTTTCGCCAAAATGCGATATCTTTCCCATATTTATGGGTGCAGATATTATTTTACACGATATATAGAGGCTTGTCAATATAAAAATACAATATATATTTATTTTATTTTTAAAGCAACACAATATATTGTACCTTATGCACAACCACCAAATCCCGCATTGCGATGCGAAATTTGGCGGTTTTTTCCCTTGAATTATACGATTTGCGCGCATTTTATCCATTATTTTTGGGGGAATATACAAAAATCTCCGCCGGCGAAAAGCCTGCGGGGATTGCTTTTTTTATTTTATAGGAAGGGACTCAGGCAACAGA
>JAZQDS010000044.1:0-11414 GCA_045546895.1 Eubacteriales bacterium | reverse complement strand
TTGATGCAGAACTTGATATTTATATTAAAGGAATCGGCAAGTTCTGTTTTGAATTTGATCGCGCTGCTTCTATGGCTACAATCTGCAAATATATTTCTGTAAGTAAATTTGACTAAGTTATTATAATAGTTTGTAACAGCCGGAAAAAGACGATTGCGAAAGCAATCTCCTTTTTCCGTTATATTCGCCTTTCGGCGAGTGATATTGCCCCACCGCCGCTTTGGCGGCGCTTATTTCTCAACTACAGAGCGGTCTTTCAATTGACGGAATTGTATTTAATTTCTTGCGTTCATATTGCGTTTATGATATAATGAGCCAAAACGTTTTTGGGGAAACAGCGATGAAATGCGATGAAATAAATATTAGAGATCCATTTGTTTTATACGAAGAAGAAAAATACTATATGTACGGATCAAGAGCCGAGAATTTTGGTTTAAAGACCGGTGGTTTTGATGTTTATATTTCTTCGGACCTTTTGAATTGGAGCGAGCCGATTCAATGCTTTGATTCCGAAAAATTCAGCTTGAATTCAGGAGTGAACTGGGCGCCGGAAGTGCATAAATATAAGGGCTCTTATTATATGTTTGCTACCTTTACCCGAAAGAATGGTTTAAAGGGAACCTATATTCTTAAATCCGATAGTCCGTTGGGACCGTTTGAACCGCATAGTAATGATGCTGTGACCCCTGAAAAATGGGAGTGCCTTGACGGAACACTGTATATTGATAATGACGGTAAGCCTTATATTGTGTTTTGCCATGAACACACACAGATTGTTGACGGAACGATTTGTTTTGCTCCGCTCAATGAAACCTTAATTCAAAGCCCTCATGATATAATCGGGCAGAGGTGATGAAAATGAATTCTTTTTTTGAGCATTATCAATTAGAGATCGGAGAGGCGATGGAATCTCCGTTTATGAATAAAAACGGCGTTTATCAGGATGGTACAACGCCGATGTATCGGGATCGGGACGGCAGGCTTTGGGCGATGAGCGGCCATTCGCATAAAGGGGAGATCGCGATGTTTTGCGGCACCTCGCTGGATGATATGCAAAAAATGTGGCCGATTGAAACCAATTTCAGCATCGGCCATGCGGAATATGCTTATGGAGGAATTCGCTATCCCGAGGGGATTTTGCCGCGGGGCAGCATCTGGCCCTTTGGGCTTTATATCTGCCCCAATACCCATCGCTTTTTCTGCTGGTTTCATAACGAAACCGGCTGGAACGGGCGCGGCACCGCTTATGATGCCTTCGGCCTTTGCCAAACGCCAAAATACGATTCGGATTTTCGCCATGTTGGCCTGATGCATTCCGATGATGAGGGTAAAACCTGGACCTTTGATCGCTGGGTGCTGACCGGAGAAGAGGCGGCCTTTACCGACCGCTATAATCCCGGCGCCGGCAACGCCCTTGGCCAGCAGGGGGATATAATCCGATTCGGCAGCGGCGATTTTTCGCTGTTCATTGAGCCGGAGGGCGATTTTATCTATCTTTTCTATAATATTATTACCATGAATTTGGCCGATGAGAGCGGAAGGATCTGGGAAAGATGCGATGCTTATGTTGCCCGCTGCCGTAAGCGGGTCGATGGTATCATGGGAGATTTTGTGAAATATTATAACGGCAGCTTCTGCGAGGCGGGCAATCTGGGCAAGGAAACGATGATTATGGAGGATGCCTGGCATCCGCGGGTTGTATTCAGCATTCCGGAGCAGATGTATATCATGACCAGCAAGCCCATCCTGAAATCCAAGGATATGATGGGGGAGCCGGGGATGGATGAAAAACGCAAGGTGATGCAGATCGCCGTTTCCGAGGATTTGATCCATTGGTCGAAGCCGGAGATCGTTTATCAAAACGGCGCGGTCTGGGGAAATCATTATAATGCGATCATTTCGGAGGCTCCCGATCTTCAGCCCAATATCCTCGCCTCCGATTCCTTTTCAATCTTGAATAATCACAACGGAACGGATGTTCTTCGCTATCATGCACGGTTGATTCGGAAATAAGAAAAAACGAGGGTGACGATGTTTTTTTTAGATAAAAAGCGTTTAATTCAAAATATTGATGCCATCGCCGCATCCGATTTTTCAAAGAATAAGGGGTTCGGCGCGGCCTATTATGTATATCAAAAGGGAAATCTTGCTCTTGAAAAATGCTATGGGGTAAGAACGCTGCAGGGCGCGGAGCCGATAACAAATACTACCGTCTTTCGCCTGGCCTCTATGACAAAGCCGATTACTGCTATTGCAACTTTGATTCTTGCGGAACGGGGGTTGCTTTCGCCGGAGGATCCGATCGCAAAATATCTTCCCGAATTTTCCGATATTCATATCATCGGGGCAGATGGCAAGGATCTGGGCAGGCCTGAAAATCCGCCGACCATCCGCCAGATCCTGAGCCATTGCTCGGGGATCGGCAGCGATGGCGATAAATTGGCAGCAATGGGGCCGCAGGATAAGGAAACCCTCGATGGCTGCATTGCATTTATGCGCCGATCGGGGCTGGATTTTGAGCCTGCATCCGCGCAGAAATACAGCGGGGTCGGCGCCTTTGATGTTTTGACGAAAATTATCGAGCTGGTCAGCGGGATGGATTATCTGCAGTTTTTGCAGAAGGAAATTTTTATTCCCTGCGGAATGGAGGATACTACCTTTCTTCCCAATGCGGAGCAGCAGGAACGGATGGTGGCGATGCATACCCGCGCCGAGGGGCGCAACGCCGCCTATGAAATGCCGCAGGGCTGCATTTTTGAGGATTATCCCGCAGCCCATTATCTGGGCGGAGCGGGCTTGGTATCAACGCTGCGGGATTATTGCAAATTCTGCGAGATGCTTTTAAATCAAGGGGAAACCAAAAGCGGCGCGCTGCTTTCGGCGGAATGGTTCGCTCAGCTGCACGCACCGCAGGTATGGAAGCGGGAAACAGAGAGCTGGGGCTTGGGTGTTCGGGTGGTTACCGCTCGGCAGGAAAGCGGCATCCCCGCAAATTGCTTTGGCTGGAGCGGCGCCTACGGTGCCCATTTCTGGATCGATCCCAAAAATAAAATTTTCGCGGTTTTTATGAAAAATTCAAAGGTAGACGGCGGCAGCGGAAACGAATCTGCAAAAGCTTTTGAAGCGGCTGTTTACGGCGCGCTCGATCAGGAAAAATCGAGATGAAGAGGCTGCAAAAGATGGTGAGAGGCAAAATTTAGCGAAGGATTCTTGCATTATTTTTGAAAAAGTGATATATTCTATCTTAGATAAAGGAGGTGTTACGATGGATAATCGAATTTTATTTGGAATTATGTGTATCATTTTCAATGATTGCGGCGTTCCTTGCTTTATGCAAAAGCAAATCAAAACAGGCATTTTGCGCATCGTTCTGGCAATGGTTACCTTTGGCGTGATCGGTATTATCAATTTCGTTAAGGGGATTATTCTGGGCGTTAATGTACTTAAAATGAGTGATGAGGAATACGAATCGAAGAAGGGCACCTTCTCCGCCGGTATCCCTGCCTGACAGAAAAAGCGATCCGATCGGATCGCGTTTTCAAATAGATGAAGTTGCTTTTTTTCATAAGAAAGAGTAAAATATAGAAAAATATTCAAGGGAGAACGATGATATGAAAAGGATCCAAGCGGCGGTGGACCGCCATCAGGAATTGATTTTGGCGGCAGAGCGCTATATCTGGGCCCATCCGGAGACCGGCTATAAGGAATATAAAACCTCTGCATATATGGCAAAAGCTTTTGAAAAATTGGGCTATGAGCTTTGCTATGCCGAGGGGATTACCGGCTTTTATACGGTATTGGATACCGGCCGCCCCGGCCCCGAAATTTTGGTAATGGGCGAGCTGGATTCCATTATTTGCCCTGCCCATCCTGAATCCGATCCCGAAACGGGCGCGGTTCATTCCTGCGGCCATAATGCCCAATGCGCAGCGCTGCTGGGCGTTGCGGCGGCGCTGAAGGAGCCGGGGATATCGGATACCCTTTGCGGCAGAATTAAGCTTTGCGCCGTTCCCGCCGAGGAGCTTTTGGAGATCGAATATCGCCAAGAGCTGAAAAAGCAGGGCAAGATCAGCTATATGGGCGGCAAGGTGGAATATCTTTATCGGGGCTATTTTGACAGCTGCGATCTGGCGCTGATGGTTCATACCTCCTCCGCCTTCGGCTGCAAAAGCGGCTCGGTAGGCTGCCTTGCCAAGGAGATTCTTTATAAGGGTACCGCGGCCCATGCGGGCGGCGCCCCTTGGAACGGAAAAAATGCGCTTTATGCCGCCAATTGCGGCCTGAACGCCATCAATGCCATCCGCGAAACCTTTAAGGAAAGCGATATCATCCGCGTTCATCCCATTATTACGAACGGCGGCTCGATGGTGAATGCCATCCCCGAGAGGGTGAAGCTGGAAAGCTATGTGCGCGGCGCTACCTTTGATGCTATCCGCAGCGCCAATCGCCGCGTAAATCAGGCCCTTTGCGGCGCAGCGCTCTCGCTGGGTACCAATCTTGAAATTATCGATACACCGGGCTATGCACCGCTGAATTGCGATCCTAATCTGATCGCGGTCTATGGAGAGGCGATGGCGGCGGTACTGCCCGAGGAGGAACCGAATATTCAAATGATCTTTGGCTCCGGCAGCACCGATATGGGCGATATCAGCACTATTATGCCCGCCATTCATCCCTATGCAGGCGGCGCTGTCGGCATTTCCCATGGCAGCAATTATTATATCGAGGATCCGATCGCCGCTTGCGTTGGCAGCGCGAAGCTGCAGCTGGCAATGCTTTATTTTTTGCTGGGCGATGGGGCGGCCCGCGCCAAAAAGATTATGGCAGAATTTAAGCCGCTCTTTGCTTCCAAGGAGGCCTATTTCGAATATGTTGATGGGCTTGCGGGCGCAGGCGATCGGCTGGATTATTCCGATGAAAATGAAGTAAAAATCCGCTTGGATTAATGGAAAGAAGAGGGCGAGCGCCCTCTTCTTTATTAATTTTATATAATCATATTGCGAAAAGAAAAAAACAATGTTAAAATAAGAGCAATAAGATTTAAAGGATGTAATGAATGGAAAATCAATTGACGTTTAAAGAGCTGGGCCTATCGGATAAAATGCTGCAGGCGCTGGAGGAAAAGGGGTATACTTACCCTACTACCGTTCAGCGGCTGGCCATTCCTCATTTTATGGAATGGCGGGATGTTGTTGCCAAAGCGCCTACCGGCACAGGGAAAACCTTCGCCTTCGGCATTCCGATGATTGAGCATATTGACCCCGAAAAGGCTGAAATTCAGGGCCTCATTCTGGCGCCGACCCGCGAGCTTGCGATGCAGATCGGCGATGAGCTGCGGGGGCTGCTGGCTTATTATACCAATATTCGGGTGGCTGTTCTTTACGGTGGCGCCAAGCTGGAAGGGCAGGCGCGGCAGCTGGAAAAGAAGCCGCAGATCGTTGTTGCAACCCCGGGGCGGCTGATGGATCATCATAAGCGCCGCAATCTGAAATTCGATCAGATCCAAACGGTTGTTTTGGACGAGGCGGATCGGATGCTGGATATGGGCTTTTATAAGGATGTTACCCGCATTGTGGATATGGTAAAAAACCGCCGCAATTTGGGCCTTTTTTCCGCCACCATCAGCCGCGAGGTAATGGATGTTTCCTGGAAATATCAGCGGGATGAGATCGAGATAACGGTGGAGCCCAAGCAGGAGGATCGCCCCGATATCGATCAATTTTCGGTAACGGTTCCGCCCTTTAAAAAGACCGAGGCGACCCTGACCATGATTCAGGAGGGGCCTTTTGAGCGGCTGATTGTTTTTACCAATACCAAGGCGATGTGCCAGCGGCTTTGCGAATCTCTTTGCAAGGCGGGGTTGGATTGCGATTGCCTGCATGGCGATATCCCGCAAAGCAAGCGGGAGCATACCATGCAAAAATATCGCGATGGCGCCCTCAAGGTATTGATCGCGACCGATGTTGCCGCCCGCGGTATTGATGTTGACGATGTGGATTGCGTAATCAATTATGATGTTCCCGAGGAGATGGAATATTATATCCATCGCATCGGCCGGACCGGACGGGCCAAAAAGAAGGGCGTTGTTTTCTCCATGCTCAATAATTTTGCCGAAAAGACCAAGCTGGAGGAGATTTCCAAATATACCAAATATGAGATTACTCCGCTGAAAATGGGGGAGGACGGTGTCCTTTGCGAGGCGGAATAATCTGAATCCGAGAGGGTGAAGCGCTTGCTTTTTCCCTTGGATATGCTATAATAATCGTTGGAAGGAGGGGATAGAATGCCAAGGATCGGAATTATCTTATCGGGCTGCGCCGGAAAGGGCCCTTATGAAATCGGATGCATGGATGCCATCATCGATTATTTCAAAAAAGAAAGCATCTGCTGCATCAGCTCGGCCTCTCTGGGCGGCTTGATCGGCCAATGCTTCGGAACGCATCGGGAAGAGCAGCTGGTGCGCTATTTCAAGGAGCTGGATACCGGTAAATACGGGCGTTATATCCTCAGCTTTACAACGAATAAGGAAACGGTACCCAAAATTAAATCCCTTTTGGCGGGGGATAACGATCTTTGCTATGAGCATTATTGCTGCATCTGGAATTTGAGCCGCAATAAGGCGGAATATATCCCGTTTCATACCCTTTCAGAGGAGCAGCTGATCCCCTATATGCTCGGCGCTATGGCGGTGCCGATGGTCAGCACAGGTACGATCGTCAACGGTGATCGGATTCTGGATGGCGCCTTTTTGGACAACATCCCTGTGAAGCCCCTTTTGGATAAGGATCTGGATTATATCTTTTGCATTTATTTCGATAACCATCGCTATTTCCTTGAAAACGAGGAATTCGATCGCAAGGTTATCAAGCTTTTCGATTTTCCCAATCAGGGGCGGTTTGATTTGATAGTCTATCGGTTGGGCAGCTATGACGAGATGTATCAATACGGCTATGGCTATGCCTCGCGGGTGATCCGCAAGATTTTTGCCGATCCCGATCCTGAGGCGGTCTATCGGGCGATCGAGGAATATGAAAATGCCGATCAGGCGGAGCATACCAAACGATTGACCGCCGATGTTGTTTTGAATAATATCAATGTTATGACCAAGCGGTTTTTCAAAAGCGATCTGAAACGAAAGAAAAAATAAAGCATTTGCATTTTTTGAAAGTGCAAATGCTTTTTTATTTGCAAGGGCGGTTTTTTCTTGCAGTAGGGGGAGGGGGTGGGGTATACTTAAGGGGATAAGAATCATCCGCCCCTTGAAATTAGGTTCGGATCATTCGTGTTTGCTTATGAATGGAAAATATTTTGGAGGCGGAATATGGAGAATTTCATTTATCATACCCCAACAAAGGTTTATTTCGGGAAGGGAACCCATCTGCAGGTGGGTGAAATTTTAAAGGGCTACGGCTTTCGGCGGATCCTGATGCTTTACGGCAAGGGGAGCATAAAGAAAAGCGGGCTCTATGATGAGGTTACCGCCGCGCTGCGCGCGAGCGGGATTGAATTTGCGGAGCTGGGCGGAGTTCAGCCCAATCCTACCGTTGAGTTTGTTGAAAAGGCGGTTGCGCTGGCGCGGGAAAGCAAGGCGGAGCTGATTTTGGCGGTGGGCGGCGGCAGCGTTATCGATGCCGCTAAATATACCGCCTCGGGCGCCCTTTACGAGGGGCATTTCTGGGATTTTCCCAGCCGTAAGGCGGAGGTGGAAAAGGCGCTGCCGGTCGGCTGTATTCTAACCCTCGCCGCTGCAGGCAGCGAGATGAGCGCTTCGGCGGTGATTACTCATTCTGCGCTGCATATGAAGCGGGGCTTCAACAGCGATTTCAATCGCTGCCTTTTCGCGATCTGCAATCCCGAGCTGACCTATTCGGTCAGCCCCTATCAGACCGCCTGCGGGGTAGCGGATATTCTGGCGCATACGCTGGAGCGCTATTTTACCCTCTGGCCCGATACCGATCTTACCGACCGCCTATCCGAAAGCGTAATGAAGGCGGTAGTCGATGCGGGAAAGGTATTGAAAGAGGATCCCTGCAATTATGAGGCGCGGGCCAATATGATGTGGGCCTCCAGCCTCTCCCATAACGGCCTTACCGGCTGCGGGCGGGAAAATTTCTTGCCCGTTCATCAGCTGGAGCATGCGCTGAGCGGCGAATATGAGGAGATCGCCCATGGCGCGGGGCTGGCGGTATTGATCCCTGCCTGGGCAAGATATGTTTATCGGGAAAATCCCGCCCGCTTTGCCCAATTTGCCCGCAGAGTATGGGAGGTTACGGAGCCGGACGATGAAAAGGCGGCTTTAGAAGGCATCGAGCGGATGGCGGATTATTTTGTTTCCATCGGGATGCCCGCCCGCCTGAGAGAATTCGGGATCCCCGCCGAGGCGATGGAACAGCTGGCGGATTCCACCACCTTCGGAAAAACCCGCTCCATTAAGACCTATCTGGAGCTGGATTATGAGCGGGTATTGGAAATTTTTGAGAGTTGTTATTAATAGGGGATTTGAAAATGAAAAGAACTATTGCGATTTTATTGGCGGCGGTTTTGCTGCTGATGGGGCTGAATTCTTGCAAGGCGGGGATGGTAAGAAGCCAAATTACCGAGGAGCCGGAAACGGCCGCAACGGTGGCGATCTCCAAAACGCCCGCCGAAACCGCCGATGGACTTTCCTATTTTGAGGAAAACAAGCTGAAGGTGGTTTCCTATAATGTTCGCTGCAGCAACGATCCCGATGGCAATTCCATTCGGGAGCGGGCGCCGCGGCTGATCGAGGTTTTGGAAAAGGAGGATCCCGATCTGATCGGGATGCAGGAATTTACTCCGAAATGGGAGAAGCGGCTGAAGGGCGCGCTTAAGGGCTATGATTTTGCGCTCCATTATCGCTCGGCAAGCAATTATGAGGGTACGCCGATCTATTGGAAACGGAGCAAATTCAAGCTGCTGGACAGCGGCTATTTTTGGCTTTCCGAGACCCCTGATCGGGAATCCAAGGGCTGGGGCGCCGATTATTGGCGGATCTGCTCCTGGGTACAGCTGAAGGTGCGTGCCACCGGCAAGACCTTCTATTATTTCAATACCCATTATGATTTTACCGAAAAGCCGCAGGTAGAGAGCGCAAAGCTGCTGATCGATCGGGCGGAAGGGATGTGCGGCGGCGATCCGATGATTTTGACGGGCGATTTCAATATGGAAGTAACCGCCAAGGGCTATCAGGATCTGACTGCCTATTTCGCCGATGTCAATACCGCCGAGGATCCTACCCCTACCTATACCGACTACGGCAAGATCGAGGGCAAGCAGATCGATTTTTGCTTTGTTACCCCCAAGACGATTGCTCCCGCCTCCTATCGGGTTATGACCGAGAAGGTGGAGGGCGGCTTCGTTTCCGATCATTACGGGCTGGCTGCGGAAGTGATTTTGAAATGAAAAAACAGCGCGCTTTACCTTGGCGTAAAGCGCGCTGCATTTTTTTATTTGGAAAGGGTACCGATTTTTTTGAGGATTTCGGCGGCGGGGACCGGAATTCTTCCCAGCCAATCGGGGCCTACATTCAAAAGATAATTGATGCCATGCTCATTGAGATGGTTTTTGATCTTCAAGACCTCTTCGGCGGATTTCCAATGATTATCGAAGCTTTTATAGCCCCAGGTATCATTGAGGGTGCAGGCGGATTCATAGAGGGTAGTTTTATAATCATCGGGAATTTCATTATCGGCGCAGGAGGTATAATCCCCAAGATGATTGCCGATGCGGGAATTTACAAGGCAATTGGGCTGATATTTTTTCACCATATCATAAAGCTCGCGGCTTTGCTCCGGCGAGATAACGCCGGGGGTATCAAACCAGATCAGCGCCAGCTTACCATAGCCGGTAAGCAGCTCCTTTACCTGCGGCTTGATCTTTTTTTCAAAGCAGATGGAAAAATCCTTCTTTTCCGCATCGGGGAAATCCCAATCGTTGGTCCACATGCAGCCCTTAAGATCGGGCTTTTTGATGTGGTAGCCGCCGCCATGGGGCTCATGCCAATCCAGCTCCTGCGAATAATAAAGGCCGAATTTCATCCCCGCCCGCGCGCAGGCATCCGAAAGCTCGCGGATCACATCCCGCTTGAAGGGGGTGGCGGCAACAATATTAAAAGGATCGGCCTTGGAATCAAAGAGGGAGAAGCCCTCGTGATGCTTGGCGGTAATAACAATATACTGCATCCCCGCCGCCTTTGCCAGCGCAACCCATTCATCCGCATTGAAGCAGATGGGATTAAAGGCTGCGGCCAGCTTTTCATATTCGGCCACCGGAATCCGATAGCGCGACATTATCCATTCGCCGATCGGCGCCCAGCCCCGCAGCAGCTCATCGCTGTCGTCGTAGCGCTTGCCGTTGTATTCTCCTGCCAGAAGGGAATATAATCCCCAATGGATCATCAGCCCGAATTTCGCCTGATGAAACCATTTTGCAGCCTCGGTATTCGGAATTTCAGGATGATAGGCCATAATAAAGCCTCCGTTTCAAAATGAGATTTGAAATTATGATAGCATAGACTTCTTGAAAGAACAATAGACACTTTATCATTAAATATGGAAATTATAATTCCGGCCAAAAAGAAAAGGGCTTTTGCTATGCTGCGCATTGCAAAAGCCTTTCATTATTTCAGATCTTCAAGATAATAAGCATTGGAGAAGGCGCGGCGCCCCTGCGGATCGCGCACCTCAAAGCGGAAATAACGGCCGAATTTTTCGGGCTGATATTTGAATTCCGCCTCGGTATAGCGCTCGCTTTCGGAGGCGCAATATTGGATATGCCGCCCCTCGGTAAAAAGATAGATGCCTGCGGCGGGGGAGGTTTGGATGCGGAGGGTATCCTCCTCCAGCGTGATGCTATGGATTTCGGGCCCCTCGCTGGCGTAGCAATCGCCCTTTTCATAGGCCTCCATCAAGGCGGAATAGGAAAGCTCCTTGGCCTTGATCATGGTAAAGCCCTTGAATTTTTCGATCTCGCCATGATTATCATCCCCGCCGATGGGAACGATTTTTTTGCCGCTGCGCAGCAGGGCTTCATAATGAACAGAGGTATTATCGTTTAAAGGAATGCAGCCGCCGTTGATGACCTCAATGGCGTGGAGATGCTCCAGCCCGATATAATCGGAATAATTTTGCAGCGACCACATCGGATGATTATAGGTAATCAAAAATCCGCCCTCTTTGATGGCTTTAAGATAATCGTTGATCCAATCGGTATCATAAACGGTGGTGGGAATGGTTTCATCGTATTGGGCGCAGTTAAGCAAACACGAATGATCCGAACCTGATTTTAAGGGGCGGATTTTCGCCTTTGCTATGTTAAAATACTCGTTCATCCGTCAGGATGAACTGCGTTTTGTGCCTTGCAAACTCAAAAATCCGCTCCCTTAAAATTCTTTG
>JAZQDS010000043.1:0-29423 GCA_045546895.1 Eubacteriales bacterium | reverse complement strand
CGGATCAAGGCGCTTGGGTGCCCTTGATCCGGCAATTTTATTCAAAAACACGTTCCCCCTGCTCCAGCCGCTCCGCCAGCTGATCAAAGGTAATAAATTCAAAGCCTCTTCTTTTCAGCATCCGAATAATTTTTTTGATCTTATAACGATAGCTGCGGGTACCAAACCGAAGATAATAGCGATCCCGCCAGCGCAGCTTGGGAAGATGGGGCATTTTTTGTTCTGAAAGCTCAAAGGGATGAATATAAAAAACATAATAGTTATTCTCGCTCAGGTATAGGCGCAATGCCCATTTGAAAAAGCTGAAATTACCCATCCGCGCATAGCCGCCGCCCGAAAGGGGAACTCTCAGCCCCATCCAACGCCCGCAGGGCATGCCGAATTCATAAAACCCTTCGCGGGAATAAACATTATCGGTAATTTTTTCAAAATCGCTTACATCGATATCCCCTGCGTAATCCCGCTGCGGAAAATCAAATCGGCTGGAATCATAGAAAAAGCCCAGCTCATTCAAAACATCCAGCCGTTCATTATCCAGGCTGAAAAAGGGCGCTCGATAGCCGCGGATGCGGGTATGAAACCGCTTCTCCAGCCGCTCCTTGGCAGCGGCGGTACGGCGGCGGAATTCCTCATTATCCATCAGCATCGGTGCGGTATGATCATAGCCATGAAGCGCCAGCGCATGGCCGCGCGCCATATATTCCTTGATTTTTAATTCCATAATCTCCGCCGCATCACACATCGCAAAAAGCGTTGCGGGGATTTTATGCTGCTCCAGCAGGCGGATATAGCGCTCCAGCCCATCCAGCATATCCTGCTGCACCTCAATACCATTGGAAGAGATGCAGCCGGTATCCGAAAAGGCTTCCATATCCATTGTAAAAATTGCTATTTTTCTACCTTTACTCATTCAAAAAATCAACGATCGCCTGATCGTATTGCTCCTTATTATTGATTCTCAGATGGGAATGCCCTCCCTTTTCAAACCAAACCAGCTTCTTATCGCTGCTGCCGCAGGCGGCAAAAAGCTTTTTACTCTTTTCGGGAATGGAGAAAATATCCTTTTCACCATAGAGGAAAAGCACCCGCTGATTCAGCTTTTTCATATAGCGGATGGGGGCATATTTCCATTGATTGGTGCCGGCAACTCGCCAAATTTCCAGCATAACCAGATCCAGCACCGGAAAAAGCGGGCGATGATCCGCCATCATATGCCGCTTGAAGGTTTCGCGGAAGGTAATGAAGCAGCCCTCGGTAATCAGGCCCTTGATCGAAGCGGGGCAATCCTCGGCGGCCATAGCATAAATGGCCGAGGCGGTACCGATGCAGATCGTATGCAGGTAGATCTCCTGCTGGCCCAGCTCCTGCTCTAAAAATCGCGCCCAAGCCTTAACATCGCCGCTTTCGGCGCGGCCGAGGGTATTGAATTTTCCATCACTTTTGCCATGGGCGCGGGTATCGATTACCAAAACATTCAAGCCCGCCCGCTCATAGGGCGCAGCAAAATAATAGGAATATTTCAAGCATTCGCAGCGGCCGGGCAAAATCAAAACGCAACGCTTGCCTTCGCTGAATCGATAAAATTCGCCGTAAAGCTTGAGGCCGTCATTTTCAATCGCGACCTCCTGCATCTCAGCGCTGCGAGCCTCCGCCCAAGCGCAGCCATCGTTCCACATCGCCAGCTGCTCTTCATTTTCGGGCGCGGAGCAAACTCTTCCCCATTTATCGGGCGTTTCCCGAACCAGCTGGGTCCGATAAACCCTCCGCGCGATCGGAACGGTTTTTACCAGCATCGGAATCATCCCGCCGATCGCCAAAATCAATATCCCCAAAAGGATCCAGAATATGATCATTTCGAAATCTCCATTCATGCAAAAATACATTTCTAAAATATTATAACATCCTCTTTTGAAAATTGCATCAGTTTTTTGCGGAAAAATACGCTTTTTGTTGAAAAATATATTATTTTATGATATTATTTATAATAGCATTGTAAAAATGGAGGTCAAATTATGAATAAATTTGCCATTATTCCGGATACCGCCTGCGATCTCCCCAAAGAGCTGAGAGAGCGCTTCGGTATTGAAGACTATCTGCGCGGGACGCTTTATTTCCCCGATGGCCGCGAAGAGCTGGCAGATCTTGATTGGGAGCTGATGTCTCCGAAGGAATATTATGATTCCATGAAGGGCAGAAATATGCTTTATACTACTGCCACCCCGCCTCTGGGCGATGTTATGGAGACCTTCGAGCGCAACCTTGCCGCGGGCAAGGATATCATGAGCATTTCCCTCTCCGCAGGGCTTTCCGCATCCTATACCAATACTGTTAAAATCGCGGAAGAGCTTATGGAAAAATATCCCGATCGCAAGATCATCTGCATCGATTCAATGCGCTATTCTACCTCGCTGGCGCTGCTGGTAATTGATGCCTGCCTTCAGCGGGAAGCGGGAAAAACCCTTGAGGAAACCGCTGATTATCTGAACAAAGTTAAATACACCATCCATCAGACCGGCTCAATGGACGATCTTTTCTTTTTGGTAAAAACCGGTCGGGTTACCAATTTCAAGGCCTTCTTTGGCCAAATGATCGGCCTCAATCTGATGGCGGATTTCAATCATAAGGGCATGGCGGAGGTATTGGGCAAGACCAAAGGCCCCCGCAACGCCATCGAAGCTACCATCCGCTATATGGAGGATCGCATTATTGATCCCGAAAATCAGATCATCTTTGTTGCCCATACCAATCGGGAAGCGGCAGCCGAGCTGATGGCGCAGCGGATCCGCGAGAAATTCAATCCCAAGGAAGTAATTATCAATTCCGTTGGTATGGCCTGCGGCGCCACCATCGGCCCCGGTCTTTGCGCCGCCTTCTATCATGGCAAGCCCATTACCGAGGATCTTGCTGAGGAAAAGGCCCTGATGGGCAGCATTTTGGAAGCCATCCAAAAGAAATAATGATTTAGAGGTAAAAAAAATGAAAAATTTTGCAATCATTGTTGATTCCACAAGCGATTTAAATCGAGAAATTCGGGAGCAATATCATTTGGATTATGTTCCGATGAACTATGTTGTTGACGGCAAGGAATATCCCGCCTCTTTGGATTGGGAAAGCCATTCCCCGAAGGTTTTTTATGATATGATGCGCGCCGGCACCCGGATTACCACTACTCAGGTTCCCCGCGAGCTTTATACCGAAAAATTCTCTCAATATCTTAAAGAGGGCAAGGATGTTATCTATATTGCCTGCTCCTCTGCCCTTTCCGGCTCGGTAAACCTCGCAACGGTTGTTGCGCGGGAGCTGGCGGAGCAATACCCCGAGAATAAGATTTATTGCATCGATTCCCTGATCAGCTCTCTGGGTCAGGGCAGCATGGCGATCCATGCCGCAAAGCTGCGGGATGCAGGTAAAAACGCTGCCGAGATCGCGGAAGAGCTGCTGAATATCCGCCTTTGCTTCAATCAGTTTGGCACCACCGATACCCTTGAATATCTTGCCCGCTCAGGCAGGGTAAAGGCCTCCAAGGCCTTCTTCGGCAATCTCTTTGGGGTAAAGCCCATCCTGATCTCCGATAAGATCGGCCAGAATTATGCCGTTAAAAAGGCAAAGGGTTCCTTAAATGCCAAGCTCGCCATTGTTGAAATGATGGCTGAGGCGGTAGAAAAGCCCGAGGAGCAAACCCTCTATATCTCCCATGCGGATGATGAGGCCAGCGCGCTTCTGCTGAAAGAAAAGATTTTGGAAAAAATTCCCTTTGCGGATGTTCATATCGATTATATCCGCCCCATTGTCGGCTCCTGCGTTGGTCCCGGCACCATCATCTCATTCTGCTTCGGTAAGGAGGTCACCATCCAAGGTGAGTAATTTAGCTTTGCAAACAAGCGAATTGACCGCTGCTCAATTCCGCGATATGCTGGCCAATGGCTATCGCAATCTGAAGCGGAATATGCAGGTGGTAGACGATCTGAATGTTTTTCCGGTGCCCGATGGCGATACCGGCAAAAATATGACTATGACCATCGAGGGCGGTGTTTTCGGTACCAATGATGATTTTGAAACGGTAGAGGCGCTGATGAAACGCTTTTCCCGCAGCTCTCTTTTATCGGCGCGGGGCAATTCCGGCGTAATCCTCTCTCAATTTATCCGCGGTCTTGCAATCGGAAGCGAGGGGATCGAGATCCTTTCGGTTCCCGCCTTTGTTGCCGCCTTTCGCAGCGGCACCCGCTATGCCTATGAGGCGGTGGCTACCCCTGTTGAGGGTACTATCCTGACCCTTCTGCGGGAGGGCGCCGATTTTCTGGAAAGCCATGCCTTCCCCGATTTTGAGCAATGCTTTACCGCCCTTTTGCGGCAGCTGCAAATCTCGCTGCAAAAAACGCCCGAGCTTCTGCCTGTTTTGAAGGAAGCTAATGTTGTGGATAGCGGCGGCGCAGGGCTGATCTGCATTTTTGAGGGAATGCTCTCCTTCCTGCAGGGCGAGATGATTGACGAAAATGATGCGCCGGTTTCAAGCGCAAGCTTTGCCGCCACCCCCTCCTTTGATGAAAACAGCGATATGGAATTCGGATATTGCACCGAGTTTATCCTGCAATTGCTCCATTCCAAAACGAATATCGCCGCCTTTCGGCTGGAGGAGATGACCGCGCGGCTGCAAGAAATGGGCGATTCGGTCGTTACCGTTCAGGACGGAACCTTGATCAAGGTTCATGTTCATAGCTTTGCCCCCGAAGAGGTTTTGGCCTATGCCCATACCTTTGGTGAATTTGTTACCCTGAAAATTGAAAATATGGCCATTCAGCATAATGAGGTTGTTGAAAGCAAGCCTGCCGAAAAGCAAAAATATGCCATTGTTGCCACCGCCACCGGCGAAGGGCTTTCCCGCTTCTTCAAGGAGGTAGGGGTTTCGGTTGTTATCGATGGCGGGCGCACCAATAACCCCAGCGCCGAAGCCTTTATTGCGGCATTCGATCAGGTGAATGCCGAATACATCCTTGTTTTGCCCAATGATTCCAACGTTGTTATGACAGCGGAGCAAGCCGCCTCCCTTTACGAGAAGGCGGAGGTTCGCGTTTTGCGCACCACCTCCATTGCCGAGGGCTATTCCGCCCTTTCGATGATGGATCTTTCTGTGGATCGTGTGGAGCAGCTGATCGAGGATATGACCTGCGGCCTCCCCAATGTTACAACCGGCTATATTACTACCGCCACCCGCGATGCGCGCATCTCGGGGGTTGAGATCCATAAAGGCGATTGGATGGGGCTGGAAAAGGATACCGTTTATGCCTCTACCGACTCCCCGTTGCGGGCAGCGGAGCTGCTTTTTGAGCGGCTGCCCAATATGGATGAAAAGCAGGTAGTTACCGTCTTTTGCGGAAAGGATGCCGCCCCTGAAGAGGCGGAAGCGCTGGAAGCGCTTTTTGCGGAGAAATATCCCTTGGTAGAGATCGGCTTTATCCAAGGCGAGCAAGATGTTTACCGCTATATTTTTGCAATTGAGTAAAAAAAGCGGCTTTGCCGCTTTTTTTATTGGAGGAAATTTCTATGAAAAAAATTCTGATTGATATTTACGGTGCCGATGCAGGCCCCGCCCCCATCATCCGCGGCGCGTTGCGCGCCCGCGCGCAGCATCCCGAGCTGGGTCTGATTTTTATCGGCGCGCGCGAGCTGATCGAAGCCGAAGGCGGCAGCGGGGACGGAATTGAGATCATCGAAACTACCGATTATATTAAAAATAACGAAAATCCCGCAGCCATCTTTACCGGCAGAAACGAAAGCTCTATTGCGCTGGGCTACGCCCGCCTCAAGGCGGATCCCGATTGCATCGGCCTGCTCAGCGCCGGCAGCACCGGCGCCCTGCTGATCGGCTCAATTTGCAGGCTGGGGCTGATGGGCGGGCTCAAAACCCCTGCCCTCTCCTCCAATCTTCCGCTCTATAACGGCGAAACCACCTGCCTTGTTGATTGCGGGGCCAATATCCAGCCTACCGCCAAAGAGCTTTTAAAATTCGCGCGGATGGGCGATGCCTTCCGCCGCTGCATCAAGCCCGAGGCAACGCCGCGGGTTGCGCTGCTCTCGGTAGGGCGCGAGGAGGGGAAAGGCGCTCCCTTGCATCAGGAGGCCTATCAGCTCCTGAAGGAAGCGCCCTTGCATTTTATCGGCAATATGGAGGGCAATGATCTGGCAAGCGGCTATGCCGATGTTATCGTTGCCGATGGCTTTGCCGGAAATATCATTATGAAAAGCAACGAAGCCGCAGGAATGCTGGCCCTTTCGCTGGTGCGCGAGATCGCGGCCCGCGAAGGTCGGGCGGAGGATCCGATGGTGGCGGCGATGGACGCCCGCCTGCGGGAAACCTTCGATTGCAATACCCGCGGCGGCGCCACCTTCCTCGGCACCAAAAAGGCTGTTATCAAAATGCATGGCTGCGCGGTGGAGGAAACGCCCATCGCCTGCATCGATCAGCTTTTGCGGCTGGAAGCGGCGGGCTTTGCCGCCGCCATTGAAAAAGCGCTGCAATAAAAAAAGAGATGATTTCTCATCTCTTTTTATTGAAGATCTTATGCTTTCCCTTATGTATGAAGAATTCAACAAATACCATCACAAAAGCAACCACGCCCAATACCAGCCAGATGGGTACCATCGGCAGGAATACCGCAAAAATACGGGTAATGCTCGTATAAGCCGCTGCGCGGATCAGCGCAAAGAATACTGTGCGCAGACCATCGCGATAGGGGATGCCGCGGAAAACAAACAGCCGATTGAATAAAATCGAAAGAAAGGCTGCGCTCATGACCGCGGTCGGTACCCATTGATGCAGCTCCCGATATCCCAAAAGGATGCTGCAGACCAGCGAAAAGATCGCCCAATAGCCTACCGCTACCAGCGAAGGCCATGTGCTGCCGAAGAGGCGCTTATAGATCCGCAGCGTATCGGCTACCGGATCAAAATGGGAGGAACGATTTCCATCAATATAGATCGCTTCAATGGGAAGCGGGGTGATGGTAATCCGCTGCTTATCGGCAAAGCAGAGCATATTCATTTCGTAATCATATTTATTGCCGCCGACCTTCAAAAGCCATTCGATATGCTTTACCTCGAAGCCCCGCAGGCCGGATTGGTTATCATCAAAATAATGGCCGATCATCGCGGTATAAACCACCCGCGATAAGCCATTGCCAAAGCGGGAGCGGGCGGGGATATCCCCTTGCAGGCGGCGAACGGTCAAAACAAATTCGGCCCCCGCCTCCAGCGCATCCCTTACCCGCAGGATATCGGCAGGGCGATGCTGCCCATCGGCATCCGCGGTAATAATATGGCTGCAATCGGGATAAAGCTCCGCGATCGCGGCAAAGCCCCGCTTTAAAGCGGCGCCCTTCCCCTCATTTTTCGGCGCATGGATGACCTTGCCATATTGCTCCGCCGCATCAAAAATCGGCTTGCAGGAGATGGCGCTGCCATCGTCAACAATCAATGCCGAAAGGGAGGCAGCATGCAGCTCCTCCAGCAGGCGGATCAATTCCTCATCCGGCTGATATGCCGGAATGACAACAACTACTTTCATTTAATTTAATCCCCTTTATGCCTCTTCAAGGCTTAATGCAAAAAATTGATGGATGCGATCCATCAGCGCGCCATTGGCGCCCCCCTTACCGAAAAGCAGGTCGGTATGCCCATCCTGCCCCGGTGTTTCGCAAAGATAATAAGAAACCTGCGCGCCCTCCAGCTCCTCCCGATGGGAATAGATGGAATAGCGCTCGGGCGGATAGAGCGGATCGGCGCTGCCCTGAACAATCAAAACAGGCACCTCCGAGGCCGCAATGGCCTCCGCCGCATCGGTTGCCGCCGTATCTTTGCCGAAAAGAAAGACCTGATAAAGCCAAAGCAACGGGTAATTGCCATAGGCAATCGGCCCAATGGCATCGGCAGCAGGCTGGATCACAGCATCCATTGCGCTATTGACCCCGCTGATGCTGACCACCGCGGCAATATCATAGCCCTCGTCCAAAATACCGCAGGCAGCATAGCCCCCCCGGCTATGGCCCAGCAGCATCATTTCGCGATATCCAAACCGCCCCTGCTCCTCGATATAATCAAGGGCGGCGCGCAGATCCAAAAGCTCTTGGGAAAAGCCGATGGAGGATTCTCCCTCGCTGCGTCCGCTGCCTGTTGGATCAAAAATAAAGATCCCCCAGCCGCGATCCAGCAGGCTTTTAATCTGCCAAAGATATTCATCGGTTGCGGAATGGTAGCCGGGCGCCATAACAATCAGCCCCGCTTGCCCGCCCCGATAAAGCGCGCCAAATAATTGATGCTTTCCGCTTTGAAAGCGATGCTCCTCCCTTGCCGCAACCATCTGCTGCAGCGAGGCGGGGATCTCGGAGATGATCTCCTGCCGCTCAAAGCTCAAATCATAAATGACCTTGGTGAGAATAGACATCACCAAAAGAGTCAAAACTGTAATAATAACGATAATTGAACCAATCCTTTTTAACAGCTTGTTTTTGGTTTTTATCATTATTATCACCAACTTTTTTCATTCAATACGGAGGATGTTAAAATGCTTCAAAATTATCCCGAGCTGATCCGCGAAAGTGAATATACCGCCGCAATGCCCGCCCTGCGCCAAAGGCTGGCGGAGCTCTGCGTTTCCGAAACGCTGAACGGCTATGGCGGAATTTCCCTTTATACCGAGCGCTATCTGCGCGCCGATGCCCATGCCAATCTGCTGATTGTTCATGGCTTTACCGAATTTTCGGATAAATATCGGGAGCTGATCCATTATTTTTCCCAGCTCGGCTATAATGTTTTCATCTATGACCATCGCGGCCACGGTCGCTCCGGTCGCGAGGTGGAAAATCTGCGGCTGGTGCATGTGGATCGCTTCGAGGATTATGCGGCCGATCTCAAGATCGTAGCCGAGCAGCTGGTGATCCCCAACGGCAGCGGGCTGCCCATCGATATTTTTTCCCATTCCATGGGCGGCACCATCTCGATCATGGCGCTTTTGGAAGGGCTGCCCATTCGCAAAGCGGTTCTCTCCTCGCCGATGGTCTGCCCCGAAACAAAAGGCGTTCCCCGCCCCATTGTTCTTCAGGAGCTCAAGCATCTGATTGCCAAAAAAGGCCGCCTTTCCAAATATCCTCATATGAGCGAATTCAATCCGGATCCCAATTTTGAGCGGTCGCCCGATATCAGCTATGCCCGCTTTCGGGATAACCTCGATCTTCGGCTGCGGGATCCGATCTTCCAAAGCTCCGCGCCTACCAATCAATGGATTCTTGAAAGCCTTTCCGCCTATAAGCGGTTTTTGCCTCGGCTGAAAAAGCAGCCGCTGCAAACCAAGCTTTTGATGCTGACCGCCGAATTCGAAACGGTTGTTAAGCCCCGCTATCAGCGCAAGCTCGCAAAGCTTTTGCAATGCGAAAATCATCTGATGCAGGGCGGCAAGCATACCCTTTTTACCGGCAGCGATGAATTTTTAATAGAATATTATAACCTTGTTTTTGATTTTCTTATGGCATGAGGGGAATTATTTCCCCTCATTCTTTTTTGCCTTACGCTCCTCAAAGAAGCCCTTAACCTGCTCGATAACGGTATCAACCACCTCCGCTGCAGGCGAGGCGGCGGGCGCTTCTACCCGAATTTGCTGCACTTCGCCGCCCGCAATGACCAAAAAGGTCATCGGCGTAAGGGTTACCTTTGCGCCGCCGCCCGCGGGATGCTGGCGCTTTTTGCGATTGGCATCCAGCATATCCGAGCCGCCGCCCGCAAAGCCAACAGAAAGCTTGGAAATGGGAATCACCGTTATCCCATCGCGCTCGATCGGCGCGCCTACTACCGCATTTTCCTTGGCCAGCGCCAAGGTTTTATCGGCAACAAAATTCAAAACCTGGGAAAGATTGCTTGATTGCTTTTGCTCCATTTTATGTTCTCCTCCGATTTATTCCGATTCCATTTCGATTTCAACATTCTTTTTCACAATATACCATAACCCCCGCAGAATATGATGGATCCTGAGGCGGATCACCAGCTCAAATTCATAATAAGGAGCCTCCCGCTCAAAATCGCAGCGCAGATCCAATTGGGGCGCGCGGCGGCCCAGATGGGCATTGCCCTCCAGCCAGCCCGCCAGCGGATAGATAATCGCGCAGGCAACGCCGTAGTCCAGCGCCGCATCCTCCCCCGCGCTGATAGAGATCAGCCTGCATTTGGGGATATAGCATCGGTCCAGCGCCCAAAGCGCCCGATCCAGCAGCAGCATCAGATTATGCACTGTTTCCTGCAGGGTGAGCCCTGCGCCTTTGGCCTCAACAGCGCCGCGGATGGTTTTTACGTTTTCCAAATGGGAGATCCCGAGCGTTTTTTTCAGGCCGCGGATGATGGGATTATGAGGATCGGGATCCTCGCCGAATTCCTTGCCGAGAAACCGATACCGCAGCCTCAGCCCCTTTTCGGAATCGGCCCGCAGCCATACCGAAACAGGCAGCATCAATATCAAAAAGATCAGAAGGGCAAGCCCCGACACAATGATGCCAATGATCTTTAATGCCATCATAATATGCCCTTCCTTTCCGCTTGAAAAATCACCGGGCAGACAAGCCGCCCGGTGTCTTTATTTTATTTTACCATTATATTGCCTTAAATTCAATATAAAATTATTGGGTAAGCTGATCCGCCATTTCCAGCAGGGTATCCATAATCTGATCGCCCGCCTCCGGCATCAAAAAGCTGCCATGACAAAGCTGCGCAGGATAAGCATAGGTACCATGAATTTCGGGGATGGGTACATAGCCGATGGCGGTATTGCAAAGCTCGGCAATCAGCCATTTGGGCCGCTTCTCCTTCAGCCGCGCGCCGTATTGATGATAAATCTCGCCGGGGGTAGCAAAAAGAGTAACCTCTCCGATCTGCAGGGTCTGGATCGGAAGATTAAAGGTTTCGACCCCCTTGAACGCCTCTTCATAAAGCAACATCAGGCTGGAATTCTGGCCGGTCATATCGTATTTATCCTTGCGATTCTTTTGATCCTCCGCAACCCAGCGGGCGTGGGCCAATTCCTCCTCGCTTGCATGGCGGCAGGGAAAGGCGCGGTCCGTCCGCATGGCGGCTACCCGATCTCCCTCGATCGGCTCACTGCCCTCTTCCATCACCTTCTGCACCGCCTCGGCAACCACCTTGCCGATCTTGCGATGATTCAATTTATTATATTTCAGGGCAGCGGTCTCCTCCGCCTCTCCTGCGTCAATCGCTTGCTTCATTGCCTTTCTCCCCATCGTATCGCAATGGTTTACATCCCCGCTGAAGCCGGGCAGATATACCGATACAAATTCGGGCCCGTAAACTGCCTTCAGCTGCTTGGAAACCTCCGAGGAATAATCGCCGCTGTAAGCCTTTTTGCCGGTAGTATCCTGATGGAGCGCCAAGGTGAAGAGCGCGCCCAACGGCTTTCCCTCCTCATCATAAGCGGCCAAAACAGGCAGATCCTCATCAGGCTCGCTGTAAGGGCGGATGATATGCTCCAGATACTTGCTCGCATTGGTAACAATGCAACCGTCATCCAAAACATAATCCCGAACATAGCATACATTCTTGGCCTCGCCGATGCCATAGGTCAGCTTGCAGGGCTGCAGCCGCTGCCGCGCCAGCTCTACCGTATCGCCGATCAGCCGCGCTGCTACCGCAACATATTCCTCATCCGCATCCGAGATGCAATCGCCTACCGTCATGCCGTAATGGCTATGATTGGCGGAAATCACAATATGATCGGCGGGAATGCCCGATAATTCCGCCCCGCGGGCACGCACCGCCTCGCAAAATTCGGGCGGCAGCTCAACCACATCCAAAACAATGATGGCTGCCGCATCGGCCGCCTCGCCGCTTGCGCTGAATACAACGGTTTTCGCATAAAGCTTATCCTCTACCGCGGTGGTATACCGATGACTGTAGTAGCCGGGCATATCTCCGCCCAAGGGCGGGGTGATTTCTTTTTCATAAAATCCGCATTTCATTTTTTTGCTCTCCTTTTAGTCTTTTAATTCCTCCGCCATTTCCAGCAACGCCGCAATAATCTGATCGGGCGCTTCGGCGGTAACAAAGCTGCCAAAGCAAAGCTGGGCAGGATAAGCGCCGGTACCGTAAAGAGCGGGAATCGGCATATATCCGCCGAGGGTATTGCTCAATTCGGCCATCAGCCATTTGCCGCCGGGCGCGCCCTCCTTTAAAAGCTTTGCATAGTCGTGGTAAATCTCGCCGGGGGTAAAAAAGAGGCTGCAATCCCCAATGCGGAAGGTCTGAACAGGAAATAATACCGTTTCCTCGCCGCCGCATTCCTCTTCATAGAGCAAAAGCAGGGAGGCCTTGCCGGTTTCCTCTTTTTCCTTTTGCGCTGCCTTCAGCTGCTCCGGCGTTGCGTGCCGCCGCAAAACTGTAAGATCGCGGCGCTTTGCGCCGATCTTATCGCCGCAAATAGGCGCACTTTTTTCCTCCATTACCTGCTGCACCGCCTCGGCAACCACCTTGCCGATCTTACGATGATCCAGCTTATTATATTTCAAGGCTGCCGTTTCCTCCGCCTCGCCTGCGGCGATGGCCTCCAGCATGGCCTTTTTCCCCATGGTATCGATATGGTTTACATCCCCGCTGAAGCCGGGCAGATAAACAGAAATGAAATCCTGCCCGTAAACCGCCTTCAGCCGCTTGGATGCCTCCGAGGAATAATCGCCCGAATAGCGAAGTTTGGCGGTGGTGTCCTGATGGAGCGCCAAGGTAAAGATGGCCGCAATGGGCCGCTTTTCCTCATTATAAACCGTCAAAACCGGCAGATCCTCATCCACCCCGCCATAGGGGCGGTCAACCTCCAAGGTTTTCTTGGTAGGAACAATGCTGGAAATGCTGCCGTCCTTCATAATAAAATCGCGATTATAGGCAACATTTTTTGCCGCCCCGATGCCATAAGCAAGGGAGCAGGGCTGCATCCGCTGCCAAGCAAGAGTAATGCAATCGGCGATCAGCCGAATGGCAACCTGCATATATCCCTCATCCGCCTTGGAGCAAACATCCCCATTGGGAATGCCGTAATGGCTATGATTGGCGGTCACCGCGATCTGCTCTTTGGGAATCCCTGTAAATTCCGAGGCGCGTTCCTTTACCGCCTCGCAAAAATCGTAATAAAGATCAACCGCATCGATTACAACGAAGGCCAGCTCCCGCTCACCATCGCTGAAAACTGCCGCCTTAGCATAAAGCTTATCCTCTACCCCTTCCGAGAGACGATTGGCATAATAGCCCGGCATATCCGCGCCCAAGGGCGGGGTGATTTCTTTTTCATAAAATCCGCATTTCATCTTTTTTCCTTCATCAATCCAGCGTTTTTGCCAATTCAATCAGCATATCGGTCATCTTTTGGCCCGCCTTAGGCTCCAGCCAACTGCCGTAGCAAAGCTGCACAGGATAGGCATCCGTTCCGAAAAGCTCCTCGATGGGCGCATAGCTTCCATCAAAATTGGAAAGCTCAGAGATCAGCCATTTGCGATCGGGATCGGCCGCCTTGAGCTGCTCGCCGAATTGATGATAAACCTCAAAGGGCATTACATAGAGGAAAACCTCGCCCAGCTTCATTACCTGCAGAGGGATATCAAAATCATCCGGCAGATCCTTGGTGGCTTCAATATGCTCCAAAAGCAGCGGCGCTGCCTTGCCGGTCATATCATATTTATCCTTACGGTTTTTGCGATCCTCGCAAACCCATTCCGCATGGCGGATCATCTCCTCGGTGGCGCGGCGGCGCTTGAGCGGCAGGCGGCCATAGGCAATCCGCACCTCCTGATCCGCAATCGCCTCGCTGCGATCAATGATCTCGATAATATCCTCCGCCAGCATCTTACCGATGCTGCGGAAATTGCCCTTAAAATCATCATCCACATGGTTGATATCACCGCAGCAGCCGATCATAAAGAAGGAAACAAAATCCTGCCCGTAGGCGGCCTTCAGATGATATGAAATATGGGAGGCATAATCGCCGGTATAAACATTCCCGCCGGTAGTATCCTGATGCAGGGCATAGGTAAAGAGCGCACCCATCAGATTGCCCTCCGCATCCTTTACCGCCAAAACCGGCAGATCGGGATCTACCCCGCCATAGCGGCGAACAATCTCATCCTTATATTTCGTATTGGTGGCAATGCAGCCATCTTTCATCAGATAATCGCGATTGAATACCGGCCGCTCCTCCTTGCCGATGCCATAGGAAAGGGAGCAGGGCTGCAGCCGCTGAAAGGCAAGAATGGCCGCATCGGCAGCCAGCCGCTCCAGCAGCGCCATAAAGGAATCATCCCGATCGGAGCCGTAGCCGCCGGTAGGAAAGCCGCGATGGGTATGATTGGCCATAACCGCAACATGGGCCGCGGGAATACCGGTAAATTCCTCTACCCGCGCCGCAACCTTCTTGCAAAATTCCTCCTGAACGGCGCAGCAATCCAAGGTCAGCATCGCAACCATCTTTGCCGGCTCCGCATCATCGACAGCAAAAACCGCTGCCTTCACATAAAGCTTATCTACTACATCCGTAGTCAAACGATGAACATAGTATCCCGGAATATCACCGCCTAAAGGCGGGGTAATTTCTTTTTCATAAAAACCGCATTTCATTTTTTAATCCCTCGCTTCTTTTTTCTTGCTTTTATCATACCATCTTCTCCCCCGAAAAGCAATAAAAAATGCCCTTTTAAAAGGGCATTTTTAAATTATTTTATTTCAGCGCATCGGCCAGATCCAGCGCCGCCTGCACCAATTGGTCGCCGGCCCCGGCCTGAAGAAAAGCGCAGTTTGAGAGTTCGGCGGGGTAAACATCGCTCTCCATCAATTCCGGAGTGGGGATATAGCCCGCGCGGGTTGCGCAGAGCTGCACCGGGAATCCCTTTCCGCCATTCTTGGTTTTCAAATACTTACCAAAAGCGCAATACATCTCGCCGGGCAGGCAATATAAGAAGATGTCGCCCAGTTTAATGGTCTGAACAGGGCAACGCACCTCCAAAGGAGCGTTTGCATATTCCTCTGCATAAGAAAGCATCCATTGGGGATGAGCAAAGCCATGCTCTTCGGGGCGGCGACATGCGGGATCGGCCAGAATCTCTTTTGCCCGTTTTTCCATTTCGGGCGTTACCACCCGCCGCTCCAGATAAAGCTCCTTGCGGGCAAAATCAATGGTATCGGCGCCGATGGGCTTGCCGCTTGCGGCAATCTTGATTACCTCATCCGCCAGCATTACGCCCATCACCTTATAATCCATGCGAATTCCTTCCATGGCGTTCACATGATTGATATCTCCGCTGAAGCCGGGCAGGAAGATAGAGATAAAATCAGCGCCCCATTCCTTTTCCAGCCTGCGCGCCATAACGCCGGGGAAATCGGCGCTGTATTCCTCGCCGCCAACACAATCGCAATGGCAGGCAAAATTGCTGACCGCGCCGATGGGCTTGCCGCCTGCATCGCGGAAAAACAATACCCCGACCTCCGGATCGGATTCCGCATAGGGGCGCAGGTTCAAGCCCTTTTTACCCCAGGTAACAATCCGCCCGTCTTTTAAAACATAATCTCTTACAAAGGAAATGCCCTCTGCCTTCCCTACGCCGTAAGTAACCTCGCAGGGCTGCAAGCGCTGCCAAGCCAGAATGATGCAATCGGCCACCATTCTGAAAAGTTCCTGCATATAGGCGGTATCCGCCGCATCATACTGCCAAAAGGGGGTGCCGGTATGGGCATGGATGCAGGTCAATACCGTATTTTTCTCGGTAAGATCGGTATATTCCTTTACCCGCGCCAAGATCGCTTCTGTATGCTCCATTTCCAGCATCAAAGAATCCAAAGAAGCGATGGCAAAGCGATTGCCGCTTGCATCCTCCATTACCAGCGCCTTAACATAAAGCTCATCCTTTACTCCGCGGCCGCGCCGATTATCACCGTAGCCGGGGATATAGCTCCCCAGCGGCGGGGTAATTTCTTTTTTATAAAAACCACATTTCATCCCAATGCACCCCCTCTTTCAATCTTGCTTTCATCATATCATTTTCCTCCCTAAAAAGCAATAAAAAATGCCCTTAAAAAGGGCATTTTTTTAGGTTATTTCATTTGATTTGCCAATTGGAGAACCGCATCCACCAGCTTATCACCGCCGGCCGGTTCAAACCGGCTGCCGGGACGTTGCTTGGTGGTATAGCATCCGGTATCGAAAAGCTCCGGCACCGCCAGATAGCCGGCGCGATAATTCGCTTCTTCCGAAATCAACCATTTTCCGCCGGGCGCACCGGCCTTCATCCGTTTCCCAAACTGATGGTAAAGCTCGCCGGGCACCGCAAAGAGCCAGACATCCCCCAGCAGCATGGTATGGACCGGGAGCAATTCCTCCTGCGGCATGCCGCGATAGCGCTCCTCCAGAGTGGTGAGAAGCCGGGCATAAAGGCGGTCCATTCCATCGGTGCCAACCCGGTTTTCGGGATCCTCCAGCACCCATCCGGCCTCCGCCAATCGTTCGGGAGGGATTGCCCGCCGCAAAAGAGATACCTCCTGCCGGCAAACCTTTACCGCATCTGCGGTTACCGGCGCGGCCTGCTCCATCGTATTTAAGATCTCCGCCGCCAGGATCTGCCCGATCTGGCGATGATTTTTGGTTTTGGTGCGATTCATAAAATCAATATGATTAATATCGCCGCAGCAGCCGATCATAAAGAGGGATACAAACTCCGGTCCCATCGCCTTTTTCAGCTGATGGGAGATCTCCGATGCAAAATCACCGGAATAACTCTTTCCGCCGGCGGTATCCTGATGAAGGGCATAGGTAAAGAGCGCACCCATCGGGCGATCCTCTTCATCATAGACCGTCAGCACCGGCAGATCCTCGTCCACCCCGCTGAAGGGGCGGTCAAACTGTTCCTGCATACTTTTGCCGGGGTTGGTGGCGATGGTGCCATCCTTCAAAACGATATCCCGATTAAAGGCCAGCCCCTCGGCCCGGCCGATGCCATAGGTCAGCCGGCAGGGGCGGAGCCGCTGCCAAGCCAGTGTAACGCAATCGGCGGTCAGCCGGGTAACCACCTCCATGAAATTGGGATCCGGCTTGGATACATCATCCCCGATGGGGATGCCATAATGGGTATGATTGGAGGCCACCGCAATATTTTCGGCGGGGATGCCGGTATATTCCGCCGCCCGCTTGGTAACGGCATTGCAGAATTCCGCCGGCAGCGCTTCGGCATCGATCACCACCATTGCTGCCGTTTCTTCCCCTTCAAAGACCGCCGCCTTCACATAGAGGCGATCCTTCACCGTTTCGGTCAGCCGCTCCGCAAAGTAGCCGGGAATATCCCCGCCGAGAGGCGGAGTGATCTCTACTTCATAAAAAGCTGCGCGCATTTATTTCATTTCCTCCGCCATCTCCAGGGCATTCTCCACCATCGTTCTGCCGGCATTGCCTTCCAGGAAGCAGGCAAGGCCCAATACCGAGCCCAGGCTGGTCCAGATCGGGCCATCCTTTATCAGATCGGGGGTAGGAATATAGCCTGCGCGGGTATTGGCAAGCTCGCAAACCAGCGCCTTACCGCCGCAGCGGGCCTTCAGCTCCTGCCCATAGGCATGGTAAACCTCGCCGGGCAGGCAAAAGATAAAGATATCACCCAGCTTGATGGTTTGAACAGGGCAAAGCACCTCCAAGGGCTTGCCCTCATAGGCCTTATGATAGCGCAGCAGGCCAAGATATTGGCCTTCCTTCGGCTCGCCCTCCTCGCGGATCTTTGGCTTTAATACCACCGCCTTAGCGCGATCAATCAGCTCCCGCGAAGCGGTGCGCCGCCGAATCATCAAATCGCGGCGGGCCACCATCAGCCCGGCGGCGCCGATGCTCTCGCCGCCCTCGGCGATGGTTTTTACCTTCTCCGCCAGGATTCGACCCATTTCTTTATAATCGGATTTCTTTTGGCCGATATAATCCACATGGTTCACATCTCCGCTGCAGCCGGGCAAAAAGAGGGATACAAACTCCGCTCCGAATTCCGCCTTTAAGCAGCGGGACATTTCACCGGGATAATCGGCGCTGAGTTCATAGCCGCCAACACAATCGCAATGGCAGGCAAAATTGCTGATGGAGCCCAAGGGCTTGCCCTCCGAATCCCTGAAAAAGAGAACAGGGAATTCGGGATCTGCAGGCGATGTAGGCCCGAGGATTTCCTCGGCACGCTGAAAGCCGGGGTTGCAGCGGATTGTTCCGTCTTTCATTCGGTAGTCCCGCGTGAAGGCGATGCCCTCGGCAAGTTCCTTGCCGAAGGTTACCTCGCAGGGCTGCAGCCGCTGCCAAGCCAAGGTAATGCAATCCGCCACCATCTTAAAGAGCAGCGGCATAAAGGCAGCATCCTGCCCCTCATATTGCCAAAAGGGGGTGCCGGTATGAGCGTGGATGCAGGTCAATACCGTATTTTCCTCGGTAAGATCGGTATATTCCTTTACCCGCGCCAGAATCGCCTCGGTATGCTCCATTTCCAGCATCAGGGAATCCAGCGCGGCAAGGGCGGTCTTATGCCCCGCCTCATCCTCCAAAACCACCGCTCGGACATAAAGGGGATCCTTAACGCCCGCAGCATATTTCGGGCCGTTGCCGGGGATATAGGAATCCAGCGGCGGGGTGATTTCCTTTTGATAAAACCCACATTTCATATTGCAAAACCTCCTTTTGCAATTATTGTAATTCTTCTGCCAGCGCCAGCGCGGTATCTACCATCCTTTGGCCTGCCTCCGCTTTTAAGAAGGCGGGATGCGCCAGCCAGGAACCTAAAACATATGGGTTAGGGCCATTTTCCAAAAGATCAGGGGTCGGGCAATAGCCCGCCTTGGTATTGCAAATTTCCGCCACCAGCGCCTTACCGCCGCGACAGCGTTTCTTTAATTCCTCGCCGTAAAAATGATACATCTCGCCGGGCAGGCAAAAGATAAAGATCTCCCCCAGCCTGATGGTCTGTATCGGGCAACGGTGGAGCAGCGGTTTTCCTTCATAATCGTTCATATATTGCAGAAGAGCCCGGTAATTGGCGGGTTTTGCTTCCCCCTCCTGCCAGAGATCCGGATCGGCCACCACCTCTTGAGCCCGGGCCAGCAGCGCCTCGGAAGGCTCGCGCCGATCGATATAAAGTTCCTTGCGGGCGGCGCCGATGCGCTCCTCGGAAAGGGCCTCCCCCGCTTCGGAAAGGCAAACGACCTCCTTGGCCAAAATACGGCCCATTTCCTGATAATCAGATTTTTTATGACCAATGAAATCCACATGGTTGATATCCCCGCTGCAGCCTTGTAAAAACACAGAGATGAACTCTGCGCCATAGACGCTCTTCAGGCTGCGGGAGAGGGCGCCCGGAAAATCGGCGCTGTATTCCGCGCCGCCAACACAATCGCAATGGCAGGCGAAATTAGAAAGCGCGCCGAGAGGCTTCCCCTCCAAATCCCGAAAGAATACCGATGCAAACTCCGGATCGGCAGGGCTGGTGGGCGCAAGGATATTTTCCCGATGGCGGCCGCCGGGATTGGTGCGAACGGTGCCGTCCTTCATATGATAATCCCGCGTAAACGCAATATCCTCTACCCTGCTTTTGCCATAGATGGCAATGCAGGGCTGCAAGCGCTGCCAAGCCAAAATAATGCAATCGGCAGCCATCCGAAAGAGCAGCTCCATATAGGCAAGATCCTGCTCATTATATTCCCAAAAGGGAGTTCCTGTATGGGTATGAATGCAGGTAATGACCGTATTTTCCTCGGTAAGATCGGTATATTCCTTTACCCGCGCCAGGATCGCTTCCGTATGCTCCATCTCTACCAAAAGGGAATCCAATACCGCAATGGCAGCTTTATGGCCGCCATCATCTTCCAAAACAATGGCTTTAACAAAGAGAGGATCCTTGACCCCGATTCCGCGGCGATCATCCCCGTAGCCGGGGATATAGCAGCCTAAGGGCGGGGTGATTTCTTTTTCATAAAAAGCGCATTTCATTATTTTATTTCTCCTCAATTATTTTATTTCTCCTCAAGCGTCTTTACCGCTGCCAAAGCTTCAGCAACGATAATATCGCCGGAACCGGAGGGCAAAAAGCTTCCCATGGTCAGGAAGGCGGGATAAATATAAGTATCCATTAATTCGGGAACGGGGACATAGCCTGCAGTACCGTTGGCCTGCTCGGTCAGCAGCCATTTTCCGCCGGGAAGCTGCTCCTTGATCTGCTCGCCGTATTGATGATAAATCTCGCCCGGGATGGCCACCAGCCAAAGCTCTCCAATCTTAAAAACGGTATTGATCAGATCTACCATGCGATGCTCCTCGCCACCGAATTTTTCATGGTAAATCAAAAGACCGCGAGAGGTTTCGGAGCCCTGCTCATAGGGGCTCTTGCGCTTGGTTTTATCCTTTGCCACCTCCGCAGCATGCGCCAGCATTTCTTGGGTTACCTCGCGGCGCGGGATCTGATACCGGCGGCTCACGACCTGAACCTTCTCCCCAGCCAAGGGCGCGCTCTTTTCTTCGATGGTGGCAATAATCTCTTTGGCAAGAATGCGGCCGATCTCCCGATGAGAGCGTCTGGGCGTACGGTTCATAAAATCAATATGGTTGATATCGCCGCAGCAACCGATCATAAAGAGGGAAACAAAATCTCTGCCGTAACGATCCTTCAGAATATGGGAAATTTCAGCGGAATAATCGCCGCTGAAAGCCAGCTTTCCGGTAGTATCCTGATGCAGGGCAAAGGTAAAGACAGCACCCATCGGCTTGCCCTCCGCATCCCTTACCATCAATACCGGCAGATCGGGATCAATCCCGCTGAAGGGACGCAGATATTTTTCCTGCCAATCCTTCTTGGGATTGGTAACAATCGCGCCATCATCCAAAACGATATCACGATTAAAGGCGGTCGTTTCCTCCCGACCGATGCCATAAGAAAGGCTGCAGGGTTGAAGCCGCTTGCGCGCCAAAATAACGGTATCTGCCGCCAGCCGCTCAACAATTGCCATAAACGCAGCATCGCCCTCATAAAGCAAATTCTCGTTGGGCAGCCCATAATGGGAATGATTTGCTGCAACCGCAATATTTTCGGCCGGAATATCGCAAAAAGCAGCAACCCGCGCCTTTACCGCATCGCAAAAGGATTTATCCAAATTGCAAGTATCAATAATCAATACCGCGCCCATCTCGGACGGTGCTTCGCTATCGCTTGCAAAAACAACCGCCTTGGCATAAACACGATCTTCTACATCCTCCGCAGGGCGAGGGCCATAATAACCCGCCATGCTATCGCCTAAGGGCGGGGTGATTTCTTTTTCATAAAAACCAAATTTCATTCTTTTTTCTCCTTTTTAAAAGATGGGGGGTTCTGCCCTCATCATATCATTTCAAGCATCAAAATACAAGAGAAATTCAATAAAAAAACCAATTTTTCTATTAAAAAACCGCAATGCATCAGCATTGCGGTTTCGAATTTCTTTTTGCTTTTCTTTTTTCGTCCATTGCGATCAAAATCAAGCAATTTTTACTCTTTCATATTTTGATCCATCGCGTTCAAAATGAGTGCAATTTTCGTCTTTTTCCCCCTGAAATCGTATTTAAAAATACACCAAGCGGGTGAAAAGGCGGAAAGTTTGCGCATATTCTTTCTCTACGATCTAATAGCGCTCAAAATGAGTGCAATTTTCGTCTTTTTCCCCTGAAGGCGTATTAAAATACACCAAGCGGGTGAAAAGGCGGGAAGTTTGCGCATATTCTTGCTCTACGATCTAATAGCGCTCAAAATGAGTGCAATTTTCGTCTTTTTTCCCTGAAGGCGTATATTTTAATACGCCGAACGGGGAAAAAGGCGGAAAGGGTGCTTATTTTCAGCGCTATTAAAGGAGCTCTGCGATTTGGATGGCATTAGTAGCTGCGCCTTTGCGCACCTGATCCCCGCAGCACCAGATTGCGAGGGCATTTTCATCGGTGAGATCCTTGCGGATGCGGCCTACGAAAACGAGATCCTGATCGGTTGTATCGAGGGGCATAGGATAGATCTTATTGGCAAGATCATCGACCAATTTACAACCGGGGGCAGAGGCGATGATATCGCGGGCAGCCTCAACAGAGATGGGTGCCTCGGTTTTTACGGTAACAGAGATAGAGTGGCTGCGAACAACAGGCACACGAATGCAGGTACAATTGACGAGCAATTCGGGAAGGTGCATAATTTTGCGGCCTTCATTTTGCATTTTCATTTCCTCGGAGGTATAGCCCTCGAAGCTCTCGCCGCCGATCTGGGGGATCACATTATAGGCGATTTGATAGGGGAATACGGTATTTTCATAGGTTTCGCCCTTTTGGATCGCTTCCACCTCGCCCATCAATTCAATGGGGCCGCCTGCGCCGGCGCCGGAAACCGCCTGATAGGTAGAGGCTACCATGGAGCGGATGGGGCTGATTTTATTCAGCGCGTTTACGGCGGTAAGGGTAATGATGGTGGAGCAATTGGGATTGGAGATAATGCCCTTATGATTTTTTACATCCTCGCCATTGACCTCGGGTACAATGAGGGGAACATCGGGATCCATGCGGAAGGCGCTGGAATTATCCACAAAAACAGCGCCCGCTTTGATGATGGCGGGAGCAAGGCGTTTGGCCAGCTCATTGGAAGCGGCGCCCAATACCAGATCCATACCCTCAAAGGCATTTTCATCGGCCAGCTCTACCGCAATCTCGCGCCCCTTAAAGGGGATCAGCTTGCCAACGCTGCGCTCGCTGGCCAGCAGCTTCAGCTCGCCAACGGGGAAATTGCGCTCTTCCATTACTTTAAGCATCTCGCGGCCCACCGCACCGGTGGCACCCAAAATAGCAACATTCTTTAATTTCATTTTCAAGACCTCCATTGATCGATATAAAACAGATTATTCACGAATTGCCGCAATAAATACCGCGGAATCCTTTTCGCCGAGCTTTTTCATCAGCGCAGCCGCTTCGGCAACGGTCATCGGCGCGGTTTTAACACCATCGCCCCATTTCTCTTCGATTTGAATTCCATCAAGGGTTGCGGCGGTGCGCAGGTAATAGGGATAGGCAACGATGGAATTATCCGCCTGCGCAGGGGCAAAGCCCTTGGCATAAAAGCTTTGAACGCCGTTTACCAGATCGATGCAATCGCCAACAACGTTTGCGGCGGTAGGATAACGGCCGGCGCCCTGACCGTAAAAGCTCATTTTTCCGGTATAGGCGGTATCATAAGTGATCAAATTAAAATTGGAAGGAACAGCCGCAGCCAGCTCTTCGCTCTTCAAGAGGGTCGGCTGCACATAGGCGGCAATGGCTTCTCCCTTTCGGCAGGCGGCGCCCAGCAGCTTGCAAACATAGCCATGCTCCTTAAAAGCCGCGATATCCCGATCCTGAATATGGCGGATGCCTGCGGTAAAGATCCCCTCCAGCGCAAGGGAGCAATCAAAGGCAACATTGGCGGAAAGCAAAAGCTTATGCTTCACATCCAGCCCATCGATATCGGCGGTAGGATCCGCCTCGGCATAGCCCAGCGCCTGCGCCTCGGAAAGGACGGTGTCAAAAGGCAGGCCCTGATCGGTCATATTGGTCAGGATATAATTGGTTGTTCCGTTCATGATCCCTTCAACCGCAACCACCGGCTCCAATCTTCTTACCCGCTCCAGAGCGGTCAACCAGCCGATGCCGCCGCCAACCGCAGCGGTGCAGCGGAAAACAACGCCGTTTTCCTTCGCCAACGCCAGCAATTCATCATAATAGGATGCAACTAAATATTTATTGGCGGTAACAACATTCTTGCCCGCCTTCAGCGCGGCGCAAACAAATTCATAGGCAGGATGCAGGCCGCCCAATACCTCTATTACGGTATCGACCGCTTCATCCTCCCAAAGATCCTCCGCTCGGGTTGTCCATTCGGGGATGCCCAGCTCGCGCAGATCCAAAACATGGCGGATCTCCATATCCGCCCGATCCTTTACCAGCTCATATACACCGGCACCGATGGTACCAAAGCCCATTAAACCAATGATCATTCTATTCTCCTTCGTCTATAATGTCCTTGATAGAAGGACAGTTGATTTCGCAATGCAAACATTATACCATAACTACCCTTAAAAAGCAAGCCATTCGCCGGCTATGGGCAGGGTTTTCGCCAAAATCAGCAAAACCGCCAAAAAGAAGCTTGCGGTCCAAAGATTTTTTAGAGAAAAATCAATTAGAAACCAAGGGAAACCTCGCAGATTACCGCCCGCAGCGCACGCTCAAAAGCGCCTTTCGCCGCAGCGCAGGCGAAAAAAAGGATTTTCTCCGCCCGCAGAAATTACCGAAACAATCCGCCCCAAACGGACAAATTATTTATTATGAACCTCTACCTGCGGGAAGGGGATGCGGATATTTTCGCGATCCAGCCGCGCCTTTACCTGCTCCAGCAGATCAAAATATACTGCCCAATAATCATCCACTCTGCACCACACCCGCAAAGCGAATACCATCGCGCTTTCGCCGTTTTCCGCAAGGCGGGCGAAGGGGGCATCCGGATCGCGGATCACCAGCGGATGCGCGTTTGCCACCTCTAAAAGGAGGGCTTTCATCTTTTCAATATCGGTGCCGTATTCCACCGCGAAGGTAAGATCGACCCGCCGCCCTGTGGCGGTAGAGTAATTTACGATATTATTATTGGTAAGAGAGCCATTGGGTACGGTAATGGTTTTATTATCCGGGGTGGTCAGGATGGTATAGAAAACCGAGATATCCTTTACCGTTCCGCTAACGCCGGTCGCTTCGATATAATCGCCCACCTTAAAGGGGCGGAAAAAGAGCAGCATTACCCCGCCGGCCAGATTGCTCAGCGAGCCCTGCAGCGCAAGGCCGACAGCAACACCGCAGGAGGCCAGAATTGTAACAAAGGAGGCCATCGGGATTCCCAAAATTCCCGCGATGGTAATAACCAGCACCGCCGCCATCGCGATATGCAGAGCGCTGCCCAAAAAGGAGCGCAGGCTGGCATCCAGCCTGCCGAAGCGCTTGCCGGAAACAATCTTTTTGATCAGCCATTTGATCAAACGCAGGCCAACAACCAATACCAAAATACAAACCAACATCCGCAGACCGTTTTTCATCAACCATGAAAACAAATCGGGAAGAATCTTTTTCAAGGCATCCATTCCATGCACTCCTTAAAACCATTAATAATTTAAGCCTACAAAACTTCGACAAGCCGAAAAGCGCCGAAATTCTGCCATTTCAGGCAGGTTCGGATGATTCGTGTCTTACTATTATAATTGATATTTACATAAAATACAAGAGGATATCTGCAATTTTCCTCGCTGCCTTGCTTCATTTTTTATAATACAACGGCATTGACGGCATTCAAAAATAATGATATAATAAATGTAATTTTTAAAAAGGAGGCGCTTGCATGCTGCGCACCATCGGAATGATCCTTTATGTTGCGGGCTATCTTTTGGTAAATCTGCCCGCGCTTTTAAAAGCGAAGCTTTTGGAAAAAGATCCCGAAAAGCATTTTCAATATTGCCGCAAAAAGATCGTTGGCTTTTGCAGGCGCTGCATTAAGGTTATGGGCATGAAGCTGGAGCTGCGGGGCTTAGAAAACATCCCCCCCGAGGCCACCCTTACCGTCTATAATCACCAAAGCCTGCTGGATGCCTTTCCTCTGATCGGGCATCTGCCTAATACCCATTCCATGGTCGCCAAAAAGGAGCTGGAAAAAACGCCCCTGCTCAGCGCTTGGATGAAGGCGGGAAAATGCATTTTTATTGATCGTTCCTCCCCGCGGGCGGGAATGCTTTGCATCAAGCATGGCGCCGCGCTGCTGGCGGATGGCATTAACGTTACCATCGCGCCGGAGGGAACCCGCAATTACGGCGGCGAGATCGCTGAATTCAAAGGCGGCGCCTTTAAAATGGCAACCAAATCCAAAGCGCCGATCCTGCCCATCGCCATCGAAGGCACATATAAGCTCTTTGAGGGCAACGGCAAGCGGCTGCGGCCCGCAAAGGTGATTTTGCAGGTCTTGCCCCCCATCCCCACCGCCGGCCTGAGCCGCGAAGAGGAAAAAGCGCTGCCCGAGCATGTGCGGCAGCTGATTGCAGAAACCGTTCAAAAATTAAAAGGAGAATTGGAAGAATGAAAAGAATTGCAGGAATACTGCTGATCCTCACCCTTGGTATGATGCTGCTTGCGGGCTGCGCAAGCAATCCCAATACCTTTGAAAAGGTTGAAATTGAAGATTTTGTTACCCTTGGCAATTATAAGGGGTTGCCCTATAAAATGTCCGATACGGCCGTTACCGATTATGATATCGAGCTGGAGCTGCGGGAGCGGCTGAAAAATAACGGTTTTGAAGCTACCGTTTCGGAAAAAGAAATAACCGAAGGGGTTGTTGGCGTAGGCGATACAGTAACCATGGATTATTGCGGCAAAAAGGATGGCGTTGCTTTTGAGGGCGGCACCGCCAAGGAAGCGGCGCTGACCATCGGCAGCGGCCAATTCATCGCCGGCTTTGAAGAGGGTATGGCCGGTATGAAGATCGGCGAGACCCGCAATTTGGAGCTTACCTTCCCGCAGGATTACGGTGTTGAGGAATTAAACGGTGCCGATGTTGTTTTTGAAGTAACCGTTCATGCCGTTACCAAGCGGGAGACCTATCCTGCGCTGAGCGATAAGATCGTTTCCGAACTGAACGAGGAAACCAAGACGGTTAAGGAATATATGGCCCTTTTGAAAAAAGAGGTTCAGGCCCAAAAGGAAACCAATGCCAAGACAACTCAGCGCAGCACCCTTTGGAGCATCGCCATTTCCAATATGAAATTTGCCGATAAGCTTCCCGCTAAGCTGACCGCAAAAATCGAAAAGGAATTCACCGATTATTATGCAATGCTGGCCGATCAGAGCGGCTATGAATCGCTGGAATCTTGGATGAACGCCAATAACGTTTCCATGAAAGATTTTGAAAGCCGCGCCGCCGCTTATGCGGAAAATATGGTAAAGAGCCAGCTCGCCGCCTATGCCATTGCCCATGCCGAGGGCTATGCGGTAACCGATGAGGTTTTTGAAAAAAAATCCGTTGAATATGCCACCTCCAACGGCTATGGCGATGTTGATAAATACATCAAGGCAGTCGGCAAGGCTGCTGTTCGCGATCAAATTATTTTGGATTTCGCCATCGATCTTGTTGTTAAAGAATCGAAAGTCAAATAAAGCAAAAACATAACGCCCAATGGCAATAGCCATTGGGCGTTTATTATCGCTCCTTTTTATCCAGCTTGCGGATATATTTAAAGGTCAGCGGCCAGACCGCGCCGGCAAAGATTACCAAAACGAAATAAGCAACCATTCGATGCAAAACCTCACCGGGCAGGAAATCAAATGCCAGATAGCAAAGCTCCTTCAAGCCAACCGAAAGGGCAAGGCCGGGGATCCATTTCAAAAGCTGCACCCACCAGCATCCGCCGGTTTCATAGCGGATATACCGCCGATCCAGCTCGTAAACAACCGTAAAGCCGGCAACCGCGCCCAGCATCTTATAGGCATTTTTTAAGCCGCTGAATAATTCCTCGCCGTTTGCGGAGGCGGGAAAGGGGAAAAATTCCATAAAGAATACCTGCCCGATCGACCAGATCAAAAGGCTGATCAAAAGAATATGCATTCCTCTTTTATGAGCGGTCAGCTTGCCGAAAAGCGGATAAAGCGCAAAAATCAAAATCAACGAAAGGGCAACAGAGGCCAAAACATCCCAAGGAGTATGCACCCCGAGATACATCCGCGTGATCGGTACCAGAATGCAAGCCGCAATGCTCAAAATCCTCAGCCATCGCCGCTTGGTCCAGCGGGCGATGGAGCCGAAGGTGCCTACCGCGCTTTGGGTATGGCCGCTGGGAAAGGAATAGCCTGTTGCTTCGGGGACCGCGCTTTCAACAACGGTAAATTTCGGATCCTTTACCCAAGGGCGCTCGATCCGAAAGGTGACCTTCAGCAGCTGATTGAGCTGAGTACCCAAAAAGCCAACCGTCAGCAGATAATACCCCTCCGCCTTATCAATGCACCATAAAAACAGCATGGCTACCGCCATAAATACTGTTTCCTCCCCCAGATGGGTCAGCAGCTGCATCAAAAAATCCAAAACAGGATTTCGGAGATCCTCCAAAAAATATAATAACTCCACACGCTTCCTCTTTTCTCAATCAAGATGATATTATCTTAACATAAACCGAAAAAAATGTAAATATCCTTTCATTTTAAAAAATGTTAATTTTATCGCATTTTTCGCAGTTTTTTTCCTATTGACACCCCATTTCCCTTATGATATTATAGGGCTAAGAATTACAATCAGAAATGAGGCGATCATTATGACGAGGAAAGAACTTCTGCAGGATTTGCGCACCAATACCACCCCGATGGGTAAAAAGCGCTTGGTAAAAAAAGGAACCATTCGCCCGGGCGCAGTAGAATCCACCCCTATCGTTTACGATGGTAAGCTTTTGCGCTTTGAATGGATCCGCAATTGGAATGCCGGCCAAGGCTATTTCCATTTTATTGATATGGAAACCGAGCTGCCCTATTCCGAGCCCTTTGCCCCTGGCCAAACCTTCGGCTGCGCCTATACCGAAAACGGCACTATGTATACCTTCGGCAGCATGGATCATGATCCTCAGAATGTTGTTACCGTTTCCCGCTCTGATGATCTTAAAAATTGGGAATATAAAACTGCGCTGACCTTCCCCGAGGATATTCGTACTTATAATACCTCCTGCTGCAAAACCCCCGATGGCTATCTGCTTACCATCGAGATCGGCGGGAAAAATCCCGTTGTCGGCACGCCCTTTACCTGCGTATTTGCTACCTCCAAGGATTGCTGGAATTGGGAGCTGCTGCCGATGGAAACCTATTCTTATTCCACCGAACGCTATACCGCCTGCCCCTCTATCCGCTATTATGACGGCTATATCTATATGATCTATCTGGAAGCGACCAAGCTGCATCGCTTCTATCCCTATATTGTCCGCACCAAGGATCTCCTCTTTTTTGAAATTGCGGCGGATAACCCTGTTATGACTTTCGGGGATGAGGATAAGATCATCATCAATCCCTCGCGGTTCAGCGCGGAGGAAATCCATTATATCGAAAACGCTATCAACTGCAATAACAGCGATCTGGATTTCTGCGATTGGAACGGAAAAACCATTATCACCTATAGCTGGGGCAACCAGCTGGGCAAGGAATTTCTCGCCCTCGCCGAATACGATGGCACCGAAAAAGAATTCCTGCAATCCTTCTTCAACGATTGATTTTAAAAGAGCCATAAGGATTTTCCTTATGGCTCTTTTTTAAATAAAACCGGCGAAACGATGTGGCTCAATCAGGGAACCGTCCCCTG
>JAZQDS010000042.1:0-2726 GCA_045546895.1 Eubacteriales bacterium | reverse complement strand
GACATGGCTACGATCCGACTTGGTTGTCAAGGGGTTTTGGTTAAAATAACCAAAAAAGCACAAGGCAAAAATCCGCCCCTTAAAATCAGGTTCGAATCATTCGTGTTTGTTTATTAAAAATTAGAAGAAATAAAGCGGTTTTTTCTTGAATGATTCAAAAATTTATGTTATGATAGCAAAAATGAGCTTGGGAGGGATGAATGATGGAATGGAAAAAAATAATCCCGATTTTAGATCGGTATTTTCAAAAAGACCGCTGCCTTGAGCGGGTAAGGGCAATTTGGGAAACCGATCATTGGATTGATTACAGCCGCTATGTTGATACCGCGAAATATTGCGCTCGCTCGATGGAGCAGGCGGGCTTAAAAGCGGTGGAGCTGCTGCCGCTTCGGGCAGACGGCAAAACCGCCTATGGCGATTGGGTAATCCCCCGCGCCTGGAAGGTGGATCATGGTACCTTGCGCTATGCCGATGGAGAGCTGATCGCAGATTATCATCAGGTACCCTGCTCGCTGAGTATGTATTGCCCCTCCACCAATGGGGCGGTTGAGGGCGAAGTTTTGGATGTTACGGGCCTTACCGAGCTGCCGAAGGATGGCTCGCTCAAGGGCAAGATTTTGCTCAGCGACCGCTCAACCGGCTTGATTGCATCCATGGCTAAGGGTACCGGCGCCATCGGCGCGATTTCCGATGGGGTTCCTCTTTTCAAGGGGATCCGCGATTCCAAGGAAGAGATTTATGATGCCTGCGTATGGCAGGGCATGAGCTGGAAGGATCCGAGCATTTTCGGCTTTAAGCTGACCCCGCGGCAGGGCGACCGCCTGCGGGAAGAATTAAAAAATGGCCCTGTTCGGCTGGTGGCGGATGTTCAGGCGGAATTATATGATGGCGTCAGCAATACCGTTTCGGGCGTATTGCAGGGAAGAGAGCCCGCGCTGCCGGAGCTTTTTGCCTATGGGCATCTTTATGAGCCGGGCGCAAACGATAATGCATCGGGCTGCGCCGCGCTGCTGGAGCTGGCGGCTGCCATTGAAGAGGCCATTGCCGCCGGCGAGCTGCCTCGCCCCAAGCGCTCCATTCGCTTTGCGATGGGGGATGAATGCAATGGTTCAATGGGCTATGTTACCTCCTATCCCGAGCGGGAGATGCTGGCGGGCGGTGTTTTCGATATGGTTGGTACGGAGGATATCGACCGTACCAAGCTGGCGCTGCAATATAATCCCTTTGCCCATTGGAGCTATTGCGAGGCGGCGCTGGAGCTTTCGGTAAAAAATCTGATCGCCCATATCGGGCGGGATCCCGAATTTATTATGGAGCATTTTTCCGATGGCTTGGGTACCGATAATATTATCTGCGATCCCTGCTTTAATGTGCCGTCTGTTGGGCTGGTGGCCTCGCCTGCCACCAGCTATCATACCTCTATGGATACCCCCGATCGGATCGAGGGCGATATCCTAAAGCGCAATGCGCTGATCCTCGGCGCTTATATTTACGGCCTTGCGGATGCCGATGGGGAAACCTGCAAGGAGCTGGAGCAGGAGCTGCGCGCGCTGGCTGCGGCGCAGGGCGAATCGGCCCATCCCCGCAAAAAGCGGCAGGTGGAGGAGGCGCTGGACCGCGCCCTTTATTCGCTGCGGCGGATCGAGCCCTCGCTGCCCTTTGAGGCGCCGCAGGAAAGGAGCCCCGAAAAGCCCGCTTATGCCGAGGCACGGGGCGATCAGATCCCCGAGCGGCTGGTGAAGGGCTGCCTGACGCTGCAAGGCAGGCCCGAGCTGAAAAATCCCCGCTTCCGCCCCGCTTGGAATGCCAAGCTGAATATTCCCCTTTTCTGGACCAACGGCGAGCGCACCCTTTGGGAAATTGCAGTCCAGACAGCGCTGGAGCTGGATCTTTGCTCTGATGAGGCGATCCAAGAAAAATTCGAGGAACTTTGCGATTATTATGATTTTCTTGCAGAATGGGGATACATTCGCTGGAAAAATTAAAAAAAGAGAGGCTGCTTCTTTGCGAAGCGCCTCTCTTTTTTGAATTCATTTCATTTGCGACACTCGTGTCGCAAAATGAATTATACGCCCGGTTGCCGCAATTGTCAAGGGGGAAAAGGGTGGATATGAAGGATTATGGGAACAAATTTTAATACGATAAAAAGAAATAACCGCAATCTTGTATTAAGATTACGGTAAAAATGAAATATTTGCCTTGCGGCAAATGTGAAATAATTCACTTCGTGAATTGTGAAATTTGATGCTACGCATCAAGTGAAATAAAATAAATCCCTCATACGCCGCAGCGTATTTCATAGCGATAGCTATTTCATAACGCGAAGCGTGATTTCACAAATCCCGCAAGGGATTTATTTCGTTGAAAAAGACCTATGCTTTGATACAAAGCATAGGTCTTTTTCTAAAGACTGACCCTAATTTTAATACAAATGCACCCCCTTTTGAGGTTAGGGGGTGCAAAGAACAATTCCTAATTCTTGCGCCAACTCTTCAAGGTAAGTTGTACCACTTCTGCCGATTTGGTTGGAGACGATGGATTCTTTATTGGATTTCAGATACTTTACTAATTCAATAATATCAACGGAGAATTCCATAGAAAGTTCCCTGAGTTTTGATTCTGACATAATGCACACCTCACTTTCTGATATTATATCACATAATAGGATTGCTTGCAAATAAGTGATAAGTGATGTCGCTTCGCTGTGATAAGTGATGCGATGCGTT
>JAZQDS010000041.1:0-2816 GCA_045546895.1 Eubacteriales bacterium | reverse complement strand
AAAGGCTGACCGTTGAAATGGGCGATCTTTCCGTTTTTCCGTCCTCGGCGTATCGTCATACGCCTTCTGCCGGAGAAAACGAAAATCTCATCCCATTTGAACGGTCATAAAGCGAATTTGAAATGGGCGCATCTTTCCGTTTTCCGTCCTCGGCGTATCGATTATACGCCTTCTGCCGGAGAAAACGAAAATCTCATCCCATTTGAACGGTCATGACTGAGAAATAGTTTAATAAAAAACGAGCCGAAAGGCTCGTTTTTTATTGCCGCGGTGGCGGTGCGCTTGAATTTTAAAGCGGGGTATGTTAATATAGGGTTAGTATTGAACGGAGGGAACCCAATGAAGAAAAGAATAATCAGTTTGATCCTTATTATAATAATGGCGGTAGGGCTTTTTCCAAGCACCGCCTTTGCAAGCAATGTTATAAGCGGAAGCTGCGGCGAGGCGGCGGCTTGGTCGCTGGATCGCTCGAGCGGGGTATTTACCGTAAGCGGAAGCGGTGAGATGGATTCCTATGGTTCGATTCAGGTTCCTTGGCGCAATCTTCGGGATGAGATCCGCTCGGTGGTAATTGCCGAGGGCATTACCTCGGTTGGTCGGTTTGCCCTTGGCTACTGCGAGAATCTGCAAAACGTGAGCCTGCCCCAAAGCTTAACCTCGATTGGAGAGGCGGCCTTTATTTCCTGCACTGCCCTTTCAACGATCAACATTCCCGCGGGCGTAACCACCATTGATGATATGGCATTTCTTAACTGCCAAGAGCTTCGGGAGAGCAAGGGCTTTATCATCGTTAGGGATACGCTGTTTGGTTATCATGGCAGCAGCAAAGCGGTTACCATCCCCGAAGGGGTTCAAAGGATCGGTTCGGAGGCCTTTTCCTATAATGATACAGTGGAATCGGTTCATATTCCCGATGGGGTTACCAAGCTTGGCGGATGCATTTTTGAATACTGCTCTGCGCTCAAATCGGTGCGGATGCCTCAGCAGGTAACGGAGATGGGCGGAGAACTCTTTAAGGGATGTATCGCCTTGACCTCGGCGAAGATCCCCGCCGGAGCAACCGAAATCAGCTCCTTCTTTTTCTATAATTGCGTGGCGCTGAAATCGGTAAAGCTACCGAATAGCGTGGCGGGAATCGGCACGAGCGCCTTTGACGGCTGCAGCGCGCTCTCTTCGGTCAATATCCCCACCGCCCTGACCCACCTTGGCACCTGCGCCTTTGAACGCTGCGCAAAGCTTACCTCTGTTTCGATTCCCCAAGGGGTGAAGGAGATCCCCACCGGAGCGTTTAAAAATTCCGGGCTGGAAACCATCCGCTTGCCCAAAGGGCTGGAGTATATCGGGCCGGAGGCCTTTTCCTATACCGCCCTTGATACCATCGAGATCCCCGAAGGGGTGACCGAGATCGGCGCGTGGGCCTTTTCGTATACCGCCATGAAATCCATCAAGTTTCCGAAGACGCTGACCAAGATCAATGAATACGCCTTTGTTAATAGCGGTTACCTGAAAAAGATTTATATTACCGATCTTGCCGCCTGGTGTAAGGTGGAGTTTTCCGGTGTTCTTTCCCATCCGTTTTCCGGCGGATTCAACTCCACGGTGGATGGGGCCGGCAAAATCTATCTGAATAATAAGCTGATTACCGATCTGAAGATCCCCGATGGGGTGGAATCTATCGGCAGGCTGGCATTTAATCGCTGCGATGCCATTACCTCTGTTACCATCCCGGATGGGGTTACTTCCATTGGCGGCGGGGCCTTCCTCTACTGCGGAAACATTAAGACACTAACGATTGCCGATAGCGTAGCCGAGATCGGCGATAGTGCTTTCAGCGGATGCCATAGCCTCAAGCGGCTTAAACTTCCGGCCGGAATGACTAAGGTTGAGGAGCTCTCCTTTTGGAACGATTGGGAGGTGGTTTATATCCCTAAAGGGATCAAAAACTTCGAAGAGAATGCCCTCGGCCCCTATGATATCGCCTTTGTCTATTATGAAGGCACCGAGGCGGATCGCAAGGCCATTACGGTGGGGGATGTTAATGAGTGGTTTGAAAACGCAACCTGGGTTTATAACGCCAAGGGCCTGCCCAAAGAAACCGCAAAGATGTTTAAGGATGTTTCCGCGGGGGATTGGTATGAGCATTATGTGGATTATGCGGTTACCTACGGCCTTTTCAGCGGAACAAGCAAAACCACTTTTTCTCCCAATAAAAAGGTCACCCGCGCGCAGTTTGTTCAGGTGCTGGCGGCGCTTTCCGGAGTGGATACCTCTAATAATAATGTGAAGAGCGGCTTTTCGGATGTGCCCAAGGGGCAATGGTATACCGCCGCGGTAAAATGGGCGTCCCAAAACGGCATTGTGAGCGGCAACGGCAACGGCAAGTTTGCTCCCGATGCCAATGTGACCCGCGAGCAGATGTGCGTAATGCTGGTAAGCTATGCGAAATATCGCAAGATGACCCTGAAAAAGCTTGAGGCAAAGGCAACCTTTGCCGATCATAAAAAAATCAGCAGCTGGGCAAGGGATGCGGTCTACGCCTGCCAGCGGGCAGATTTTGTGAATGGTAAGAGCGGCAATCAATTTGATCCCAAGGGTACCGGCACCCGCGCCGAGGCAGCGGTTATGTTTACCAAATTTCATAAGGATTATTAAGCAATAAAAAAAGACTCCCCGAGGGGAGTCTTTTTTATTTAGCTTATTGGAAAAGCGCTTTCATGATCACCGCGATCTGCGCGCGGGTGGCGGTGGTATTGGGAGATACGCAAAGCTTCCCGTTCTTCTTCATTCCGCTGATCACGCCATTGGCAACCGCCCAT
>JAZQDS010000040.1:0-87665 GCA_045546895.1 Eubacteriales bacterium | reverse complement strand
CCTACGCATTACGAATGCGTTGCTCTACCAACTGAGCTATACCAGCATGTTTCTGCGGCAGAGCCGCAGAAATTATTTCATTAAAAACGAGATCAAATCGGCTGTATAGCCTTCTTTGGTTTCGATCAAACTTGCGATATTTCTGGAAAGATTGAAGGAAAAATTCATATTCAAATGAATACGTTCATCCTTAGGAAGATCATCATCTTGCTCTTCATCATAATAGAGTTTCAAATAAATCTTATCATTATCAAGATCATAAGCCCCTTGATTGCGAAGCGAATAATCTATTTCAACCGGATCATTTGTAAAGCCATCGCTGGCTTCATAAACCGGCTGATAATAACGAACAAGCGCCCAAATCAATCGATCACTTTTCTCCCCGATCGAAGAGATTTTGACTGAGCCTTGAGGATATATCATCTTCATCAATTTAAATCCGAGACGGCGGGTAACGACCGGAATTTCAATCTTAAAACCAACCAAAGCCTCCCCATCCAAGGCACCGAGGGTCAAAACATATAAATTTGCCCCCATTTCGGCATCAACGATCGAAAATCTCAACTCACCATCATATTCCTCTTCAACAAGAGAAACGCATTGTTTCATAATCCATTAACCTTTCTTGAGTAACTTAGTAACTTCCTCATAAAGAGAATTGATATCTTTAAATTGGCGATGAACAGAAGCATATCTTACATATGCAACCTCATCCAAAAGCTTTAAAGCCTCCATAACCAACTCACCGATATATTCAGTAGTAATTTCCTTTTCCATGGAATTATAGAGCGCCGCCTCAACATCGGAAACGATCTTTTCCATATCAGCAACACTTACCGGCCGTTTTTCGCAGGCGCGCATCAGGCCCTTCATAATCTTATCTTTAGAAAAGGGAACTCGCGTTTTATCTTTTTTAATTACAACGAGGGGAATCGTTTCAATCGCTTCGAAGGTTGTAAACCGCTTGGCACAGGAAATACATTCGCGGCGCCGGCGGATCTTTTCTTCATCATCAGTCGGGCGAGAATCAATAACCTTGCTTTCAATGCAACCGCAAAACGGACATTTCATTTTGAAGCACCTCTTTCAATTTTCCACATAAGGATAGAATATATTATATATGATACAAACTCAATTTGCAAGAGCAAATTTATTTTCCAAAAAAACCTTGGAATTTAAAATATCACTTAATGTTTCAAAATTCTTGCTATAAACCTCAATCAAAGCAGGGCCGTTATAGCCATTTTTCCTCAAAATTGCCGCAATCCGCCCATAATCAATCGAGCCCTCGCCCGGCAAAAGACAAACGTGATCTTCATCGCGATCATTAACATGAAAATTAACGATCGCCTCCCCCATTGCTTCAGCCAGCAAATAGGCATCTTGCCCGCCTTTAAAAGCCTGCTTAATATCAAATGTAAACCGCGCTTCCGGCACAGCGTTGCGCAACCTCGAAACAAACTCCGGATGATCAACGCTATTAAAAAATACATTTTCCAACGCAAAGATAATCCCTGTTTCCTTTTGGAGTTCCATTAACGGACGCAGACAATCAACATAAGCCTCAAAATCTTCAAGGCCGATCCCGCGATCACCATGAATGTTTACCACCCCAGCGCCAAGAATTTTTGCTGCTCGCGCATAAAGACGATAAAGCGCTACTGCATCAGCAATTCTGCGGGGATAGGGAGAAAAAAACATATAGTTTTCCAAGAAGCTGGTAAACGGATGAACAGAATAAACTTTCAAGCCTGCATCATCACATTCCTTACGAAGCGAAAGAAGATAGTTTTCATCCAATTCACTCATCGTATTCAAAAACACTTCGCAAACTCGGACTCCGCTCCCAGCAAAAAGTTTCGCCGCATTTTCAGGCTCCATAGGATAAAAACACGCCAATGAAACACCGATTTCCATTCAGACTCTCCTTTAAAAAGCAACTCCGCGATCTGCAAGGATTTTTTCGATCGAAGCAATTCGAACGCAAACAGTGAACCGCTCAATGGCAAGCTCAAGTTCAGAAATGGGCGGATACGATGGAGCGATACGAATATTCCGATCCTCGGGATCATTTCCATAAGGAAAGGTTGCGCCAACTTTAGTTAGAGCTACCCCTGCCTCATCGCAAAGATGGTAAATTCTCTTAGCACAGCCGGGCATAGAATCGAAGCTGATGAAATAACCTCCCTTTGGCTTACTCCATTCAGCAATTTTCAAGCCACCGAGATCACGCTCCAAAACATTGAGAACCACCTCAAATTTGGGACGCAAAATTTCGGCATGCGCCTTCATATGACGCAGCAGGTTTTTCTTATTCTTATACATCCGAACATGGCGCAACTGATTCAGTTTATCCGGGCCGATTGTTTGAACCCCCATTTGCTTTTTCGCAAATTCAATATTTGCCTTACTGGCTGCCAACATCGCAACCCCACTTCCGGGGAAAGAAATCTTGGAGGTAGAGCTAAACATATACACCATATTGGGCTTGCCGGCCTTTTCGCATTCATCAAGTATGTTCAAAATTTCGCATTTTTCATCGTAAAGATCATGAACCGCATAAGCATTGTCCCAAAAAATGCGAAAATCCTTTGCCTTGGGTTTGAGCGCCGCGAATCGTTTAACAACTGCATCAGAATAAACTGTACCGGTCGGATTGGAATATTTCGGCACACACCAAATACCCTTAATGGTTTCATCCTGCTCAACCAATGCCTCGATCATATCCATATCGGGCCCATCCTCATACATCGGAACAGGAATCATTTTAATATTGAATTGCTGGCAAATGGAAAAATGACGATCGTATCCGGGCGCAGGGCAAAGAAATTTAATCTTTGGCTCTTGAGACCAAGGGCGCTCCCCATCAACATTTCCAAAGCAAAAGGCGCGGCAGAAAGTATCAAACATTAAATTCAAGCTGGAATTCCCGCCAAGAATCAACTGCTCAGGCTTAACGCCCAGTATATCCGCAAACAAACGCTTTGCCTCGGGAACGCCGTCCAATAAACCATAATTGCGGCAATCCAATCCCGTTTCTGAAAAACAATCCTCGGTTGTTTTAATAATACCAAGCATTTTCTCGCTCAACACCAATTGATCAGCGCTCGGCTTGCCGCGCGTCATATCCAGATGAACGATATCCGCCGCATAGCGTATATGTTCCGCGCGTAAGCCCTCTAATTCGTGTAATAATTCTTCTGATTTTGCTGATAAGTAATTCATTTATAGACCTCTTTCATCATTTACAGCTATGATTCTCGGCTTAGTTTTGCCCAAAAACCATTTACTTTTACTTAATAACCAAATTAATACAATTGAAAGCAAAGCAGCCGCAATTGTTAAATAAATTGCCATACTGCTATGAGCAGTCAAGAGATAAACGGCAAGCGGGAAAATCATCGGCAGAATAAAGAGAACAAATAACCCTAAAAATACTGCATTTCCCTCGGAAGAAATTTTCACATTATCTCCTTCGCTAACGGGAATTTGGCTATAAACCGAAATTTCCACACTTTGCTCGCGGCATCCGGAGCAATCAACGCAATTTCCGCTGCAAGCGCTTTTTCGTATAATCCGAACCACCGCCTGCTTTCCGCTAACCTTTAATACCTTGCCTTCCGCTTCCATCGGATCTCCTCCCATCGAAACAAAAGAAACGTTCCGACCCTTGATTATCAAGGGTCGGATCATATCACGAAACCATAACTGTCAGTTGATATTTCCCAACAGTGCCAACCTTCATACCATCCGGATACTGAATAACCGCAGCCAATCTGCTTCTTCCCTTCGGAAGCGGTTGATCGCGCAAATCAATCATAACGGATAAATCACGGGCAGAAAGTTTTTTCAAATCTTCGCTTAAACCTCTCACCTTGATGCTCAAGCTTTTATCAACCGCATCAACATCAAGTTCCTTCGGCACATTTTGGAAAATGACATTCGATACCTCAAAAGACTTTGTTTGCACATCGTTAAAGCTAATTGCGACCTTTACATTATCAACATCATCAATATTTTTAACGCCATTGGGCAAAACAGGAGCCATTGTTACTGAAAAATCTTCCGTTTTTTCCGCAACATCAATTACTCCGAGATCAATCGAGTTAATACCATCCAAAACATCCGCACTTCCGGTAAGTCGAATCATCTCAGGCTTAATCTCCGCCTTGCAAAAAGCATTGTCCATACCGCCGCTGCTATTAATTACGTTTACGGTAAAAGGAACTTTCTTTTCTTTAACAACGCCAACAGTTACATCAACTTTATCAACATCCGCGGTAAGGAACGTGAGCGGTATTACCTCGCCTTCTTTATCAACCAACGTATATGCACAGGGGAAAGTCGTTGTTTCCTTAAATTTTTCTTGAACAATTTCAACCTCGGCCGATGCAATCTGATTCACGATTTTTTCAGGACCGGTAATGGTAATAAAATTATTGAGCAAGGTGGGTTCTTCTAAAATAAAACCCTTATCAACATCTCCGGAGACCGAAACGTTTACTTTAACGCTGGCAACAACATTCTTATCGAATTGCATTTCAATCTTATCGATCGATTGCTGCTCTAATTTTAAATTCTGACCGCCGAGATCAATTTTAACCGGCAATTGATAAATCCCGCTTTTTGTAACATTCGACATATCTACGGATGCAGTGATCTTTTGAGGATCCATCAAGGCAACCGCATCGCGGGAACCGCTCACGCGAATTGAAACCGTTTCGTTTACGCTGGTCATGATTCCAAGCCCCTGCTTTTCAGGCACAGACCCCTCATATACCACTGAAATGGCAATATTGGAAACCGGGGTACTGGTATCGGGATCAACATATTCGCAGATAACAAACCAAATTACAACAGAAAGTAACAGCGAAATCAACTTCAGTTGCCAATTATTTCGAAAAAATCCAAGTACTTTTTCTTTTATAAACGCCATCATTTTGCCACCTCCTCAGATTTGCTCCCTTTTTCAAGGAGGAAGGTATTCTGAAGAACATTTCGCAACTCATCAACTGAAATTCCAATATGAATTTCACCGTTTCTTGCAAAAGAGATCTTTCCGGTCTCTTCGGAAACAACAACAATGATCGCATCCGAAATTTCGCTTAATCCAACCGCTGCACGATGCCTTGTACCTAAAGCTTTGCTGATTTCAAGGCGCTGGCTCAGAGGAAGCAGACAGCCGGCCGCAACAATTTTAAAATCGCGGATAAACACAGCGCCATCATGCAGCGGGGTATTCGGGAAAAAGATTGTAACAAGCATTTGCGCAGAAAGCTCGCTATTAAGATAAGTTCCCGTTGCTTCAACATCGCCAAGCTTCGTTGTATTTTCAAAAACAAGCAAGCCGCCGATGCTCCGATTCGAAAGATCCGCGCAACAATCGCAAACATCCTCGATTGCCTTTTCAATCCGCTGCTTCTCTGTTGCGCCCGCCTTGGAAAACGGTAAAACATTCATGAAATTAATACGCCCAAGCTTTTCCAAAAGAGAGCGCAGCTCCGGCTGAAAAACAATAATGATCGTAATAAAGCTCAACTGCAAGATATTATTCATCAAATACCCTACCGCGCTAAGATCCAGCACCTTGGCCAAAATGATCAAAACAAACAGCATAACCAAGCCGCGCAATAAGTGTCCGGCCCGGGTCTGTTTGATAAAACGCAGAACACTGAAAATCAAATAAGCAACCAGGAGGATATCAAGGCCATCCTTAAGCTGAAAGGTGCGAACAATATTAATGATGTGACCCAAAAAATCTGAAAGCATTTTTATTAACGCCCTTTTCTTTTAGATTAAAATGGATAATGATACATTTTAATACATTATATCATAATAAGTTTATAAAATAAATAGAAAAAATAAAAAATTAAAGTTTTTTTAACACTTTTATAAGATGATCAATTTCATATTCATTGTTTTTAAAACCAAAGCTGATCCTCACCATCCCTTGTTCGATTGTTCCCATTCTTCGATGAAAGAGCGGAGCGCAGTGCAGACCGCCTCGGCTGCAGATTCCATGTTGATCTAAATATTCAACTACTTTAGCGGAATTGAGGTTGTTCATATTAAACGGAATAACCCCTATACAGTTCTGACGAAAATCCTCCATATAAAGCCTAATCCCCGAAACCTCTTTCAGTTTTGAATAAGCATATTCCGTCAACTTCTTTTTTTCACTGTAAATTGTTTCAATGCTTGTTTCTTTTAAATATTCGGCAGCCGCTGCCATTCCGGCGCAAATCGGCGTTGGCAGGGTTCCGCTTTCCAAAAGTTCCGGCAACCCCTTGGGCTGCTCCGGATTTAAACTTTCGCTTCCGGTTCCGCCGAATACCAGCGGCCGTGGCGGATGATTATTAACAAAAAGAACCCCACCGCCTTGAGGCCCCAGCAACCCTTTATGAGAAGGAGCGCAATAATAATCAACGCCCCATTCCTTTAAATGGATTGGCATTGATCCCGCTCCCTGAGCACCATCAACTACCAGCAATATATCCTTCGGCTTCCGCTCTGCTAAATCTTTAATCGGCAACATTCTACCGCTAATATTTGAGCATTGGGTGCAAACAATTGCCTTGGTATTCCTTCGTATCGCCGATAAAATATCCATGACGATTTTTCCGTCATTTTCAAAATCGATTGGCACAACCGATACTTCAACTCCCCTGCTCTGAAGATGCCATAAAGGACGTAAAACGCTGTTGTGTTCCAAATCTGTTGTAATAATATGGTCCCCTTTTTCAAAGCAACCCAGCAAAACAGTGTTCAATGCGTAGGTTGCATTAGGCACCAAAACAACATTTTCGGGGTTATCGATGCCAAACAATTCTCCCAAGGCCACCCTTAAATTATAAACCATCTCAGCCGCAGCCATCGATAACCGGTGCCCGCTGCGGCCGGAATTTGCTCCGTTTTTTTGTATCCATTCGGTCATCGCGCGAATAACCGACCGCGGCTTGGGATGCGAAGAAGCACCATTATCAAAATAAATCATGGTTTTAATACACCGCCGTCCTCCAGAATGGTTTTTGCCGCGTCCTTTTTCTTATCTGCAACAATCAAATAATAGAAGCAACCATTATCCCCGCTTCGCTTGCCAACATATGCTCTTATTCCATTTTGATGAAGAAGCTGCTTTCCTTTCATCGCATAGGTTGCGCTTTTAGCAATAAACTCCATCAAATCAACTCCTTTCAAACCAAATTATTCAACCCCGTTTATTCTATGAACATTAAAATAAAAGTTGAATTTATTTAAAAACACAAATATAATATCTTTAAGGAGGAATAGAACTATGATTAAAAAAATTGACCCACACCACTTTGATGAAAAGGTCTTTTCACTTATCAATAACGATTGGTTTTTGATTACTGCAGGAGATCAAAACGCCTGCAATACTATGACCGCAAGCTACGGAAGCCTCGGCATTCTTTTCGGCGTTCCCGTTGCTCATATCTATGTTCGCCCAGAACGTCACACATATGGCTTTTTAGAAAACAACCAAACCTTTTCATTATCTTTTTTTGCAGAAGAATATCGCTCAAAGCTTCAATATTGCGGAAGAACCAGCGGCCGCAACGAAAACAAAATTGATCATTGCAATTTTCATCTTTGCTTTGCAGAAGATGGCACACCCTACTATGAAGAGGCGCGGCTTACCATCCTTTGCGAAAAAATTTATGTTCAGGATTTGGATGCAAATCTGCTCAATGATCCGGTTTTACGTCAAAAAGTTTATGGTAGTGGTAGCGTTCACCGTATGTATATCGGCAAAATAAAAAGAATTTTTGAAACAATCAAATAAAGAGAGTGGAAAGGTTTTTTCCTTTCCACTCTCTTTATTATAAAATCAGGCTCTCTCCCGCTTTAACTGCTTCAAAAATCGCCTTTGTATCTCTTGCAATCGTCGGCAATGCAATGCCACCAAGGTTATCCGCCTGTTTTATTGAATGAAAATCGCTTCCGCCGATTTTAAGCAAGCCATAATTATCCGCATACTGATCCGCTAAAAAATCCTCGCGCGGAGAATTCGCCTTGTTTACGCATTCCACTCCGTCTGTAAGCTCCGGCACCAAACGAATCATTTTAATATAATCCCGCCTACGAAACGGATGAGCATGAATAGCAAGCCCGCCCGCCGAACGTACCAAGGCACAATATTCTTCTAAAGAAATCTCTCGTAATTCAGGATGCTCCAAAAGCCATTTTTCATCTAAACCATATGTCAATATTTCAGTTCCGCGATAGCAATATTCCCAACCGAGAAAAACCTGTAATCCCAATGCATCTCCGGTTTTCTTGGCATCTCTATATCCCTCGCAAAAGAGATCAACCCAAGTTTCCCAAGGCAGTTGACGGTCAACAGCGGTATTGCCTTTATAAAAGTGATCGGTAATAACAATCCCTTGATATCCACGGCCAGCATATATTTCAGCAACTTCCGCGCCGCTCATTGATGCACAACGGCTTCCTTGAGATGTATGGCAATGCATTTCATATAAAAACATATATTACACCTCACTTTTGAATCATCCTACCACATCATCGCAAAAAATTCAAGTAAACAATTCATACGCATTCGGCCCCGCCAAGCATTCGCCATGCTCCATAAGAAATGCGTCATTCATTAAATGATATTGGCATAATGATCCAAATTCATCAAGTATGGCCGCCAAATGCGCAATTTTAGCATTTTCAATTGCAAAATAAAGCAGAATATAATATTGATCATAAAAGAAAAATATATAGCTTTTTATCGGCGGATAGCGCAATAGGCTGCGAAAAAACGGAAAAATATTTTTGGCAGTATGCAATGAATAGATATAACACGCCTCTTCCGGTCGCTCTGTTTTATCAAATTCAATATCTCCCGCCCCCTCAGAATCCAATCGAGATAGAATTATATAATATGAGCGCGATACCCCCGGAATAACCTCAATCATTATGCGGCTGTTTTTAAAATCAATTCCCGTCTTTTCATAGGTTGTTTGAATCAATTCATAAATAAATGCCCGCGAATAATCATCATCATAGTTGAGCTTTTCAAACGGAAGATCATAATTCAAAATGTCTTGATCCTCCATTAGAATCTTAACCCGATTAGCATCCAAAGCCCGCAGAAGCATTGTCTTTCCCCCTCGCCTATTCTTCCGTTTATTATATGCAGGCCTCTTCCTTAATGTTATAATTGATTTTTAATGCGTTCGATTGCCCCCTTTTCCAGCCTCGAAACCTGTGCCTGCGAAATTCCGACCTCTTCCGCCACCTCCATTTGTGTTTTTCCCTCCATAAACCTTAATTCAATAATATTCTTTTCGCGCTCCGGCAAATTATTGAGAGCTTCTTTAAATAAAAGCTCATCCAGCCAATCATCACCGCCACGCCCATCGCTCACCTGATCCATAACATATATGGCATCATTACCATCGGAGTAAACCGGCTCAAAAAGGGAGATCGGATCAACGATTGCATCCAAAGCCATAACAACCTCTTCCTTTTTCATATCTAATTCCTTGGCAATTTCTTCGATCGACGGCTCTCTGTTTCTTTCATTAGCCAATTTCGTCTTAACAGTCAGCGCTTTATAAGCAAGATCTCGCGTTGCTCTTGAAACCCGCACCATATTATTATCCCGCAGGTAGCGCCGAATTTCGCCTAAAATCATCGGAACACCATAGGTGCTGAATCGCAGCCCAAGGCTCAAATCAAAATTATCAATGCTCTTGATCAGGCCGATACATCCCACCTGAAATAAATCATCCATACATTCTCCGCGGCCCGCAAACCGCTGAACAATCGATAACACCAACCTCAAATTGCCTTCCACAAATCGCTCTTTTGCTTTTTTATCACCCTCTTTAATTTTACGCAATAATTCATTCTTTTCATCATTGGATAAGATTGGCAGTTTTGAGGTATCAACACCGCTTATAGTCACCTTATTGATCATCATAACCTCCGCAATTATATTCATTCTCATTATTTCCATTTTCGGAAATTCTTATACGAACGAATATCAATATGCGTCATATCATAAACAGAGGTGATTTATATGCAATACAGTACATTCTGCGCCGCCAACAGCGGCTCCGGTTTTCTTTCTTTTTTTGATGAGATGGCCGATGAAAAATCAACCGATGTTTATTACATAAAAGGCGGACCGGGCTGCGGGAAAAGCACTTTTTTAAAGGAAATTGCCGCCGACCATGAAACAGCAGAGCTAATCTATTGCTCCGGCGATCCTCAAAGTCTTGATGCCGTTTACCTTCCAAAACAAAAAACTTTGATTTTTGATGCAACAGCGCCCCATAGCTTTGAACCCAAATATCCTGCAATCGGCGGAAACATCATTGATCTTGGAATTGTTTGGGAACCCAAGGAGATGAATCGAGCAAGAATCATTGAGCTTTTTGAATACAAGCGCGAAATTTATAAGAATGTCTATGGAATTTTGAATGCCGCTCAAGAATTGCAGCAAACCATTGATCGCAGCTTACAAAATGAGCTTAAATCGGCCACCATGGATTCACTTTCGCGGCGCATTTTGCAGCAAAATGGGCTATGGAGCAGCAGCGTTAAAAATGCCGTTGTTACCAATCGATTTCTTTCAGCGATTTCATCTGATGGCTTGATTACCCTTGGCGAAACAATCAATACTCTTGCACCAAATATCATTCTGATCGAAGATCGCTGGCAGATCGCGCATCATTTAATGGCAAGAATTGATCAAAAGTTATGCAGCTCCGGTATTGATCATATCAATAGCCATCATCCATTGCTTGGGAAGGGTAAAATTCATCACATCCTGATCCCCTCCGCCTCCTTATCTATCCTAACAAAAGATGGCATCTTCCCCATGAACTTTAGCGAAGAGCAGCTCATTCGGCGAATCAATATGGCCTCCTTTATAAACGATTCTGTTTTTGAAAACATCAAGAATAAGTTGACATTTTTAAAAAGAATGGAGCGTGAACTTATGAAATCGGCCGTTGAACAGCTTAAATATGCCAAGAAACTTCATACCGAGCTTGAGCAAGAATATTTAAAAGGCTGCCATTTTGATAGAGCGGACAGAATAAAAAAAGAATTTAAAAATAAACTATATGCTCAAACTTGATTTTATAGTACCGATATGATAAAATAAATTAAATAAAAATGCTAAGGAGATAAAAAATGAAATTAATATCCTTTGCTGTTCCCTGCTATAATAGTGAAAGCTATATGAATCATTGCATTGATTCCCTTCTGGTTGGCGGAGATAAGATAGAAATCATCATTGTAAACGATGGTTCCTCCGACCGCACAAGGGAAATTGCAGATGAATATAAAGCAAAATATCCTGATATCATCAAGGTTATTCATAAAGAAAACGGCGGACATGGTTCCGGTATTATGGCGGGGCTGGAAAATGCCGAAGGCTTATACTATAAAGTTGTTGATTCCGATGATTGGGCGGATGCCGATTCCCTGAATAAAATCCTTGCATTAATCGAAGAGCGAATCGAAAGCGGCAATCTTCTTGATCTCATCGTATGCAATTATGTTTATGAGCACGAAAACGCCTCCAAGCCCCATACCGTACATTATCGAGGGATCTTCCCGCGCCATCGCGATTTTACATGGAGCGAATGCGGAGCATTCGATATTTCTCGCTATATGATTATGCATTCCGTTTTTTATCGCACAGATGTTGTTCGCCAATGCGAGCTTTCCATTCCGCTCCATACGTTTTATGTGGATAATATTTTCCTTTACTATCCGCTCCCCTTTGTTAAATCCATTTACTATACCGATCTGGATTTTTACCGTTATTTTATCGGCAGAGCTGATCAATCCGTGAATGAAAAGGTAATGATCAAGCGCGTTGACCAGCAGATTTTGGTATCCAAGCTTTTATTGGAAAAGCATAACCTAACAGAAATTCGCGAAAAAGAGCCCAAATTATATCGCTTCATGATCAATTATGCCAGCATTATGGTCTTGATCGCAGCCCTTCTGCTCACCCTGGACGGAAGCGATGATGCGATGAAAAAATTAAGCGCATATTGGGCATATTTAAAAGAGGAACATGCTGAACTTTACGGCCATATCCGCTATCGTTCTCTTGCCGGTTTCTTTGCTTATAAGAATAAGTTCATTCGAAAACTTACCATCTTTGGATACCACATTGTTCGCAAGTTTTATAAATTCAATTGAGGACAGTATTCGTGAAAATCTTTCGTTTTTTAAAGGAAAAATATCCCCACAGCATTCTTCTGCTCTATTTCCCTATTTACCTCGTTTGGTTTAATTGGCTGAATATTTTTTCCCCCACTCGCCAAAATGCAATCGAAATGTATTGCAAATTAGATGATTTGATTCCATTTAATGAATGGTTTGTAATTCCGTATTTTCTTTGGTTTGCTTTTATTGCAATCGGCTTTGTATTTTTGTTTTTTAATAACCGAAAAGATTTTATTCGGATGTGTTGCTTTCTCTTTGTTGGGATGACAACCTGCCTGATTATTTATACCGCATTTCCCAATTACCAAAGCCTACGAGTTGATTATGATACCCTTAGAAGATCAAACATATTAATCGAAGCGCTTCGTATGCTGCAAACAACCGATACACCATATAATGTCTTTCCAAGCATCCATTGCCTGAATTCCATCGGCATGAATATTGCGCTTGCCAAGAATAAATGGTTTCAAAAGCGCCCTATTTTGATTATTTTGGTAACGATATTAACGATTTCCATTTGCCTTTCAACTGTTTTCGTAAAACAGCATTCTATTTTGGATATGTTTGGTGCAATTGCCCTTTCAATCCCTCTCTATGTCATCAGCTATGTCATCCCTTGGCAAAAAATTATAAAAAAATGAGTGTGATTTATCACACTCATTTTTTATTGGAATAATTATTAAATGCTTTCCAAAATCCGCTGTAGGATTGATAGCCGACCAATTCTGCGATTTCCGAAAGAGAATAACGCTCACGCTTCATTAAATGCTTGGCAGTTTCAATTCTGCGGCAGGTCATCTCATCGCGGAAATTATTGCCGGTATGCGCTTTAACAAGCCGTTCTGTTTGCTTTTCGGATAAATTCAGTATCTCCGCAAGTTTTTTTAAAGAGGATGGCTGATTATAGTTTTTTGAAAAAAATTCATCAATCAAAAAACCGCGATCTCTGATCGGGATGAGATGATAAGAATCTGTCCCTAAAATTTCAGCACAAAGAAGCGAAAGATAGAGATGCATCTTCGCCTCTGTTGCTCCATTATTATAAGCTACGATTTCCTCGGCAAGCAAATCCGCAAGACGCTCCGGCAATTTAATAACAGTGCATTGCCCAACATCCTTTGTAATTAGAAAAGAAATGATCTTTGTATCCTTGCCAAAAGAAGTTCGTGTATGATAATGCTCTTGAGGAATCAGCAAAACATCGTCCTTTTCCAAGGAATATGTAGTATTAGCCACCTCGATTTGTGCATTCCCCTCAAGAATGATCTGTAATTCGGTGTAGGAGTGCTTATGCGGTGGAGAAATCAAACGCGAAAAATCAAAGAAACCACTTTGCATAAATACAGTAATCTCTTCGCCTTTTAAATTAATCGTTGTTTCACGATACAGCATTCATTTCCTCCAAAGACATTGTTTTGATCAAATTGTCTTATTATTCAATTGCTTTTTTCATTGTTCTGTGCTATTCTAAACATAGTTGTAAACCTATTTTACAAAATTTTTCTATAAATGTAAAGGAAAAACCATGAAAATTCGAACTATTGAAGCTCCAAAAGTTATTATGAGTAACCCACTGAGCCGGCATAATTATTTCGGATGGCCGAGTATTGCGCGTCTTAAAAACGGAAGGATTGTAGCCGGTGCATCCGGCTATCGCACCGCCCATATATGTCCTTTTGGAAAAGGTGTTGTTTCCTTCAGTGAGGACGAAGGTAATACCTATACCATCCCCGCCCCTGTAATTGATACCATTATGGATGATCGGGATGTTGGATTTGTTGCTTTCGGAAAAAGCGGTTTAATTGTCACCTCCTTTACCAATTCCCTTGAATATTATAAAATGCGCCAAAGTAAAAAATCATCCTTGGAGCCAAATATCTATTTCCAAAGCCAGAAGAATTATCGTAGTGGATATCTTGAAAGCATTGATCCGGAAGAAGAAAATAAGCAGTATTGCTCCTATTTCCGTATCAGCTATGATAACGGCATTACATTTGGTCCGCTTTTTTACTCTCCCATTTCTTCCCCTCACGGCCCTCTTGAAACCAAGGATGGTACCATCCTTTGGGTTGGAGCAAAACATTTAAACTATTGCGATGAAGTGCAAGAAATACTTTGCTATACCATTGATCCTCAAAGCGGCGAAATGGCGCCACAAGGAAAAATTGACACAAATTTTTTGACCGATAATGAAATTGGAGTTTGCGAACCGCATGCTGTTCAATTAAGCGATGGCAGTATCCTTTGCCATATTCGTGCTCAGCGTGGAGGGGATCTCTCCTCTAAACTTTTCACCCTTTATCAATCTCGTTCTTATGATAACGGCGTTACTTGGAGCAAACCGGTTCAGATTTTAGATAATTTGGGCGGCGCTCCTGCCCATCTTTTAGTTCATTCCTCCGGAACGCTCATTTGCAGCTATGCCCGCCGCCACGATCCCATCGGCATTTATGCCATGTTTAGCAACGATCTGGGCGAAACTTGGGATATTGACCATTGCCTGCATTTATCCGATGTTTCCGAGGATATTGGTTATCCTTGTACCGTTGAATTAAATGACGGAACCCTTGCAACCGTATTTTATTCCCATGACGATTGCCAATCTCCCGCATTAGTTCGCCAACTCAAATGGCAGATGGAAAAATAAAAAAATCCCCCATCAGGGGGATTTTTTTATTTTCAGCGAATATCGGGAATTTTCTTATAGCCATTTTCGTTTTCAGTAACGGCAATATCTTTTTTCCATTTCTCAGCAGCGGCTGCATAGTCTTCCGCTTTTTTATCCGCAATACAATCGGATTTCCAAGCAGCAATCCCTTCACCAATATAGTAGCAAAGGGCATAGCCGTCATCATATTCAACAACCTCAAAATCGCCGGCCTTACGCTCATCATCGTATGCCCATTCGCCCATATGCTCCTCAAAAGCGCTCTGCTTATAGTTTTCGCAAAGACCGCCATCGGTATAATTGGCGGTATTCTCGCTGTATTCAAGCGCATATTTATTGAAGGTTTCCTCGGTCAGGCCCGCCTTCTTCATTTCGGCCAAAAGATTTACCGCTGTTTTCTTGCAGGTTTCTTTATCTTCATGACTTTCGTTGGTTAAAACGATATTTCGGATCGTTCTGGTAAGGCTCTCATCGCGATGAGGCGTTGCGGTGCAGTAATAAACCGTATAGGTACCCTTGCCGTCGTCATCAATATAGGTGTCACCAACCTTTGCCTTTTCAAACAACCATTCGGAGGCCTTATTCCCTTCGGTAAAGGTCATATTGGTATATTTTGCGGAATCAACCGCTTCGTCAATATCCTCTTCCAAATCCTTCTCGGTATAATCCTTGGTAATAGAGGCATTGCTCTCAACATCCTCAGCCACCCAATTTTCAAAGGCCTTTGTGCTGCTTACAGCAGCAAGCTTTTCAGCCGCCTTCTTGGCATCGGCATAGGTTGCCTTATCCTCCGTATCCTCAGCAGCTACACTATAGGAATAATAGTCAACATAACGATAGGTATCAATATTCTTCTTATAAAAAGCATCGATATCCTTATCGGTATATTTTAGCTCATCATAAAACTTTTGATAATACTTATCAGAAATTGTTGCAAGCTCTAAACATTTACGAACATCGCCTTCATTTACACCGGTGCCGAAGGCAGCAGGAATGAAATCCTTCAATTTCATTTTTTGCTCTTTAGCAACTTCTTCATAGCTATCAATGGTTTTATCAATATTTTCCTGATCTTTATCATCCAGCTTCAAGCCGGCTTTTACTGCATTTTCAGCAAGATACAGATATTCCTTTGCGGACTCACCGGCCATATCGGCAAAATAATCATACCATGTCAAGCCGCTTTGAATTGCACATTCCTGCGATTTCAAGCTCTTGGAAGTATCCAAACCGAGCGATGAAAGCATAGAGGAATAGGTATTGGCAAAGTTATTATACTGCGAATAGAAATAATAAGACATCATTGCAGCATCGACCTTATAATTATCCGATTCCAAAACAATTGTTTTTCTTTGCGGATCTCCACGCTTGATAGCGGCACTCCGAATATTGGTAAATGCAAATCCGCCAACAATACCGATCGCAACAACGATAACGGAAACCAACGCAATGAGTCTGGTTACTTTTTGCTTTTGAGCAGCTTTAGCGGCAGCTACCTTCTTAGCTTCTTTTTCTGCGGCACGCCCTGCACGCACCCTTTGACCTTTTCCCATAGGATAAGAACCTCCATATATATTTTACAATGAATATATTATACACTATAAACAACAGTTTGTGAATATCTATTTCGTAAAAAAACTGTAAATAACCCCTGCAATGCAAGCATTGCAGGGGTATCTATCAATTACTGATCGCCGAAACGATTTCTTGCAACATAAGAGGTATGCAGCAATTTATGAGCCTTATGGCTACCGGGCTTTTCAAGATACTCATCGTAGAGCTTCTTGATCATCGGATTTTCATGGGACTTACGCAGTTCCATAGCAGCATCGGTATCATAAAGAGCCTTTGCACGCATAGCACGCAGATCCTCAAAATTGCGAACAGATGCGGGCTGATGGGGCTGGCCACCGCCGTTTACGCAGCCGCCGGGGCAACCCATGATCTCGATGAAGGTATAATCCGCTTCGCCGGCCTGAACCTTCTTAAGCAGCTCCTTCGCATTTGCGAGGCCGGAGCAAACCGCAACCTTAACCTCAAGATCGCCAACCTTATAAGCAGCTTCTTTGATGCCTTCAGTACCGCGAACATCGGTAAATTCCAACTTACCGAGTTCCTCGCCGGTCAGCTTCTCAACCGCAGTACGAAGCGCAGCCTCCATAACACCGCCGGTAGCACCGAAGATCAAGCCTGCACCGGAGCCGATGCCCAGCGGGGTATCAAATTCGCCATCTTCCAGCTTGGTGAAGAACAAGCCCGCTCTCTTGATCATTCTTGCAAGCTCACGCGTTGTGATTGCAATATCAACATCAGCAACGCCGGCAGCAGCCTGATCATCGCGGCCGATCTCAAACTTCTTAGCAGTACAGGGCATAACAGATACGCTAACAATGTCCTTGGGATCAATATTATTCTTCTCGGCATAGTAGGTCTTAACCAAAGCACCAAACATCTGCTGAGGAGACTTGCAGGAAGAGAGATGCGGGATCATATCAGGGAAATTATATTCGCAGAATTTGATCCAGCCGGGAGAGCAAGAAGTGATCATCGGCAGCGCGCCGCCATTTTGAACACGCTCAATTAACTCATTAGATTCTTCCATAATGGTAAGGTCAGCAGCAAAATTAGTGTCAAATACCTTATCAAAGCCCAATTTCTTCAGCGCGGTAATCATCTTGCCTTCAACATTGGTGCCGATCGGCATATCAAATGCCTCACCCAAAGTAACACGGATAGAAGGAGCAACCTGAACAACAACATGCTTGGTAGGATCAGCAAGGGCCTCCCAAACCTTATCGGTATCATCCTTTTCAGACAATGCGCCGGTGGGGCAAGCAACAATACACTGACCGCAAGATACGCAGGAGGTCAGCGCAAGCCCATCATCAAAGGCAGATCCGATATGAGTAGCGAAACCTCTTTCGTTTGCGCCCAAAACAGACACACCCTGCAGTTTTTCGCAAACTGCAACGCAACGACGGCAAAGAATGCACTTATTATTATCGCGATACATATGAGCCGCGGAATAATCAATATCATAATGATTCATTTCACCGTCAAAAGCATCTTCCTTATCAACGCCATATTCGTTGCAAAGACGCTGCAGCTCGCAATCACCGGAACGAACGCAAGACAAGCACTTCTTATCATGATTGGAAAGAATCAATTCCAAGGTCTGCTTTCTCGCCTTCAAAACCATAGGGCTATGGGTATAAATTTCCATTCCCTCTGCAACAGGGAAGACGCAGCCTGCAACCAAGCGACCTGCGCCGTTTACTCTGTTTTCAACAACACAGATACGGCAAGCGCCGATTGCATTGATTTCTTTCATATAGCAGAGAGTAGGAATATCAATATTCAGTTGTCTGGCAGCTTCCAAAATCGTAGTACCGGCAGGTACGCTGATCGGAGTGCCATCAATTTTTAAATTAACCATTTGCATTTTAATATCCTCCCTTACTTCCGTACGATCGCATTAAACTTACACTTGCTGATACATACGCCGCACTTAATGCACTTATCCTGATCGATGGTATGCAGGTTCTTAACAGTACCTTCAATCGCATTAACGGGGCAATTACGAGCGCAAAGGGTGCAGCCTTTACATGCATCGGTAATTTCATAACGCATCAGATCCTTACATACGCCTGCGGGGCAACGCTTCTCATCAACGTGAGCCTCATATTCATCTCTGAAATAACGCAAGGTGGAAAGAACAGGGTTCGGTGCAGTCTGGCCCAGACCGCAAAGAGAGTTTGCTTTGATATAATAGCAGAGCTCTTCCAATTCATCAAGATCCTTCAGAGTAGCCTTGCCGGAAGTAATCTTATCCAAATACTCCAGCATTCTCTTGGTACCGATACGGCAGGGAGTACACTTACCGCAGGATTCATCAACCGTAAACTCCAAGAAGAACTTGGCGATATCAACCATGCAGTTATCTTCGTCCATAACAATCAGACCACCGGAGCCCATCATAGAACCAATAGCAATCAAATTATCATAGTCGATCGGAGTATCAATTAAGGATGCGGGGATACAGCCGCCGGAAGGACCGCCGGTCTGCGCAGCCTTGAATTTCTTACCGTTGGGAATGCCACCGCCGATATCCTCGATAACCTCACGCAGAGTAGTACCCATAGGAATCTCAACAAGACCGGTATTGGTAATCTTACCGCCCAAAGCAAATACCTTGGTACCCTTGGATTTCTCAGTACCCATGGAGCTAAACCATTCAGCACCATTCAGCAGGATCTGAGGAATATTGGCATAGGTTTCAACATTGCAGTTCATGGTAGGAATGCCGAAAATACCTTTCTCGGAGGGGAAAGGAGGACGAGGACGGGGTTCGCCGCGATTGCCTTCGATAGAAGTCATCAAAGCAGTTTCCTCGCCGCAAACGAATGCGCCTGCTCCCAAACGGATTTCCATATCAAATTTAAAGCCGGTATCAAAAATGTTATCGCCCAAAAGCCCGTATTCACGCGCCTGATCAATTGCAATCTGCAAGCGGCGAACTGCGATAGGATACTCCGCACGAATGTAAACAAAGCCTTTGCAAGCGCCAACCGCATAAGCAGCAATCGCCATAGCTTCGATAACAGCATGGGGATCACCCTCAAGGATGGAACGATCCATAAATGCGCCCGGATCCCCTTCATCGGCGTTGCAGCAAACATACTTAACATCCGCCTTGGTGCGGGATGCGAGATCCCATTTCAGGCCGGTGGGGAAACCGCCGCCGCCACGACCGCGCAAGCCGGAATCCTTAATGCACTGAATAACATCAGCAGGAGTCATCTCGGTAAGTACCTTACCCAATGCCTGATAACCATCATAAGCGATATATTCATCGATCAATTCAGGATTGATAACACCGCAATTGCGCAGGGCAACACGCTTTTGCTTTTTATAGAAGTTGGTATCGTTCAAGGAAGCATGAACACCCTGCTCTTCCATAGCAGCCACTTCACTGTAAAGATATTTCTTAACAATACGGCCCTTAATAATATGTTCAGAAACGATTTCAGTAACTGCATCAGCATCGATGCGGCTATAAAAGGAGCCTTCGGGATAAACAATAACGATAGGACCAAGTGCGCAAAGACCAAAGCAACCGGTCATAACAACCTTTACTTCATCCTGAAGATTATTCTTTTCCAGTTCAGTATTAAAAGCCTCCATGATGGATAAGGAACCGGAAGAGGTACAACCGGTACCACCACAGATCAAAATATGGTTTCTAATCATTTTTTATTTCCCCCTTATTTCTGATAAGCGCCGATGGTAAAGTCCTCAACCACCTTGCCGTTAACCAAATGCTCGGTAACGACCTTTGCAACCTTGTCTTCATCCATCTTTACATAAGTAACCTTCTCACCATTGGGAGTATGGATTTCAACAACAGGCTCATATTGGCAAATACCGATACAGCCGGTCTGAGTGCAGATAACATTTGCAAGGCGGCGATCCTCAATTTCCTTCAAAAAAGCATTGAGAACGGGGCGAGCGCCGGCAGCGATACCGCAGGTCGCCATACCAACAACAACGCGAATTGTATTTTCATCATCGGAAGCACGCAGATTTACCTTGTTCTGCATTTTTTCTTTAATTGCTTGCAATTCAGCTAAAGATTTCATTATATTTTTCCTCCTTGTATTTCGTCCAGATTTTCATTAATATATTCAGATATCCAGCCCAAAACAGCCGGCTCTGAAAGAGGAATATCCCCCAATTGAGCATGCAGCTCATCTGTATCCAATATAAATTCTCCTCGATCTGTTTTATGGCGATAGATGAAGCGAATTCCATCATTTGCCTGAATCAAGCTGATCAGCGTACTGCTCATATCGCCGATCGGCGCACGATCCAAATGATCAAGGCCAAAGGATGCATAAACGGATGTCCCCTCCCCTACTTTTGATGCGATTATAAATTCACCGCCGGTATCCTCCGCGCTTTGCTTAAAAAGCGGAATTCCAAGACCTACTTTTCGGGTTGTTCGGGTGGTAACAAAAGGATCTGTTACCTGCTGCAAAAATTTTTCGTCCATTCCGCAGCCATCATCCGTGATTTTTATTTCCACCAAATTTTTCGCTTTGCATTCGCTTATTGATATTTCAATACGCGTTGCTTGCGCTTTGATGGAATTATAGGTGATATCCAGAATATTAAGTGATAATTCTTTCATGGACAATTAGTCCATATACTTTTTCAAAATATCGGGAATATCACCAACAACCAAGCGGCCGTAAACATCCTCGTTGATTGTCATAACAGGCGCCAAACCGCAAGCACCGATGCAGCGGGTAGCCTCAAGGGAGAACTTACCATCGGGGGTGCATTCGCCAACATCGATACCGATGATTTCCTTGATCTTATTCAAAATATCGCCGGATCCCTTAACATAGCAGGCGGTACCCAAGCATACGCCGATCTTATACTCACCCTTGGGGGCCAGCGAAAACTGCGCATAGAAGGTAACAACTCCATAGATATGCTCTAAAGAGATATCCAGACCTTCGGAAATGATTTTCTGCACTTCGATGGGCAGATAACCATAGATTTCCTGAGCTTCCTGAAGTACGGGCATCAAAGGACCATCTTGATCTTTGTGCTTTGCAATAACTTCAAGGAGCTGCTTCTCTTGCTCTTTTGTTCCCTTGAAAGGAACGGGGCTTTTGTTGCTCATTTTTTGTCCTCCTTAGTATTGAAACTGCTTAGCAGTAAATTCCATAATACAAACATTTATATTATAGCATAAGAAATAATTTATTTCCACACATTTTTCGATTTTTTTCAATAAAATAAACCAAATTAAATCTGGCAAAACAAACGAATTAATGCATGGGCGGAATTTTCTTCCAATTCCAAAAGATTTTCCCCGGAATGCTCGCCGATATCCTGAAGATAATGAGCATCGGAATTATGAATATAACGATAGGGGCGCGCTCCCAAGCCGGGCGTGGCATCGAGAAAATAATCGGTAACATTTTTGGAGAGTTCAAAGGTAGTAAATCCCAGATAATCCCCTACCATACCAAAATTTCCCACCAAGCTTTTGGTCTGCTTATCGATATGAGCAGGAACAGCAACTCCTCCATAAGGCCGGATCATTACAGCAATGTCATCAATAGAGATTGATGTTGCATTTATCAGGTACCGCGGTTCATGGCCAATAATCCGATCCTCCTGATCCATCAACCATTGCTCGCCAAAGATTTCTGCTCGGTTTTCAATGGGTGGCAACGCGGGTGCCACCTTTTCTTCTTCAAAAAGTCGTGCGGCTTTAAGATCCGGAAATAGACATAAAACATGGATTTCTTCCGCCGTTTCAAGTTCCATTGCAGGAACAACAGTTATCCCTGCTTTTTCAGCTACCGCCATAACAGCCTCAACATTTCCTGTCGTGTTATGATCGGCAACAGCGATCATATCCAGCCCGCATATCATCGCCATATTTACGATATTATTAGGCGTCATATCCGGATCCCCGCAGGGCGAAAGTGCCGAATGTATATGAAGGTCGTAGTGAACTTTCATCACACGTTCAACGCCTCATGAATCATTACCGCCGTCTGATAAGTCGGCGCGGCCGAAGATAATACAATAATATCATTTTCAATTGCTTTATTCAGGGCATTTTCATCAGGACGAACCCCTTCGCTTAAAATAACGCAGGGCAGATCCGCCATAACTGCAACCGCCATAACATTAGCATTCGACATAACAGTGACCAAAGCATCGCCCGCCTCGGCTCGGCCGATTACCCAGGAAAGTAAATCGCAGCAATAGGCCCCGGAAACATCGCGCCCATCAATGTCATCGCCATTAAAATAGGTAAAGCCGCAAGAAGCAGCAAGCTCATGAACATTCATCATTCCATAATATCCTTCAAACGATTTTTTAAAACGATCAAGCAATCGGAAAACTTAGCTGTTCCGTTAACGACATCCACCGCCAAGGCATGGCAGGTCGGCGCGCCGCAGGCAGAGCAATCTATCCCCGGTAGTTCGCTTTCAATTTCGCGTATTTTCTGCATTTTTTGCATCGCAACAGCAAGATCGGAGTCCAGCTGCATAATCGGATCATATTCTATTGGATTATACCAATGGTATTCCTCGGGCTTGAGATCAAAATCCTTCATCTTATTCGCGGAAACAGGCATATATTTACGCAGCTGACGAACCCGCGTCCGAGCAATATAAGGATTTTCGATCGTAAGGCAGCCGCCAACACAGCCGGAAACGCAAGCCCCGAGCTCAACAAAATCAAGATCCTCCAGCTTTTCATCCTCGATTTCCTCAAGGATTTTCAGCACATTCTCGACCCCGTCTGCCGCAAGATATTTTGTACGCAGCAAGGCGGTTGCTTCACCGCCGGTATAAGCCCATGAAATTCCTGTGAGCCCGCTTTCGCAAAGGGGCTTCGGCTGAGTAATTTTATTCATTTTCGAAAGCAGCGGCTTATAAATATCGGAAATAGCCAAAACACCATCTATACAGGTAGTATCTGTCCCCAACGGCTGGCGAACAGCAGTAACCTTGGCAGGACATGGCGAGATAAAGAATACGCCGATTTTTTCGCTGGGCAAGCCGCTCTTTCTAATCGCTTCCCTGCGGGCGATCTCTGCCGCAATTTCAATCGGCGCGCGAAGAGAAAGCAGGTGCGGGATCAGCTTCGGAAAACGAACCCGAATTAAGCGCACAATTGCAGGGCAGGCGGTTGAAATCAGCGGGCGCGGCAGATCAGGGTTTTCCAATTCCTTACGGGTAAATTCCGAAACCAGCTCAGCCGCTCTTGATACCTCAAAAACATCATCAAATCCCAGCTCCAGCAAGCCTGTTAATACATAATCGGCATTATCAAGGTTGTTGAATTGTCCATATAATGCGGGTGCGGGAATTGCAACATTATATTCAAATTTTTCCAATGCATCCAGCCTATCGTAAACTGCCTTTTTAGCGCGATGCGGGCAAACACGAATACATTCGCCGCAATCAATACAGCGCTCCTTGATAATTGTTGCCTTTCCTTCTTTTACTCGAATTGCTTCGGTTGGACAACGTTTAACGCAGGTGGTACATCCGCGACATCGGGATGCGTCTAATGTAACAGAATGGAAATAATCCAAATTAATCACCTCAAGTATGTATGTCAATGGTTAATGTTGTTCCGCTTCCGATAACGGTATCAATGGCCAGATTATCGGAGTAACGCTTTATATTCGGTAAACCCATACCGGCGCCAAAGCCAAGATTCCGCACCTCCTCCGGTGCGGTAGAATAGCCTTCTTGCATCGCCAATTCAACATCCTTTATGCCGGGACCATGGTCCGCAAGAACAATATGAATATTGTCTTGAAAAATTTCAACAGTAATCTCTCCACCCTCAGCATGAATTACCATATTGATTTCCGCCTCATACATGGAAATTGAAACGCGGCGGATGACATCAGGCGAAAATCCAAGCTGCTTCAAAACTTTTTTTACATCGCTGGAGGCTTCGCCAGCCATGCTGAAATCATCACCATCAACTCGATATTTTAATACGATCGGTTCTGTCATACTTTGTCAACCCCTTCGCTCAATAATCCGTTATGATAGAGAATTCCACAGGCAGTATACATTCGAAAATCTGTTGCAAGCAAAGTAATCCCATTGGTTTCAGCCAAAGAAACAACTGACTCATCCGGACGCTTACCGCGAACAAAAACAATGCATTTCATATCCATCATTTGAGCGGTACGAATCGTTTGAAGATTGACCAAGCCGGTCAATAAAATGCCCTGATCCTTAACAAAAGCAAGAACATCACTCATCATATCGGAGCCGCAGGCACTTTTAGCTTCATAAGCCAACCCCTCTTCGCAGCAAAGCACATCAGCATCCAATAATTCTTTTACCTCGGAAATCTTCATTTTTTTACTCCTTTTATTGAGAAAATATATAATATTCCATTGATTATTATATCATAATATATTTTTATAAGCAAGTATGATATTTTTGAAAAAGAAGTTGACTTTTATAAATAGCTAATTTATAATAATATATTATAAATTATTGAAAGAAAGGTGTTTTTAATGAGAGTTTACAATTTTTCCGCAGGTCCCTCCATGCTTCCTTTGGAAGTTTTAGAAAAGGCCGCAAGCGAAATGACCGAGTATGGCACTTCCGGTCAATCAGTTATGGAGATGAGCCATCGTTCAAAGGAATATGGCGCAATCATCGAATCTGCGGAAGCTTTACTTCGTAAAGTACTCTCCATCCCCGATAATTATAAAGTCCTTTTCCTTCAGGGCGGCGCCTCCAGCCAATTTGCAATGGTTCCCCTGAATTTGATGACCAAAAACGGAAAAGCAGATTACATCATTACAGGTCAATGGGCCAAGAAAGCATTTAAGGAAGGTTCGCGCTACGGGAACTGCCGCGCGGTTGCTTCCAGCGAAGATAAGACCTTCTCCTATATTCCCGAGTTGGATGGCCTTGATTTCGATAAAGACGCGGATTATTGCCATATTTGCTACAATAACACTATCTATGGTACAAAGTATTATAAGCTGCCTGAAACCGGCAATGTGCCTTTGATTGCCGATATGTCTTCCTCCATCCTGAGCGAGGAAGTTGATGTCAGCAAATACGGAATGATCTATGCCGGCGCCCAAAAGAATATGGGTCCTGCAGGCCTTACCGTTGTTATTATCCGCGAAGACCTGATCGGCGAGCCCCAAGAGATTACGCCCACCATGTTTGCTTATAAGACCCATTCTGAAAATGCATCTATGTTTAATACTCCTCCGACCTATGCAATCTATATGCTGAAATTGGTTTTGGAATGGATCGAAAACCTCGGCGGCATCAAGGTTCTGGAAGAAAACAATAAGAAAAAGGCCGCTCTTCTCTATGATTTCCTGGATCAATCCGAAATGTTCCACCCCACTGTTATGGGCGCTTCCCGCTCTTTAATGAACGTTCCCTTTGTTACCGGCAACGATGAGCTGGATAAGAAATTCATTGCAGAATGCACCAAAAATGGTTTTGTTAACATCAAAGGCCATCGTTCTGTTGGCGGCATGCGCGCAAGCATTTATAATGCAATGCCCTATGAAGGCGTTGAAGCGCTTGTGAACTTTATGAAGAAATTCGAAGAGGAAAATAAATAAAATGAAAATCCAAACTCTGAATAAAATCGCAAAAATCGGCCTTGAAGGCTTTGATTCCAATTATGAAATCTGCGATACCTGCGATGCCCCTGATGGCATTTTAGTTCGCAGCGCCTCTCTCCACGATATGGAGTTTCCCGCCTCTCTGAACGCCATCGCAAGAGCCGGTGCGGGTGTAAACAATATTCCTTTGGACACCTGTGCCGAAAAAGGTATCGTTGTATTCAATACTCCCGGCGCAAATGCAAACGCAGTTAAAGAATTGGCGATTGCCGCTCTGCTTCTGGCCTCCCGCGATATCATCGGCGGTGTCGAATGGGCAAAGACCCTTTCAGGTGATGATGTTGCAAAACAGGTTGAGAAAGGTAAATCCCAGTTTGTCGGTCCTGAAATTTTGGGCAAAAAGCTCGGTATTATCGGCCTTGGCGCCATCGGCGTTCAAGTTGCAAATGCTGCTCAGCATCTCGGCATGAAGGTTTATGGCTATGATCCCTATATTTCCCTGCAATCCGCATGGAACCTGAACCATCATGTTATCAAAGCCGCAAACATCGAAGAAATCTTCAGCGTTTGCGATTATATCTGCATCCATGCTCCCTTAACCGATGAAACCAGACATTGCGTCAACAAAGATACCATCGCCACCATGAAAGACGGCGTTCGCATCTTGAATCTTTCCCGCGCCGATCTGGTAAACGATGAAGATATCGCCGAAGCGCTCGAAAGCGGCAAGGTTGCTAAATATGTTACCGACTTTCCCAATGCAAAAACGCTGGCAATGAAGAACGTTGTTCCCATCCCCCATCTCGGGGCCTCTACTCCTGAAAGCGAAGATAATTGCGCTGTTATGGCTGCAAAGGAACTTCGAGACTATCTTGAAAATGGTAACATCACCAATTCTGTTAATTACCCCAATGTTTCTACCCCCTTCGCTTCTGCGCTGCGGATCTGCATCTGCCATCGCAACATTCCTAATATGCTCTCTACCCTCTCCACCATCGTTTCCGCGGTTGGTGTTAACATCGAAAATCTTTTGAACAAATCCAAAGGCGACTATGCTTATACGATTATCGATTGTAATAACGATGTTTCCGATCGTGTTAAGGAGGCCTTGAAGGCTGTTGATGGCGTATTAAAGGTTCGCTGCATCAAGTAATTTTAACGCTAAAATATAAAAACCACTTTTGATTGAATCAAAAGTGGTTTTTAATTTGCGCCAAAACTTCAGAAATTAAATGTTCGCAATCATTTCGGCTTAAAATATGCCCCGCTTTAACCTTAAATTCAGAGCAACCATGAAAGCCCTTTAGATACCAAAGCAAATGCTTTCGAAATTCAATGCAGCCTTTTTCTTCGCCCTTATCTTCGATGGTATAATCCAGCTGCTTCATGCAATAAGAAAAATGCTGCTCCGCAGTCATTTTATCCGTTTTCCCCTCGGCAATCCATTGTTTTATTTCTTCAAAAACATAGGGTCGCCCCAAAGCACCGCGCGCAAGCATAATCCCGTCTGCACCGGTTTCTTTTAAGATTTTATCAGCAGTAATACCATCCGTTACATCCCCATTGGCAATAATCGGAATACTCAAAGCTTCTTTGATCCGCCGAATAGCTGAATATTCAGCATTCCCTGAATAAAACTGCTCGCGCGTTCGCCCATGAACAGTAATGAAAGACGCACCGGCATCCTGAATCGCGCGAGCAAATTCAACAATATCAGGATCAATTGAATCTATCCCAATTCTCATTTTTACACTTACCGGAAGCGATGTTGCTCCAACAGCAGCAGACACTAACCTTGCAGCAAGTTTCGGATCTTTTAATAAAGCACTGCCATCGCCATTATTAAAAATTTTAGGGGCAGGACAGCCCATGTTTAAATCAATACCGACAGGCTGAAATTGCTCGGAAATCAAAGCGGTAGCATAAGCGATTGCTTCTTTCTCTCGACCAAAAAGTTGAATAAGAATCGGTTTCTCATCTTGTTTATGACGCGCCAAAAGCATAGTTTTATCATTACCATAGCAAATTGCTTTCGCGCTGATCATTTCAGTAACAGTATAATCCGCACCGCATTCTCGACAAATTCTGCGAAAACCGCTATCGCCGGGGCCGGCCATAGGAGCCAAGCCTATTAATTTTTTGGGATTAAACTTCTCAGCCATAAAGCCTCCAAAAAGAAAAACCGGTCGGCATACGCCGACCGGTTGATTAAAACAAAATTACTTCAGCTCAACAGTTGCGCCGGCTTCGGTCAGCTTGTTCTTAATCTCTTCAGCCTCATCCTTGGATACAGCTTCCTTGATGGTCTTGGGAGCGCCATCAACGAGTTCCTTAGCTTCCTTCAGGCCCAGACCGGTGATTTCCTTAACAACCTTAATAACATTGATCTTGGAAGCGCCGGCACTAGCCAGAACAACATCAAACTCGCTCTTCTCTTCAGCAGCACCACCGGCAGCACCGGGAGCAGCAGCAACAGCAACGGGAGCAGCAGCAGAAACGCCGAACTCCTCTTCAATAGCGTGAACCAGGTCAGCCAGTTCCATAACGCTCAGTGTTTTAATTTCTTCAACGATATTCTTAATATCAGCCATTTCTAAATTCCTCCAAAAAAATTAAATTAAAAATTATGCAGGGGTAGCTTCGTTTTTCTGATCGACAACCGCTTGCAAAGCGCGAGCCAAACCGGAAACATTTCCGTTGAGGGCATAAAGCAGCATGCAGAGCAGGCCTTCCTTGCTGGGCATAGTAGCCAGCTTTTCGAGTTCTGCAACAGAAACAACCTTACCTTCAACAAAACCGCCTTTGATGGTGAAATAATCATGATCCTTGCTGAATTCATAAAGAACCTTAGCAGGAGCAATAACATCATCATTGGAAACGGCCAGCGCTGTATTGCCATTAAGCAGATCGGAAAGATCTTCCAGACCAACTTCCTTGGCAGCAAAACGGGTCAAGGTGTTCTTAACAACGGCATAATCTACGCCGGCTTCTCTCAGCTTAACGCGAAGAGCAGTATCATCGGCAACATTAATTCCGCTGTAATCTACCAAAACGCCGGTCACTGCATTCTGAAGTTTTTCCTTCAGTTCGGCAACGACTGCTTGTTTCTGAGCAATGATCTTTTCACTTGCCATGAATTGATTTACCTCCATTAGAATTTAAAAAAATGCTCCCAAACACGCAGAACACGCTTGGGAGCATAATTACCTATTTGAAAACGGTAGCACTCCTCGGCGGGATATTGAGCCTTGCGGCACCAGCTGTCTGCGAAGCATATTTTTTTGACCTGATAATCATATCACATTGGATATGAATTGTCAAGCATTTTACATAAATTTAGCCTGATTTACCTTAACACCGGGGCCCATGGTAGAAGCAACAGTGCAGCTTCTTACATACTGACCCTTAGCAGCGGCAGGTCTGGCCTTGAGAATCGCGCCCATAAGGGTGTTGAAGTTCTCTGTCAGCTTTTCCTGACCAAAGGAAACTTTACCAATGGGGCAATGGATAATATTGGTCTTATCCAAACGATACTCGATCTTACCGGCTTTGATTTCAGCGATTGCCTTAGCAACATCCATGGTAACGGTGCCGGCCTTGGGGTTCGGCATCAAACCCTTAGGACCAAGAACACGACCCAAGCGGCCAACAACACCCATCATATCAGGGGTGGCAACAACAACATCATATTCAAACCAGTTTTCATTCTGAATCTTGGGAATCAGCTCTTCGCCGCCAACAAAATCTGCACCGGCTGCCTGAGCCTCATCTGCCTTAGCGTTCTTGGCGAATACCAAAACGCGAGTAGTTTTACCGGTACCATGGGGCAGAACAACTGCACCACGAACCTGCTGATCCGCATGACGGGAATCAACACCAAGCTTAACGTGGATTTCAACAGTTTCATCAAACTTTGCACGCGCAGCCTTGGTAACAGCCTCCATAGCCTCTTCAACATCATACAGCTTTGCAGAGTCGATCAGCTTGGCGCTTTCAATATAAGACTTTCCTCTTTTCACCTAATTAATCCTCCTTTGTGGTATTACGGAATTTTCCTCCCACAGATTTTCGGGTTTACTCTTCTACGGTAATACCCATACTTCTCGCAGTACCTGCGATCATGCTCATAGCAGCTTCAATATCAACTGCATTCAGATCGGGCATCTTCTGCTCGGCGATCTTCTTGACCTGCTCCTTGGTAAGAGAAGCAACCTTGGTCTTGTTCGGAACACCGGAACCGCTCTCAATGCCAGCTGCCTTTTTGATCAGGACTGCTGCCGGCGGAGTCTTGGTAACAAAAGTGAAAGAATGATCGGCATAAACCGTAATAACAACCGGGATGATATACCCGATATCGTTCTTTGTTCTCTCGTTGAATTCCTTAGCAAACGCCATGATGTTAACGCCATGCTGACCCAATGCAGGACCAACCGGGGGCGCCGGAGTTGCCTTTCCTGCCGGAATCTGAAGTTTAATGAACCCTGTTACTTTTTGAGCCATTTTACAAACACCTCCCTCGTGTTTCAATGTGGTAATATAGCGGAAAGATTAAAAGTACTCTCCTCCCACTCGCGAAAACGCACATATAATGTACGATTTAGCCTTATTCTACGGGTGCAACCTGATCGAAAGCAACTTCAACGGAAGTTTCGCGACCGAACATGGATACAACCACTTTCAGCTTGGCAGATTCAGGATATACCTCTTCTACCACACCAACAAAACCGCTCATGTTGGAAGACACAAATCGAACGGAATCGCCCTTCTTATAATCGGTATGAACCACGCGCTTTTCAACGCCGAGCTTTTCAATCTCAGCCTGAGTAAGCGGAAGAGGCTCAGATGTTGAGCCAACAAAACCGGTAACGCCCTGAATATTGCGAACGATATACCATGTTTCATCGGTCATAACCATCTTTACCAATACATATCCGGGGAAAACTTTGCGTTCGTATTCCTTTTGACCTTTTTCGGTCGTTTCAACAACGGTTTCAGTTGGAACAGAAATGTCTTGAATGACCTCTTCCAGCTTGCGATTTTCAATAATTCTGCGCAGGTTGGTTGCAACCTTATTTTCATATGCAGAATAAGTATGGATTGCATACCATTTCGCCTTATCAGCCATAAAACATTTTCCTTCCTAAAATTAGCCTAACAAACCGCCCAACCAATTGGTTAAGCCTTGGATTCCTGTAAAGAAAAGCCAGTCGAACAGCCAGATAAAAGCTCCGACAACAACAACGCATACAATAACAACGATGGTATTATTCAGCACTTGCTTAAAAGAAGGCCAAATAATTCTCTTTGTCATTTCAATGCGAACCTCGCGAAACCAACCGCCTATTCTGGATAAGATGGACTTTTTCTTTTTAGCGCTTTCTGCCATAATCTTGTCCTCCTCTTTTTGAATTAGGAAACTTACTTGGTTTCTCTATGCAAGGTATGCTTTTTGCAGAACTTGCAGTACTTGTTCATTTCAAGTCTGTCGGGGTCATTTTTCTTGTTCTTCATTGTGTCATAATTTCTTTGTTTGCACTCAGTGCAAGCCAGCGTAATCTTGACTCTCATTTGCGGCACCTCCTGTTATTTTGGCCTCCCTGCTTAAATTATAGGTGGATATTTTTTTGCACAAAAAAATAAGCCCTACGGCAGGTATAAAAGATTATACCATACCATTTCTTCATAGTCAAGGATTTTTTTCATTTTTTTGGCAAGGGGAAAATCAAGCTTTCCCCCTTGCCTTTTTCATTATTTCAAGCGTTCCATCAGCAACTGATTAATCAACTTAGGATTACCCTTTCCCTTCGATTGCTTCATGCATTGGCCAACCAAGAAACCCAAAACATTGGTACGGCCATTGCGATATTCTTGAATCGTATTGGGGTTTGCGGCAAGAACAGCATCAACAATGGATGCCATCTCTCCCTCATTGCTGTTTTGAATCAGTCCCTCGCGCTCAACAATTGCCATTGGATCCGCATCATCCTCCAGCATGATTGCCAAAACCTTTTTGGCGGCAGCGCCGGAGATAGTCCCTTTATCAACCAAGTCCAGCAAAGCCATCAGCCGCGCAGGGCGAACAGGGAAAAGGTTGATTTCTTCATTGCGATCGTTGAGATATTTGGAAATATCGCCAAGGATCCAATTGGCGGCATTTTTTGCAAGCGCAGGATTAATCACATTGCAAGCATCAAAATAAACCGCTCTCTCATAATTGCGTGCGATAATCGCCGCATCGGTTTCAGAAAGATGATAATCCAAAACATAGCGCTTGGTTTTCTCATTGGGCATTTCCGGAATTTCCTTTTTGAGCTGATCGATCCAGCTTTGCTCAAGGGCAACCGGCGGAATATCCGGCTCGGGAAAATAGCGATAGTCCTGCGCATCCTCTTTCGAGCGAAGTAAAACATTAACGCCCTTTTCATCATCCCAGCGGCGTGTCTCCTGAGAAATAACACCGCCCTGCTCCAAGATCTCAATTTGGCGGGCTGCCTCATAATCAATCGCACGCTGTGCGCCGCTGAAGGTATTGATATTTTTCATCTCACAGCGAGTGCCGAATTCAGTAGCCCCCTTGGGCCTTACAGAAACATTGACATCGCAGCGAATTGAACCTTCCTGCATCTTACAATCCGAAATGCCGATATACATCAGGATTGTGCGGATCGTTTCAAGGTATTCGCGTGCCTCCTGAGAAGAGCGCATATCAGGCTCGGATACAATTTCAATCAGAGGAACGCCGCAACGATTCAAATCAACAAGAGAATAAGGAATGCCATCCTGATGCAAAAGTTTACCGGCATCTTCCTCAATATGAATACGCGTAATGCCAACCCGCTTCGTTTCACCATTCAGCATAAATTCAACCGCCCCGTTTCTGCAAAGCGGGATATCAAATTGAGAAATCTGATAGGCCTTAGGCAGATCAGGATAATAATAATTTTTGCGATCCTGCTTGAGCATGGTATCGATTTCACATCCTGTTGCATGCCCCATACGGATGGCATATTCAACAACCTTTTGATTTAATACAGGCAATGCACCGGGCATGCCTGTGCAAACCGGGCAACACTGGGTATTTACCTCCCCACCAAAGCTATTTTTGCAGGAACAGTAAATCTTTGTTTTGGTATTCAGCTCAGCATGGACCTCTAAGCCAACTACGATTTCATATTCTCTCATTTTTCGCCCTCCACATCCAACATCTTTAAAAATTCATCCTCTTCAATAACCGGAATTCCTAGTGCTTGCGCCTTGGTAAGCTTGCTGCCGGGTTTATCCCCTAATATTAAATAAGAAGTTTTTTTCGAAACAGAACCCGAAACCTTGCCACCCAATCGTTCGATGGCATCTCCGGCTTCATCTCTGCTCATGCTTTCCAATCCGCCGCTCAAAACAAAGGTTTTTCCTGCCAGCCGATCAGAACGTTCCTCTTTAATATATTTCATTTTTACACCCAAAGACTGCAGCCGAGAAATTAATTGGCAGTTCTCTTCATCCGAAAAATAAGCAACAACATTTTCGGCCATTGTTTCGCCGAAATCATAAATCGCCGTTATGGCTGCAACATCCGCATCCATAATCGCCTCAATACTTCCGAATTCATCCGCAAGCATTTTTGCCGCTTTTGTGCCGATATTACGAATACCAAGCGCATAAATCAAGCGATCCAAAGGAGCCTCCTTAGAGCGTTCAATGGCTTCCATAATATTTTCAGCAGATTTTTCACCAAAGCCCTCAAGCTCAACGAGTTGATCTTTCTTTAGGCAATATAAATCATCGGGACGCGACACAATCGAACGTTCCAAAAGCTGCTCGATAATTGCAGGCCCCAGCCCTTCAATATCCATCGCTGCCTTGGAAACAAAATGCTCCAGCTTACGCTGAATTTTCGCCTCACATTCATCGTTGATACACCGTAAAGCAATTCCGCTATCATCCGCCATCAGTTCTCCGCCGCAAACAGGGCAACATTCGGGCATTTGATAGGGCTCGCTTTCAGGCGGCCGCTTTGCCGCAACAACTCGAACCACCTCCGGAATAATATCACCCGCTTTTTGAACAACAACTGTATCGCCGATTCGGATATCCAGATCCCGAATAAACTTTCGATTATGCAAGGTTGCCCTCGAAACCGTTGTTCCCGCAAGGCGAACCGGCTCCAATTCCGCATTGGGAGTCAATACCCCTGTGCGACCAACCTTAATGATAATATCCTTCAGAATAGTTTCCTTTTGCTCGGGAGGATATTTATATGCAATCGCCCATTTGGGAACCTTAATAGTTTCTCCCAAAATGCTGCGATGCTCAAAACTGTCCACTTTAATAACAGCGCCATCAATGTCAAACCCAAGAGAATTGCGCTCCGAATTAAATCGCTCTACCTCTGCAAAGGCTTCGGTAATATCCGAAAACCTTTGATAAGTTGGGCTAACTTTAAAACCGAGGGACTTTAAAAAGTCAAGGCTTTCCGCATGTCCTTCCGGCAACTCTCCATCCATTTGCTGGATATTAAAAATAAATATATCCAACTGGCGCTCGGCGGTTATTGCGCTATCCAGCTGGCGCAAGGAACCCGCAGCTGCGTTGCGCGGATTTGCAAAAAGTTTTTTGCCGGCTGCAGCGCATTCCCGATTTAATCGCTCAAAACTCTTTTGCGGCATATAAACTTCGCCGCGAACAACAATATCGATCGGCTGCTTCAGCACCATCGGCACGCTCCCGATTGTTCGGATATTAAAGCTGACATCCTCACCGACCAAACCATCTCCGCGGGTTGCCCCGCTAACAAAGACGCCTTTTTTATAGGTTAACGCAACCGAAAGCCCGTCAATCTTCAACTCCACCGCATAGGAAGCATCCGGACATAATTTCTTTACACGTTCATCAAAGGCCAGTAATTCCTCATAGGAAAAAGCATCCTGCAGACTGAGCAACGGTACTTGATGCTGAAATGGCTTAAAGTTTTCAGCGACTGCACCGCCCACCCTTTCGGTAGGCGAATTGGGATCCTTCCATTGAGGGAATTGCTCCTCCAGCGCCTTTAAACGCCGCATCATCATATCATATTCATAATCCGATATGATCGGTGAATCCTCAACATAATAGCGATGGATATGCTCGTTGAGCTGATCCGTAAGCAACTTTATTTCATTTTTTGCTGCTTCAGCTGTCATATATTCTCCTTCAATTTTCGCTCAAATTGATTTGTATTTTCATGTATGCGCTCATTCTCATTAATATATTCATAAGGATATTTCATATTAATTACGCGCTCAATCCGTCCGTTTTTTGAAATAATCTTAGAAGACGCCCCCGCGCCGCAAGCGGCAACAGTATGCAGATCTTCCATCATATAAAGATTATACCTCCCGATTGTATCGGGGCGGGCGAAGCCAATATTTTCACCGTTAGACACTGTGTTTTTTTGGCGATACATATAATACGGAACATAGCCGGCATTTCGCAATTCATCATATGCACGATCCAGCATTGCCTGAACATGATCATTAACGGGATCAAAATAATTTCCGGCTGAATAAAGCCTTGAGGAACGCTTGATCGATAATGTGTGAATTGTAATATTATCAACGCCCGCCGCTATAACATCACGCAAGGATCGATCAAAAGACGCTTCATCCTCCCCGGGCAGGCCGGCAATCAAATCAGTGTTAATACTATCAAACTTTAATTTTCTTGTCAAGGAAACGGCGGCCAGATACTGTTCACGATTATGACGGCGGCCGATTGCTTCCAAAACATTATCATTCGTTGTTTGGGTATTGATACAAATTCGATTTACACCATATTTTTTTAAAAGAATCAGCTTTCGCTCGTCTACAGTATCGGGGCGCCCTAATTCATAGGTAAACTCCTCCACATCCTCATCAGTAATCTTCGCAATTGCACGCAGCAGGATCTCCATCTGCTCGCAATCCAAAATGCCCGGAGTCCCTCCTCCTACATAAACGGATTTTATTTTCAAATGATTTCTTTTTAAAACATCTGCTTTTTCATTGATTTCTTCAATTAATCGATCTAAATACGGGCGGATCAGGCGATTGCTTTTTTCCGCAGCAACACTGATAAAGGAGCAATATGTGCATCGTGATGGGCAAAATGGAATAGAAACATATAAGCTCGCTTCTTTGCTACAATCAGTTTGAACCGTTTCCATCACTTTACATACCTGATGCAAAAGAGGAATCTTATGCGGCTGCAAACAGTACTCCCGCATCAGAAAGCGGCGCGTTTCAGCGGGCCCCTTCGCCTCTAAAATACGGCGATAAACGCCGGTCGGTTTAATCCCTGTTAAAATCCCCCAGGGCGGCGAAATCTTTGTTGAGCGACGAAATACACAAAAAACAGAAAATTTTACTGCAGCAAGCATTGACTCACGATCCATCGGATCCAAAACCCTTTTACGGCAGGTAAAACGCTTCTTTCCGTCAAAGAACGATGCCTTAGCAATCAAGGTACCGTCCTCCCCCATCAATCGTGAGGAAAGCCGATGCTCGCCGCTGCATCTTTTCCTAAACGCGACCGGTTCCCCCGGAAAAAACAAAAGCGAAAGCCCTGTTATATCATATTGAAATTCATGACCGGTTACTTTTACTTCCATAAAACTTTACAACTTACAATACAAATTATTTTTACGCTCATGGCCGATCGACGTTAATACGCTATGTCCGGGATAGCATCGAAGCTGATCATTAAGCGCAAATAAAACCTCTTGAACTGATTGGATCTCTGTTTTAGTATTCCCAAAGGGAGGAAGATCCGCTCCGATCGATTCATAGAACAAAGTATCTCCCGTAAAAACAGCATCATCGGTCAAATAGCAAACAGATCCGTTGGTATGGCCGGGAGTATGCAATACCTCAATAGAAATCCCCGCAATTTCAAGAATTTCATTGCCCTCCAGAAGGCAAGGCTCAGTATCTACCGTCAAAGCCTCCATATATAGACGTTCCGACCAATTATAGTCCGAACGATGAAAGAAATCGCGATCCAACCGATGCAAATATACAGGACAATTGAATTCCTTTGCAACCCGATCTACCGCCTCAATATGATCAATATGGCCATGGGTCAATAAAATCGCTTTGATTTCGATTCCCTCTTCCCTGATCGCCTGCAAAATTCCGTTTCCGCGACCGCTGCAATCGATCAAAACGCCCTCCTTAGCGCCCTCGCGAGCAACAATATAATTATTACAACCCAATACGCCAAAGGTCAAACAACGAATTTTCATCATAAAGCCTCGCTATCAATGATAATATTGATTGGGCCGTCATGCAGCGCATCAATTTTCATATCGCCGCCAAAAACGCCGCCCTTAACACGAACCCCCATCTCTTTCAGACGGTTCAATGCATATTCATATAACTTTTGAGCAGGCTCATATTTCATGCTCGTATCAAAGGAGGGGCGAAAACCCTTATGAACATTTCCGTATAACGTAAAATTCGAAACGAAAAGCATTTCACCATTAACATCAGCCAAGGAGCAATTGAGCTTACCCTCAGGATCATCCATAACGCGAAGCCCCGCCACCTTTTTAAGCGCCTTTTCGATATTTTCCTCGGTATCATTTTCCGAAAAGCCGCAAAAAACGAGCATTCCTCTTCCGATTTCGGAAATAATCTCGCCGTCTACCCGTAAAGTTGCATGGGCAACAACGCTGCTGATTGTTCTCATTTATAAAATCCTCCTATTGATTGGCTCTTTGAATGTCGATTACCGCCGAATCCTTACGAATGCGGGAAGAGATAAAATTCAAATGATCAAGACTCTTTACCTCAATTCCTAAAATCACGCTGGAAATACCGGATTCTTCCTCACGCGATGCAATGCTACGAATATTTACCTTCAATTCAGCAAGAATCCTTGTAATCTCTGCCATAACACCAATCGAATCCTTTACCCTCAAAATCAAGGTGGTAGTAAAGCTATTGGTCTGAGAATTATCCCAGGAGGCTTTCAGCCAACGCTCCGGATCTTCCTCCATCCCGCTTTTAGCATTAACGCAATCGGTTTTATGGATAGAAACACCATATCCTCTTGTAATAAAACCGCAAATATAATCACCGGGCAGCGGATTGCAACACTTGGCAAATTTAATCAAGCAATTATCAATGCCCTCAACAATAACACCTCCTGCGCTTGCACGCGGTTTACTGACGGGGACGATTTTAATCGGGCGGTTTTCTTTTTCAATCTGCTCGCAATAATCACGCACCCTGCGCTCTACCTTGCTAACAGGAATTCCGCCATAGCCAATTGATGCATAAAGATCCTCAACGCTGTTTACATGAAGCTGATCTGCAACAGTTTTCAATATTGTTTCACGGTTATCCTTGGTTAAGCGAATTCCGCTACGACGCAGCGCCTTCTCAAGCTCATCCATACCGGTTTCAATATTTTCGTCACGGCGCTCATATTTGATCCAGCGCCGGATTTTATTCTTTGCCTCACTGGTTTTAACAATCTTGAGCCAATCTCTGGAAGGACCGTGGTTTGGCGAGGCAGTTGTAAGAATTTCAATGATTTCACCATTGCGAGGGGTATATTCCAAGCCTACAATCTTACCGTTTACCTTGGCACCTACCATTTTATTGCCAACCGCGCTATGGATCGCATAAGCAAAATCAATAACAGTTGAGCCGGCAGGAAGATTAACAACATCTCCGCGCGGGGTGAAAACGAAGATTTCATCATCAAAAAGATCAATCTTCAAAGCCTTGATAAAATCTTCGGTGTCTGCCACTTCTTCTTGCGTTTCAAGAAGAGTGCGCACCCATTTCAGCTTATCATCCAGCGCCGCCTTGTTTTCCTGAATTTTGTTTTTATATTTCCAATGGGCAGCAATACCATATTCCGCAGTATTATGCATATCCCAAGTGCGGATCTGCACTTCAAAAGGAATGCCCTCTTTCCCAATAACCGTTGTATGCAGGGATTGATACATATTTGGCTTCGGAGTGGAAATATAATCCTTAAAGCGTCCCGGAATAGGATTATAAAGATCATGAATCACGCCAAGCAGATAATAGCATTCGTTTACAGTATTGACAATTAGGCGGAAAGCATAGATATCATAAAGCTCTTCAAAATCCTTTTGCTGGGTAAAAAGCTTACGGTAAATGCTGTAAGTATGCTTAACGCGATAGGTTAATTCAAAGGGAATATCATATCCGCTTAATTTTTCGCAGATATTCTTTTTGGTGTTCTCAATGAAATCATGCCCATTTTCGGCAAAATTTTCGAGTTTTTCCTCGATCATACGGCATCCATCAGGATCCAGATAGGAAACCGAGATATCTTCCATTTCCTGTTTTACCTTTTGCATACCGAGCCGATGCGCAAGCGGTGCATAAATCTCAAGGGTTTCCCAAGCAGTTTTTAGTTGTTTTTCACGCGGACGAGCGCCGAGGGTCCTAACATTATGAAGACGATCCGCCAGCTTAATCAAAATAACACGAATGTCCTTGGCCATCGCCAAAAACATCTTCCTAAGATACTCAATTTGTGCTTCTTCCTTCGAGGTATAAACAATCTGACCCAGCTTTGTTACACCATCTACCAACGCCGCGCATTCTTCGCCAAAGCCCTTCTTAATATCCTCAAAGTTCAGATCGGTATCCTCAATGGTATCATGCAAAAAAGCTGCAGCGATTGAATCGGTATCCAATCCGAATTCATACACCAATTTAGCAACCTCGATGGGATGACAAATATAAGCCTCTCCGGAGGTGCGAAATTGCCCATTATGATGTTCCTTTGCCAGCAGATAAGCGCGGCGAATCTTTTCAAGATCAAATTTCTTCTCGTCTTGCTCTAATAATGCAATGAGATCGCCAAAAAGCTTTTCTTCCAAACACATTACGACCGCTCACCTGCCTTTCTTATAAGTTGCTTTAAGAACAACGAATCATTCAAATCGACTCGCTTTTCGGAATTGATAACTAAATTTGAAAGAATAAAATCATTTATATCATATTCCAAAACACCAAGATCACGCATTGTTTCCAAAGAAAAATAAATCTTGCCAATCGTAATTCTGCATTCGAAATTTTTAAAGATCCGTTCCTGCAATGTATGAAGATCAAAGGAACGACTTCCGTTTTTGAGCGCCCGCTTCAGATAGCGATAAACCACCACAGCATCATCTCGCTCAGGAACATCCAATGAACGGAGTTGCATCCGTTTCAGGCGCAGCAAATCCTTATGAATTTGCGCACCTTGCGCGGAATTATAGCGCATATCTTTCAACAAAAGCTGAACGTTGCGGCGACCGTTAAATTGATTAATATCCGCTTCAAAAACGATATCAACGGTTTCACCCGCGCAATAGCAAAAAGCAGCAGGAGCAACATTAAAATAAAACGCTGTTACCCGATGCTCGCCACACATTAAAGAAAGCCGCATATGATTTCCGTTTGCAGTAGGGCTCGCTTCGATAATGCGAACATTTCTCATGCAAAAAACAGGCGTTTCATTGCCTCTGCCAAAGGGTGCAAGCCGCTCCAACTCCTGTACCTTTTCCAAGGAAAGGTCATCCCCGGCCAATTGACAGTCAATCTCAATGCTGTTATCAAAACTATCCTGCTCTAAAAAGGTATCGATCTTTGCGCAAAAGGCATCGCGGAATTCTTCCAGCCGCGCGGTTTCAACCAAGGTGCCTGCAGCAAAAGCATGTCCACCAAACTTTACAACCTTATCCGATAGCTGCTCAAAGGCTTCGAAAAGATTGAAGGGGCGAACACTTCTTCCCGATCCTTTTGCAAATTGATCTGCAACCGAAAAAAGGATGCAGGGCTTCCCATAGCGGTCCTTTAAGCGAGATGCAACGATACCGACTACACCGTTGTGCCATCTCTCACTCCAAAGCACAATGCCGGAGCGTTTATTGCTCTTAGGATCCTTTTCCAGCATTTCGATTGCTTCGGAAAGAATTTTATTTTCTGTTTCCTGCCGATGATTATTTTCGCGACAGAGTTCATCAACCAAATCTTCAGCAACCATAGGATCGCGGGTAGTTAAAAGATCAACGCCCAAAGTGGCATTCCCCATTCGCCCGGCCGCATTAATCCGCGGAGCAATAACAAAGCCGACTGCCGAAGTATCCATCGGTCGATCTCCAAGGCAACGCTCAATCAATTTTCTCATGCCGATATTGGAGGTTTTCTTTAGCCGACTCAAGCCGGATTTGACGATAAAGCGGTTTTCACCGTTAACAGGCATAATATCCGCAACTGTCCCCACCGCAGCAAGCGGCGCATAACGAAGTTTTCCATCTCCGCTACCATAAGCCTGATCCAGCGCGCAAGCAAGCTTATATACCACCCCTACGCCCGCAAGCTCCGCATAAGGATAGCCACTCTCGGGAGCCTTCGGATTGATAACAAGAGTATCCGGTAAAACAGAATGACATTCATGATGATCGGTAATAATCATATCCAGCCCCAAGGTTTTGGCAAATTCAACTTCTTCAACGGCGGTAATCCCCGTATCTACGGTAATTACCAGCTTGGTTCCGCTATCGGCAATAGACTTCAATGCCTCCGCATTAACGCCATATCCTTCGGAAAAACGGCTTGGAATATAATAATCCGCCTCTCCCCCAAGCTCACGCAATACTTCTACCAAAAGCGCCGTTGCTGTAATTCCATCAACATCATAATCGCCATAAACCGTTACTTTTTGGTTCATGCGAATTGCCTCGACAATCCTCTCAACAACCTTGCCCATCTCGGCAAACAAATAGGGATCGAGCAAACTCGAGGGCTCAGCAGCCAAAAAGCTTTCAGCCTCTTTAGCAGAGCAAATTCCCCTATTATAAAGCAGTCTTGCAAAAAAGGAAGAGCAGCCCAACGCCGTGCATAATGCAGCAACGCTATGCTCATCTTGCTTTTTGATTTTCCATTGACGCATTATGCAAACCTCCTCCATCTTAAAATAATAATATATTATATCACTATATCTAAATACTTGCAACAAAAATATAATAAAATAATTAAAGAGGTGTTTCTGTTCAGAAACACCTCTTTATAATTTACTGAAATACTTTATTCAACGTCCAATTAAAATGAGTTGTTTTTCTTCCACCATATCGGTATCAATATGATTCAATTCACGAAGCGAATCAACCGTTGTTGCAAAATGGCGCGCAATATCCCAGAGCCGCTCCCCCTTATCGGCAAAATAAACAATGAGCGAGGAGAGCTTCGGTGACTCAAGCGGATGCTCTTCATCGATTTCAATTGATTGAATAACCTCATAGCTACAACGCTCAAAAATCAATATGTTGCAAGCGATTTCCACCTTAATTACGGTCTTTTCTCCGCTTCTTTCCCAATCAACGCTCATAATATTGGGCTTAGCTTCGCATCTCATATTTCCCTCAAGATGAGAAACATTATGCTTTAATGTAAAGGAAAAAGACTTGTCGTGACCGCGCCACAGATTATCGGAGCCGAAGAAAACAGAAAGCCCCATATTTCCTTCGATCGATAATGTATTTCCTTTTCCCACCATCCTTTGGATCATTGGATATGCCAAAGCCTGCAAAATATTTAATTCCTCACCATCATCCTGCGGCAATTCAAAAGTCAACTGATCCGTAATAACCGATTGTTCCACCATTTTTTCAAGGTTAATTGTTTGCCGTTTATAACTCAGCGGATAATCATTGGAATATATATCGATCAAAAGGCGCTGTTCTTTATTTTGAAAGATTTCGCCCTCGCTTAAAATTGTTGCAGTTGCGGAAATTATGCAGTTTTTTCCTTCATTATCTGTTTCCACATCAGTGCGCAGATTAAATACAGAAGCATGCATATTTGCAATTCCATCTTCCGATGGAATTTTTCGATCCATTGTTTGTGTAAAAGGGATTGCGGTCGAAGTCGACTCAACACTATTTGGATCATGCTCGGGTGTAAATAAAATAAATAAATCCAAAACCCCTTTAATAACCAACTTTCCGCCCATCATTTTGCTGTCTTTGATGCAAACTCTGCCATCTGTTTTGAGAATATCGCGGACTTCGGTATGAGCCTCGATTTCCCCTTGAATTTTACAGGTATCCGCTAAATATTCAATGGCAGAATATGCCATAACCGATTGAAATAAGCTCTCCGCCTTTTCGCATGCAATCGAATCAATAATCGGCATTTCTTTTTGCTCGGTCACCTTAATTGCCATCGAAACGGTCGTTGCTGCATTGATTTTGCGTGAATTCAGCAATCGACATCCGCAAACCCCGACCCTGCTGATTATCTGAACGCGCTGCAGCCCCTCATTCGTCTTAATCGAAAAGCTTTCCGAAAACGGAACATTTTCGGAAAGAGATTTGATTTCTCCCTCTTCCCCTTGATAGATGATGCAAAATTTACAAACGCCTTCAATCATCAATCGCTCGCCGGCGATTTCCTTGCGATTCACAATTGCGATGGCATTACACTGAATAATTTTTTCTGCCGCCGGATAATAGTCCGGAATCAAAATATCGCTCTCGCATTTTTCTTCAATAAAATTCTCATACAGCGTTCCGGTTGCTGCGACCGATGCCTGTTTCTGATTACATTCCATAGTCCTCGGCTCCTTTGTTTTTTATAATATATATGAGCCGAGACCCTCCATTATTCCAAATCAATTATTGCTTCGAATGCCAAACATACGCTTTAATATTCCGCGCAAAAACTTCGGCGGGCTTACAATAACAACTTGCATACTACCACTCCTTATGTAAATTTTGCAATTACAACCCCCATGATCAAGACAAGGACGCTGCAAATTGCAATAATCAGAATATCAGGAAGAAAGATTTGGATCAATATTCCAAAGGCGATTGCAGCAGAGATACATCCGATTAATTTCAGCAATGAATTCTTTTTCAATTGGCGCGCCTCCTCTTCCGCGATACTCTTCAACCTATTTTATGCGATACCCTTCAGGATGGTACCAATGATAAAGAAAGGTCGAAAATAATCGATTCACCCTTGCGCGAACCTCTGCAGTTGTTGCTCCGATTTCATTTTGATCCCCCTCTTCAACATAAGCATCCAGCTTATGCAGCAGCATTTCAATTTCATCCAAACGAGCAGATGGAATAAATCGGCGAACCCAAAATTTTTTATCAAAATGAAAATGGATGATCTCTCGGCATTGCTCTGCTTGCTCGCCGGGCTGTGCCTGTGATAAAGCATCGAGCCGCTCGGTCATGCCGGAGGCATAGGAGGTAATAAACCATAAATCGGCTGCAACAATAAAACCCACCAATGCAATAATAATAATTAACGGTATAACCATTCTTTTCATATACCCTCCCGCCGCACTAAAAAAGTTTTTTTCTCATCATCAATCGTTAGCATGAATACATCCTTGATGTCAATTTGATAGCCGCTCAATATATCGTTAATGTCCGTTTCCTCAACGCATTTTTTCTTCATATTTTTTCGAATCAGACTCCCCTCCATTACTACGATTTCAGGAATTCCTCCCGCTTCTTTCAGCTTCATTTTCAAGTCTTTAGCGGAAGGTGGCGCCGCATACGGCTTTGGAATAATCGAAACAACACCATTGGTTTCCAATACCGCAATCTGAATATCCTCAACGCGCAATAATCCTTTATCCCGCATAGATTCCATAATATCCTCCATTGAAACTCTTGAACTTAATAATGCCTTTTGATCGATCTTTCCCTGATAAATCAATAATACAGGTCTGCCATAGCAAAATGCCCGAAAACGCATGGATTTCATTGTAAAAAAAGACATCAGCAATTCTAAAGCAACAACAACGAACATCGGCGTTATCCCCCATAAAAGGGGCATATTTAGATCCTGCAAAGGAAGCGCTGCAAGCTCGGAAATCATAATGGTTATAACAAACTCCGAGGGTTGCAGCTCCCCCACCTGCCGTTTCCCCATTACTCGTACAGAAATGACAACAAAAATATATAGAATAATACATCGCAAAACACTAATACCCATTGAATCACCTCAGACTTATTTTTTACGATATATAAATTGATTATACCCATAAAAAAGCCGCTGCAACGATATCGTTGCAGCGGCAAACCGATCATATTCAAGAAAGAGCGTCCAAACGCGCTTCAAGGGTTTCGATATATTCTTCAAAGGTTAGGTTATTATTATAGATCCATGTTGCAACATCAACGCCGACATAGCGATAATGCCAAGGCTCATAATTATAGCCGGTGATCGATTCCTTTCCTTTCGGATAGCGCAAAATAAAGCCAAATTTATGGGCATTTTCGGAAAACCACTCAAATTCTTCGGTGGCATCATAGTTCTCATGCAAACAAGCGTATTTGTTTACAATAGAAGAAATACAAACATCTGCCGCCAGGCCGGTATGATGCTCGCTTCCACCCGGCGGAGCATAATATTGATCCGTAAGTTGAATCGCTTTTTCCTCGGAATAGCCCTGATTTTTATAATAATCAATTTTATTATAGTATTTATTGTATTGCGTAGAATAAGTACGGTAGCCGGAGTACATAGTATAAGTGTAGCCCGCATCTTTTCCCGCGTTCATCAATTTTCTCAGGGCGCCGGCGCAGGTTTGATTCAATTGATACCCCTTAAAATCAACCAAATTGGCCGGTTTAAAATCGGAATCAAGCCTACGATCACGATTAACAAGCATCATATAAGGATCATTCAAGACCTTTTCTATTTCTGCCTTTGTTTTGGGGTTGGGGTTCAGTTTGCCGCCCTGCAGCCCAATAGGCGCATTTACGCTTCCGGAAGAGCTTTGATTAGAATCCTCTGAATTTGGTCTTGAATCAATTTCATCCTCTTCAAGAGAGTTGTCACTCTGTTCCGTTTCATCTTGATGATTATTGGTATCCTCTTGCTCGGGAGTTTCGGGTCTCTCGGGCTCATCATTACTTTCGGGCTCCGGATCATTTTCATCCTGCGCATTTTCAACTTGAGGATCATCAGATTCAGGCTGAACCTCTTGGCTTTGCGGCTTCGGATCCTCCTTTGGCTCATTGAATCCGCCAATAAAATGAATTGCAAAGATCGAGCCAATCGCAATCAAAACAATGAAGAGAACCAGCAAAAATAAATGAAATCTTTTCAAATCAAACATCTCCTTATCAGAAAGGCATTATATGAAATACCCATCATCATATTATAAAATCAAATGGACCGCATTCTTTTTAACTGCGTTTATATTAGCATCCGGATTCATGATATTAAGCTTTTTAAATCCGAATTCCATCTCCGAAAATGAAACCACTAAAAGCAACGCACCAAAAGCGGAAGCTCGCAGCGGTTATTTCAGCAATGAATCATTCGGCCAATTAATCGAAAACACGCTCAATCCTTATGAATTCGCTGAGAATATTCATTTTCGCGGCTGCGGAGAAGGCAGTTACTGCATTACAGCCGATTTAAAAGATGCTCAAAGACTTGTTGCCCTTTGCCGTCCTTTACGCCCCTATTCCGCTTTTTTGGAGGCATTGGAGGGGAATACGATTGAGGTATTAGGGCATATCGGCGAAAGCGAAAGCGGCAACGGATGCTTCATCGCCGATACCATTAAAATCTCCGATATCTCCATTCCCGCAGGAATAACCTCTGATTATATCGAAGAATACAGTGCGCTAAATCAATTATTGGAAGTTCCGTATAAGCAAATAACGCTGAACGAGGATGGAATCACCTTTTCCGGCGCTTTACCCGAAATTATTCGAATTGCTTGATATATTCTTCTTGCTCTTCCTTCTGCAGCGGGATAAAGCGCACCATTAAAACAGCAATTACCGCATTAATCACGGCAATTAAAGCGGGTTGCCAATGATTAAGACGATACATTGCGCCGAGAAATACCGGCAATAATGCCCCCGCTTCCAGCAAAGCAACTGCAATAAACCAAATTACAGAAATCAAGGGTTTAATGCGGCGCGTTGCAATGATATTCAGCAGATAGCCGAAAGCAACAACAATTGCCGCCAGCGCGACAAACAAAATCGCATAAGAGATATGGCCGATTATCGGCTGAAATATGCTGATAATCGTATTATCCGCAAAGGAAAGAAAACCCTCCGCTTCAATAACGCAAGGCGGATGAACAATCGAATTCCAAGCAATGCAACAAAACATAAAAATGGAATAAATCGCGAGGAAGCCCAGCGGCGCCGCCCCAAGGCCAAAGCAAAAAGAGAGTCCCTGCTCTTCCTTATAGCGATTAAACGCCGCCATACGTAAAATAATCATACGAATCGCTGCAAGAAGAGCGATATAAACGAACCCCACAATTGTTTTAAAGCCAACCGTATTAAAATAGGCTTCTTTTGAAAATGTAACCCGATAAAGCAGCATAATCAGCAAAACATAAAATACGGAAGCAACAACGCCGATTGCAAATCCGCCCCAATGTAGCTTGCTTTGAAGCCGCTTTTTAAAGAACGTCACGCCTATAATGATTGCACATATCGCAATTGCAACAGCAAAAAAATAAGATAAATAAATCCCGATCATTCTGCTTTTCTCCTTTTGAATTTCAAGGGCAGCAAGGCATAGCCCATAATAAGATTAAAGAGCAATACAACCGCAATAAAGCTATAAGTTACATATACATTTGCAATGATGAGCATAACCGCAAACATCAAATAATAGCTTAATGCCAGCGCCGCACCGATATAGCGGAAACGATCCGCCATCAATTGATAACCGATCAAAGAAATTAAGATATAAATAATTCCGCTGAGCAGCATCAATATACCAAAGGCAAGCGCTTGGGAAAGATCCATATCCTGCGCATAAATCAGGCCAAATATCAAAAGATTTTGGGCAAAGATAAAACCGCATCCATAAGGCAGCCCCACCAACGCATTTCTTTCACCGCGCATTAAATGCCTGAAAATAAAGAGCTTTGCCCCCTCGGCGCAAAGATAGAAAAGGCTCAGAACAATTCCGCCGCCGATAAAGATATAACGATCCGCATCCCCTTCCGCATTCAAGGTAACCGAAGGCAGGAAGGTTTGCGCAATTAACAGCGAAAGAATGGCCACAGCAAAAAGAGAGCCGAGGAAAACGACAAAGCCATATACTGCCGCAACAAACGGAACATCTTTTCTTTTAGGAGAAAAGATCAAACCAACTATAACACCAACCGGCACAATTAATCCAAGCAAAAGCGAGCAGGCAATAACACCAAGATTATTTGTTATAAATGAAATTACATTCATTCTTATTTCTGCTCCTTATATTTTTTTGCTGCGGTAAGGGTATTTTGCAGCAACATCGTAATGGTCATCGGCCCCACCCCGCCGGGAACAGGGGTAATATATCCCGCCTTCTCAAAGCAACCATCAAAATCAACATCGCCGCAAAGCTTTCCGTTCTCATCGCGATTCATTCCAACATCAATTACCACAGCGCCCGGCTTAATCATATCGGCGGTAACAAATTTTGCCCGCCCGATTGCAACAACAAGAATATCAGCTGCAGACGTTTTTGCCGCCAGATCTTTTGTTTTGGAGTGGCAGATCTGAACGGTTCCGTTAGCATGAAGCAAGAGCATTGCCTGCGGCTTGCCAACAATATTGCTTCGCCCAATAACAACGCAATCCTTTCCCGCAACATCAATATTGCTGAATTCCAGCAATTTCATAACGCCCGCAGGAGTGCAGGGCAAGAAGTCATATTGGCCCAGCATAATTTTTCCAACATTTTGTATATGAAAAGCATCCACATCCTTGCGGGGATCAATCGCTTCAATCACCTTACTTTCATCCAAATGCTTCGGCAACGGAAGCTGAACCAAAATGCCATGGATTTTATCATCAGCATTCAGTTTCTCAATTAAAGCCAACAGCTCTTTTTCGCTTGTTTCAACAGGAAGCTCATAATTTTCGGAATAAAAACCGACCTCTGCGCAGCCCTTAATCTTATTACGTACATATACTTTGGAGGCGCTGTCTTCCCCAACAATGATAACAGCAAGGCCGGGGGTTGTCCCCTCGGCAATCAATTTTTGCGTTTCCCTTGCAATTTCCATGCGCACCGCTTGCGCAATTACTTTACCATCAATAATCTTCGCCATCTTTGATCTCCTCATCATTTATCTCCGAAGAAGCCTCTTCTTCGGCCAATTCGTCTTCCTCAACATAATCAAATTGCGGCTGATAGGCATCCGCTGCTTCCATCTTTTCTGCAGCCTTTTCCCTCAAAAGTCGGGAGGGCTTTTTGATATGCAAAAAGATCAAAAGACCAATTGCAATTACAGCAATAGCAATTGCCAGCACCAAATTAATGCGCAGGCCAAAAAGATGGAGATTATAGCTGGTATCACGCAAGCTTTCCATCCATGCGCGGCCGATTCCATACCATCCGCAATAAAGCAAAAACAGCTCACCCTTAAACTTACGAGAATCCATATAGGCAAGAACGGCAAGAAGCCCGATCAAATTCCAAAGAGATTCGTAGAGGAACAACGGATGAACATATTCTGCAATGCAGTCAACACCAACGCCCATCCGCCAAGGAAGCTCGGTATGAACACCGAAAACCTCAACATTGGCAAAATTCCCCCATCTTCCGATCATTTGCCCGATCATAAAACCGATTGCCCCGAGATCCGCCATATTAGCAAAAGAGATCTTCTTATAGCGGCATACAAAATAAGCGGTTGCAACACTAAAAATAATTCCGCCGTAAATGGCCAGTCCGCCATTCCATACGCTGATCATATCCATAAAGGAATCAAAGCTTTGCAAATCACCAAGTATGTACCATACACGGGCGCCAATAAAGCCGATCGGCAAGCTAAAAAGCAAAACATCAAGGATGTCTTCCCCCTTAATGGAAAAACGCTTTGCCAAACGGTCGCAGCAAAAATATGCGCACAGTATTGCGATGCAAATTATAATTGCATACCATTCGATCGTAAAATGATCCGAAAACCGAATTGCTGTCGGATTTATTGTAAATTCGCCGATTCCGAGTCCCGGAAATGAAACGGTATTATAATTCATTCTTTTTCCTCCTTGATCGGGTTGATAACAGAAAGACAACTACATTCCGCCGCAAAAACAGTTTTTGCGCGCGCGGCAATATCTGCGGCTGTAATTTCCTGCAATGCATCAATGGCATCAAAGGTTTCCGCACCATTCAAATAATTGCCGATGAAACGATTTGCCATCTCATACGCATGATCCGTTTCCATCACCAATGCGCCGTATAGGCCATTTCGAATTTCTTTAAAATGGTCTTCATCAACGCCGTTTTCCAGCAAATTCATAATGTGCTTTTCCGCAGCCTCTCTTACCTTTTTCGGCTGATCGCTCTCACCGCTGATAACGCAGAAGGAGCAATAATCATTTAAATCATACCAGCAATCAAATTCGTTATTGATCAAGCCGCTTTCATAAAGTTCTTTATAAAACAGCGAGGATTTGCCGAATAAATACTCTAAAAGGATCTCAATTTCCATTTCTTTTTTCGAAAGAGCAAAACCGGAAACATCCGTTTCGCTATCCTTAAAGCCAAGATGAAAAATCGGCTTAGAAACGAGCATTTCTTTTTCGGTATAGGAACACCCCGCCTCGCGAGGCTCCTCAATCGGCATCTTCTCAAAGGTCAGCAATTCTTTTCCGGGGAAATAGCGATCAATCGCCTTGAAGACCTCCTCCCGTGAAACATCGCCGGCGATTGCCATAACAAGATTGCTCGGATGATAAAAGGTGTTATAGCAATCCATAAGAATTTCCGGATTCAGCGAATAAATATCTTCAACTGTTCCGGCAATATCTCTTCGAATAGGATGATTTTGATAAAGCCCCTGAACCATTGTGAAATATCCTTGCCAGCCGGGCTCGTCCTCATACATTCTGATTTCCTGCGCAATAATCCCTTTTTCTTTTTCAACATTCTCTACTGTCAAAAAGGGGTGCGTCACAAAGGAAAGCAAAACATCGAGGTTTTCATAAAAACGATCGCTGCAAATATAATAATAAGCTGTTTTATCAAAGGAAGTATAGGCATTGGCTTTAGCACCTGTTTTGGCATAAAAATCAAATGCATTTCCATTCTCGCCCTCGAAAAGTTTATGCTCCAAAAAGTGCGCCGTACCGTTTGGAACGGTTACCTGCATCCCATCTTTTCTCTTAAAGGTATAATTAATGGAGCCGAATTTAGCAGCTATCATCGCAGCCTTTTTGGTCTTTCCCTCTTTTCTCATAAAATAGACCGTCAATCCGCTGGGATGAATGATTTTTTCATAGCTTTCGCCAATTGTTTTATTTTCGAATGTGGTTGTTTTCATCATTCTTCGTTATGAACTCCCTTCAAAAAATAAACCGTATCCAGCTGAATTCCCGCTGCAACCTTCATAATGTCCTCGCGCGATACCGAAGAAATCTCCTCAATTTGCTGCTCGGGAGTGGCTGTTTCATCATGAAGAATCCCCGCGATCATCGATGTGGAAAGGGCCCCTTGGCTATCATAAAGCCCGCGGATACTATCGATCAGATAAACCCGCGCATTTTCCAGCTCTTCATCGGAAAAATCGCCTTTAACAATAGAATCCAGCTGCGCCTCAATCTCATTGCGCGCATCATCATATTTCGAAAATTCAACACCGCTGGAAACAAACATGACATTTTTAAAACGATCAATATTTGATGAACAATAATAGCAAAGCGAAAGCCGCTCTCTTACGTTCATAAACAGCTTAGATGTTGCACTGCCGCCATAAAGCACATTAAATAATCTACATGCAGCGCCATTTTCGGCCGCAGCTTTTCCCAATCGAAAGCCAAGATTCAGCTTGCTTTGATTCAGATCCATCTCTTCAATGATCTCTTTGGCTTTTTCGCAATCGTATTTAACCAGCGTTTGGGGAAATTTTTCGGAACGATCCTCAAATTTTTCCGCCAACCTATTCAGCGGGTTTTTGCGATCCTTACCAACATAGATCAAAGCAACCTGCGCCTCATTCAGCATCTTGCGATAAAAGGCATAAAGGGATTTCGCATCAAATTTTGCCGCCGCTTCTTTAGAGCCGGTATCATGAATACCATACGCCTCATCTGCACACATCAGCTCCTTACAGCGAACCATTGAATAGATTCTCTTATCATTGAATAAGCCGGTAATTTTATCCATTAAATTGATTTTTTCCTGCTCAACATATTCCGAAAGGAAGCCATCCCCTTCAAGCAATGGAGAAAAAATCATCTTTTCCAGCAAAACCAAAATTCGCTCCTGAACATCCTCCCCATCAATAGCATATTCATTATCGAGATAACGAACCGAGAAGGTAAGAAGCTCCATCTCCCCCACTTTAACTGCGCTGGCAGAAAAAGAGGCGCCATAATTTTTAGCAAGATAGCGGCTGATAACATCAATAGCAGGAAAATCCTCGCATCCGCGGCACATAACGCCTGCAAGCAGCGACATTCCGGTCGCATTTTCGATGGTAAGCGGCAAAGCAAAATCAACCGAGATAAGGCTTGTCTTAAATCGGTCGGTAATTCCGTAATTACAAACTACTCCCTTGCGCAATCTTTGCTGATAAAATTCCATAAAACGGCTCCTTAATAATATTATAATATTATTCTATCACGAATAACGAAAAATGAAAAGAAAAAAATCAATTTATTTTATGAACAAACCGTAACAAAGTATGATTCTATCCCTTGCGCAAGCTCCATTGCGATCTTCGAAGCGGTTTGCTCTTCGCAAAGCATCTCATATTCAATCGGATTGCAAAGATATCCGCCCTCGATCAAAACCGCGGGATAGCGCGTCTGGCGGCAAACATGGAGGCTTTGGCGGCGAACATCCGCCTTCCATTTTTCTGCCGAGGCACATTCCGCGATCTTCCTTGCAGCTGCTTCAGAAAGAGGAGAAGAATAAAGAACCAGCCCGCCTGAGGCTTTTGATTGATTAAATTCGATATCGCTCGAATTATGATGAATCGAAACAAAAAGATCCGGCATATATTGCTCCGCACGGCAAACACGCTCTTCCAACGAAAGATAATCCTCTCTTGTACGGGTTAGATACACGATGGCGCCGCGTTTTTCAAGCTCTTTTTTCAATAGTAAGGTAAGGCGGCTGTTCAGATCCGCTTCGCAGGGAAATCCATCGCCGCCGGGGCCATTGGCGCCGCCATCATCCCCTCCATGTCCGGCATCAAGAGCGATTACCTTATTTTCGATTCCCCTTTGATAAAAGCGCAGATAAATCGTTATTTCATTCCCGCAGGGATAAACTTCATAGCCGGCAATCTCTCGCATGCTTATGGATTGAATTTTTAAAAACTTGAAAAAATTTCCGTTTTCCGCTTCAATCCGCAAATCTTCACTTGATTTTTCAAATTCAAACCGCTTGTTGCGCGAAATCAAAAGCGAAACACCCAACGCACTTTTGCTCCACTCAGTCGAATAAGCAATCGGGCAATCGGAAGAAACCTTCAGCCATTCATATTCATAACGAGCAATGGGAGAAGCCACTTGTTTTTTAGCTGATAATCGATCATTTTGCACCCAATATCCATTGTTCAAAAAGGAGCGTTCATTTTCCCTACCGCAAACAGTGACTGCACTTCCCATCTCCATCGGATCATAATCCATTTGAGAGCCATCAAGGCTTTCGTCAAATATATGCGTTCTTCCGGTAAGAAACATCGGCTCAGAAATCCCCTTAAAAGCGCAATGAATTTCCAAATCCGCTTTAAACTCTTTTTTCTCTCCGCCTTTTTTCAGGATATAAACAAAATCTTTCAACAAGAGCTTGTCTTCCATCGGGGCGGCGGGCAGGGTCCATTCCGCCTCATAGCAGCCGTTTGAAATCTCCTTCATTTCAATTTCAACCAAATCGTTTTTTAGCATCAATTTCGCTTCGCTTGGCCCTTTGGCACTAAAATGGATTTGATTACCGCTCCCGCACTCAACAACCCCTTGGGGATAAATTTCCGTTAAATCCTGCGCATTATCAGTTTTGTTTGAGCGGCGATAAACATAGATTGTTTTTGTTTCGTCACCCGATTGAACCTCAATTGCATTATTTCCCGATTTTAACGGAATATAACCGCTGTAAAAGCCTTTATTTCCGATTACCGCTCGCAATCCGTTTATCAAAACTTCCTGCCCTGCCGGTGCGGTTCCGCTTACTGAAATATGATTAGAATCCAAAACCGCACCGTTCTGCGGCGATTGAATTGTAAGCCCCTCTGCCTCATTTAATGTAACAGAGTTTTTCAAAGACACTCCCTTTTGGCCGCCGGAAGTTTCCGTACCATGATAGTATTCTTTCAGCGTTTCTTTGATACTTCCTATATTTTGCTCAATATTCTTATAACGAAAAAAGCAATGGCCGGCATAGGAGGCTTTATTGCAGGCATATTTCAATTGACGCAAAACCACAGAGCTATCCTCCCACCCCGCTTCATCGCCGCCTATTTTATATAAACCTATTCCTATGTATAGATCTGTTTTATACGCAGAACATAAAGAATCCCACCAATCCACCAAAACATCGTAAGGGGCAGCGGTATGCTCAAAGTTCCAATAAAGCTGGGGGCAAATATAATCCAGCCAACCTTCCTCAACCCATTTTTTGCTATCTGCATAAATTGCTGAATAAGCGCTCATTCCATTTGTTGCGCTACCGCCCTCAACGCTCGATTGATTGGCCCAGATGCCGAAAGGGCTGATACCAAATTTAATTTGAGCATCGGTCCCTTTAATCAAGGAATAGGCCGAGAAAACCAACTGATTTACCGCATCGCGCCTGAAATCAGCCAAGGTTCGCCCGGCTCCGTATTTTTGATAACTTTCGCGATCATCGAAGCCGCTCAAATCATAGGGATAAAAATAATCGTCAAAATGGATCCCATCAACATCATAGCGGGTAATAATTTCTTCAATTCCGCTCAAAATCAATTCCCGTGCCAGCGGATTTGCGGGATCATAATAAATACCATTCTCGGAGCAAATTGCAAGCCTTTCATTCAACCGCGCAGGGTTATTCTTAGAAAGTTGCTTCATATCCGATTCGGTTGAAATTCGATAAGGATTGATCCACGCATGCAATTCGATCTTGCTGCGGTGGGCCGCTTTGATAAAATATTCCAGCGGATCAAAACCATTCTCCGGCGCCACGCCCTGTTTACCGGTTAAATAAGCGCTCCAAGGAAAAATCTCCGATTTATAAAGCGCATCTCCGCAGGGGCGTACCTGAAAAAAAATTGCATTCAATCCGCTCAAACTGCAGGTATCGATAATTGCATCGATCTCTTTACGCAATTCCGCTGCCGAAAGCCCTTGCTTGGAGGGAAAATCCAAATTTCCAACGCTTGAAACCCAGCAGGCGCGCATTTCATCGGGCACCGCAGCCTCAGTCGCTTGACAGCCGCCTAATAAAAAGGCATTCGAGCTCAATACTAAAACGATTAAAAAAATGATTAATATCCGTTTCATTTTAATGCCTCCTTAATATTGGCGAGTATTTTAACACATAGAGAGCAGAGAGAAGCCTTTTCAAAACAGGCTTGGTTTACTCTTGTACCTTACCCCAATTTATGCAAAAAGTCTTATACAAATGTATAAGACTTTTTACATCAGAACGGCTCCGCTTCCGCTTTCGCTTCGGGATAATCCAATTCACTATATAAATTATTGAACGCCTCATATACTCCACTATCAGTATATTCATAGGCAACTTGATCATAAAACGCCATTTTTTCATCCAAAATCAGATGATGATCTTTTTTTCCGCGCAAAATTATAATAAGCGGATAGCGCTCAATCGCATGTGGCTCATCGTTTTTTGCGCGCTTGAGTTCTATAAATCGAAGTTTTTCCCAAAGAATTTCGACATCCTCGGCTTCAGTCACTTTTTTACTTCGAAAATCTGTTTTTCCATCTTCCTTATATTCCCGTTGAATTTCAATCGATTGCACCGATTCGCGCGGAATATTGAAGGTGGGATTCTTAACGCGGAAAATGCTGCATCCGCTTGAAAGCAGCAATACAACCGCAATTATTAAAAGACTCCATTTTTTCATTACAACAGCCCCTTATTCCTTTGTTACCGAAGATGCCAGCGCCGTGCCGCTTACCGCATCAACGGTGCAATGGTAGATTTTATCATTGAGCATCGAGATATATTGAATTTCATATTGCTCCTGCCCATTTGGGGCAGAAAGCTTCATTTGAACATAATCATAATGAAATTCCGAATCTGCGCTGAATTTACGCGAACCGACGGAAATCGCCTTTTCACTATCAATCGGCAGATTGGCCGCCGAGAAAGGAACTCCGCTTTTTACCATCTCATAGGGCAAAATCCCATCATCTTCAAATTTTGCCTTTGAAAAACGCTCAACATGCCCGGTTTTGGAATTAACAACGCCAACATAAAGATCTGTATATTCAATATCCTGCGGCGCTTTTGCGGCGTAATAAAGCTTTACTGTACCATTACCATCACTATTAAGAATTAATTCCATCCCATAAAGCGAGAGGGATTCCTTTTTCTTTTTTATCAGATATTGATCCATTGCCGCCGCAATGGCAACCGCCGTATTGTTTGTTTTTCCAAGGCTTTCATCGCTCTTAATAAAATCGCTGATAATCGGCAAGGAGCATGAGCAACATACCGAAAGCATCAAACCCAAAATAATCAATAAAGCAATAATTCTCTTCATCATTATCTCCATCTCTTATTTTACCAAACTATAAAGATAATCACTTTCTTTTTGCGTCAAAGCGCGATATTGGCCAGAGCGCAGCGTACCAATCGATAAATCGGCAATTTTATCACGCTTCAAGCGCAAAACCTCAAGCCCCAGCGCCTCACACATTTTACGAATTTCACGGTTTTTTCCTTCATAAATAGTGAGATAAAATACTGTCCGATCCTCTTTAGCTTCCAAAATCTCAATTTCAGCCGAGCGAGTGGTATAATCATCTTCGGCAATATAAATCCCGGTTTCAAAAGCCTTGATATGTTCCCGATGAATCTGGCCTTTTACAATTACCCGATAGGTTTTGGGAACATGGTTGGCGGGGTGCATCAGTTTATTTGCCAATGCTCCATCGTTTGTAAGCAGCAACAGCCCTTCGCTGTCTTTATCTAATCTACCAATCGGATAAAGGCGAATTTTTTCTTTGGCAATCAAATCGGCAACGCATTTTCTCCCCTGCTCATCGCTCATCGTTGTAACATATCCGCGGGGCTTATAAAGCATGATGGTTACCTTATCGCGCCGAACAGGTTTAATGACCTTTCCATCGATCCGTACAAGGTCTTTGGCGCCATCTGTTTTATCGCCGAGATGAACAGGGCGACCATTTAATGTAACGCGCCCCTCTTCGATCAAGGCCTCCGCCGCCCTACGGGAACAGATGCCGCAATCTGCAATATATTTCTGAATTCTGATTGTTTTTTCTTGCATATTCTTCTCTTTTCGTAGCTTTTTTATTATTGTACCTTCTTTTTATATATTTTTCAAGAATAATCGCCGAAAAAGTCGAAATATTCGGCTGATAAACAGTTCTTTTTTTACGACTGCCGTAATATCTTCCTCCAGCACCAAAGGGCTCTCGCCGATTTTATTCCCGCAACAATAGAATTCAACGCTTCCGACAACATCTCCCGCCTCTTTATTTCCATAAACGATTTTATCCGCAATAATGTGCCGCTCCGGCTTTTTGCATTTAAATACGCGCGCAGTTACATCGTCTGCATTTACCGCAAAAACGCTTCCGCCTCCTGCAATGTTCATGGCGCATTGAACGGAGCCCTTCTTCGCCAAGGTTACAGCGGCGAGCGTTCCAAACCATCTTTCATATGCATTCGTATGGATTTCCCAATCGTTTCTTCGTCCCAAGGTTACGCAAATCAATAACCCCCCATCGCGGCGCGCCGCGCTGACAAGGCATCTTCCGGCAGCGATGGTATAACCTGTTTTTCCGCCAATGCAATAAGGATAGCTTGATAGCAAGCGATTATGATTATAAATCTTTTCTCCTTTGATCTCCTTCATTTTGGTGGCAACAATCTTTGAAAAACAATCATTCTTCAAGGCATACGCCATTAAACACGCCAAATCCTTGGCGGTCGTATAATGCCCCTCCGCCGATAAGCCATTGGGGTTTTTAAAGCAAGTATCTTCCAATCCAAGCTCCGCCGCTTTTTGATTCATAAGCTTAACAAAATAATCAGGCTTTTCTTTGCCTATATGCCAAGCGATTGCCACCGCGCAATCGTTTGCTGAGCGCAGCATCAAGCCGTAAAGGAGTTCTTCTAATGTATAAGATTCCCCCGCTTTTATATAAAGAGAGGAGCCTTCTACCCCGACCGCACTTTCCGGAATTTTAATCTGCTCTTTAAGAGAGCCGTTTTCCAGGGCAACTAACGCAGTCATCACCTTGGTTGTGCTGGCCATTGGGAGCCTCATATCCGCATTTTCACTTTCCAGAATTTCGCCGCATCTGCCGTCCATAATCAAAAAAGCTCCCGCCCCCTGCGCTTCCACCGGCACGGAAAGGAACAGCATAATAATAATTAAAAAGCATATAAAATGTTTCAAAAAAATCACCCACCTAATTATATAGGCGGGTGATTAAACGATATGCAAAATTATAAAATTTCTTTTTTCTCGGAACGGTAGGATTGAATCATATCATTTACCTTATCAACCATTTCAGGAATCAGATCCATCAGCTTATCAAGCCCTGTTTCCGATTCAAGAACAGGCATCATACGAACATTATCGCCCTTAACAACCAAGAAACAAACGGGGGTAACCTTAACGCAACCGCCGGCACCGCCGCCAAAATGCTCGTTTTGAGGATTACCGCCAAAGCCGCTTCCGCCGCTGGCAAATCCGCAGGTGATTTTAGAGATGGGGATTAAAGTAATCTCGGGGCTAACACGAATGGGATCACCGATGACAGTATCGGTATCGACCAAATTCTTCATTCCACCCAATGCACCCTGCAAAACAGATTCCACTTTATTATCCATCATTTTTCTCCTTTATCTTTCTTGCTCGTTGGTAATAGTATACCACACAAAGATGAATAAATCAATATTTATTCTTCGGGATTGCTTTCTGCCTCTTCCGGCTTGATAACATCATCAAAGGTTTGCTGCCCCTCTACCTCATCACCGGGCAATTCCAACTTCGGAAGTTCCGGAAGTTGCTCTAAGGTTTGCAAGCCAAAGCAACGCAGAAAATCAGCGGTTGTGCCATAAAGCCAGGGGCGCCCCGGCGCATCCAGCCGCCCCTTCTCCTCAATCAATCCCTTTTCAACCAACGCATTAATACCGTAAAAGCAATCAACGCCGCGGATTTGCTCGATATATGCCTTGGTTACAGGTTGATTATATGCAACAATAGATAAAATTTCCAGCGCAGCATTGGAAAGCGGAGTATTTCTTCGGTGATCCAATGCTTTTTTAGTAATTTCCCCATAATAACGTGAGGAACACATCTGATAGGTATTATCCAGCGTAAGAATTTCAATCCCGCGGTTCTCCGCCTTATAACTTTCCTTTAATTCCTCGATAATATGATCCAGGCGTTCTGCTTCAATATCCAGCACTTCCGCAAGCTTGCGCCGTTCAATCGGCTCGCCGCTGGCAAAGAGGATGGACTCAACAGCACCGCTCATATAATTCAATTCCATTTTATTTCTCCTTTTTAAAGGTTAAATAGAGATCATCGCTTCTGTGATCCATCTCAACATGGCTTGATTTTGATAGCTCAAGCACCGCCAAAAAGGTGGCAACAATCTCGGATCGCGTTTTGGCGCCTTTGAAAAGACTTTTGAAGCTGCAGGTAATCTTTCGCCGCAAGGTGCGCAAAACACCAATGATTTTAGCAGGCACGCTTGCAATCGGATGGCCAACAATCCCCGCAAAGCTCTTAAGCGGCGGCGGAAGTGCGCGGGAATTTTTGCGTAAAACATTCCGATACGCCTCGGTAAGAACATTACTTTCATAAATCAATTGATGCTTTTTATCAAACTCAAGCTGCTCTGTTTTGCGAACATAGGTGATGCCCGCATTCTTTTGCTCCTCCCGCATTTTTTCTATAACAGCCTTATAGCGCTTGTACTCCGCCAACGCTTCGGCAAGGCTCATCCGCGGGTCATCCTCCTCGGTCTCCGCTTTAGGAAGAAGCATTCTGGATTTAATCAGCATCAAATGAGCTGCCATTTCAATAAATTCGCTGGAAACATCAAGGTCCATTTTTTTCAGATCTTCGATATATTCCATATATTGCTCCAAAATCAAGGAAATCGGAATATCATAGATCGAAACCTTGTTTTTGGAAATCAAATGTAAAAGTAACTCCAGCGGCCCATCAAAGACCTCCAAAGAAAACTTTAATTTTTCCATATTACTCCCTCACATTAAGCCGCTGAAAATCAACGACCAAAAATACATCAATCCCTTAACGGTAACGTTTTGAACGCCACCGATCAAGAATCCAAAAATATCGGGTATCGGCAAATATCCCGGCAAAATAAGCAGCGCAATAAATACAACCTGAACAATATTCCCGTATCGCGCCATAAATACGCCGAATCGCGGAAAGAAATAGCTTGCCACCCTTGACCCATCCAGCGGATGAACGGGAATCAAATTAAATATTGCCAAAGTAATATTAATTGCGGTCATATAATAGAAGAACAATCCTAAAAATTCAGGCGCCCTCAAAATGATGCATAAAAACCAAAACAAGGAAGAGAGAATACACATCGCAATATTTGAAATAGGGCCTGCGATCGCGGTAAACATCATTCCTTTGCGCGGATTTCTAAAATATAGAGGATTTACCGTAACAGGCTTTGCCCATCCAAAATGAATCAGCAACATAACAATAAATCCGATCGGATCAATATGGCGCAGCGGATTTAAGGAAAGCCGTCCCTCCTGCTTCGGGGTAGGATCCCCTAATCTTGCAGCCACCAACGCATGGCAAAATTCATGGATCGTTAAAGAAACAATAATGGCGGGAATTAAATAAAGATAATCTCCGATAAACGAAAGCACCTTATCCATCTTGCTCCCCTTCCGCAATCAATGCCATCTGTGCGATCAATTCCTCACGTCCCAATTTGGTCTTGGAGGAAAAAGCCATGATACGCTCCGGAGCATATTCTGCATAGATCTCTTCTAATTGCTTCATATTTTCAGCAACAGCGGTCTTTGATAGCTTATCCGCCTTGGTTGCAACAATCCAATAGGGCAGCCCGATTTGCTCCAAAAAAGATGCCATTTCAAGATCCGCATCCGAAGGAGGATGACGCAAATCAACCAAAGAAATCGCAAGTTGCTTTTCGCTGTTGCTATTGAAATATGCCTGCATAAATCGCGCCCATTTATCCTTTTCAGCCTGCGATACCCGCGCATAACCATAGCCGGGCAAATCGACAAGAAAAAGTTTTTTATCGATTTCATAATAATTGATCGTTGCAGTCTTCCCGGGCTTTTCTGAGGTTCGGGCAAGCGCCCTTCTCCCCAGCAAGCAATTAATCATGGAGCTTTTTCCAACATTTGATCTGCCGCAGAAGATAATCTCCGGCAAACCCTGCTGAAATTGGCGGGGATGCACAGCCGAGATCCGCAATGCGGCATTATTCAAATTTAAACCCATACTTCCTTTCCTACCTCCTTATTGCCTGCCGCCTTCGGCGAGCAAACAAAGGATTTACGCTTCTTTTCGCTGATTCCAAGCACCTCGCGCAAAACCTCATCCGCATGAGATACTGCAATAAACCGAATATTCTCCCGAACAATCGGCTCTACCTTTTCGAGATCAGGTACATTATCCTTAGGGATAAATACCGTCTTAATTCCATGCTTATAAGCAGCCATTGATTTTTCCCGCAAACCGCCGATCGGCAAAACCCTGCCTGTCAGGGTAATTTCTCCGGTCATAGCAATTTGATTATTCGCCGCTATTCCTGTAAGCGCGGAGCAAACAGCGGTAGCAATCGTAATCCCCGCGCTGGGGCCGTCCTTCGGCACCGCTCCTTCCGGAAAATGGATATGAAGATCCTTGGTTTTATAAAAATCGTAGCTTACATTCATCCGATCAGCAACGCTGCGAAGATAAGAAACGGCAGTTCGCGCGCTCTCCTTCATAACATCGCCGAGGCTGCCGGTCAATTCAAGCTTTCCGGAGCCCTCCAAAACAGAGACCTCAACCGTAAGCATTTCACCGCCGACAGATGTCCAAGCAAGCCCATTGACAATTCCATGGCATTTTTCATCATAAAGAGGATCTGCTTTATATTTTTTGGGACCAAGCAAGGTCTCTAATTGACCCGCGCCAACCGTTATACTCTTGCTGCCTTCTTCAACAATTTTCAGCGCCGCCTTCCGCATAAGCTTGCCGATACAACGCTCCAATTCGCGAACGCCGGATTCACGGGTGTAGCCATTAATCAAAGCGCGAATCGCCGCATCATTGATGCGAATCTGAGTACCCTTAAGCCCATGCATTTTCCGCTGCTTCGGAATAAGATATTGCTTGGCAATATGATATTTTTCCTCATCCAGATAAGAGGAAAGCTCAATGACCTCCATCCGATCCAAGAGCGGGCGCGGAATGGTATCAAGCGAATTGGCAGTCATAATAAAGAACGCCTGAGATAGATCCATCGGCACTTCAATATAATGATCAACATAATTACAATTTTGCTCGCTATCCAAAACCTCAAGCAATGCCGAAGCGGGATCCCCTCGCAAATCGGAACACATTTTGTCAACCTCATCCAGCAAAATCAACGGATTGCTGCTGCCCGCTTTAATAACGGCATCGGCAATTCTGCCGGGCATTGCGCCGATATAGGTCTTACGGTGGCCGCGAATTTCCGCCTCATCATGAACACCGCCGAGGCTGACGCGCGCCAATTTGCGATTGGTTGCTGTTGCAATGCTGCGAGCAATGGAAGTTTTACCAACACCCGGAGGGCCTACCAAGCAAAGAATCTGCCCCCCAACAGCATTGAGCGAGCGAACCGCTAAGAATTCCAAAACGCGCGTCTTTACTTCATATAGGCCGTAATGATCTTCTTCCAGAATTTTTCGAGCGGTTTTAATATCAAGGTTTTCTTCTGTATAGATTCCGAAAGGAACCTCCAAAACCAGATCCAAATAACTGCGAATTACCGCCCCTTCATGGGAAAGCGGCGGCATTTTCGCCATGCGATCGACCTCTTTCAGCAGCTTTTCTTTAATATCATCGCTTGTATTCAGCGCTTCAACCTTTTGATAATAAGCGCCGATATCATCGCCGTTTTCATTCTCGCCAAGCTCATCTTGAATTACACGCATTTGCTCATGCAGATAATAATCGCGCTGATTTGCTTCAATGGATTCTCTTACCCGCGCATGAATTTCCTGCTCCATTTTGAGCACTTCGATTTCTCTTGTAAGGATATTCAGAAGCTTTTCGCTTCGTTTAATGGGATCAAGCTGCTCCAAAAGCTCCTGCTTATGCTCGGGCGCGAAAAAGCATTGGGCTGCAATTTGATCTGCGCAGCGGCCAAGATCGCGCTCAGCAAAAAGTTCGGGCGAAAGCTCATCATTTACCTTTGGAAGAAGGGTAAGATAGGTACCAAAACTCTCCTTCAAGGTGCGTAAAAGTGCTTCACGCTCGGGCGTTTCGGCGGGAGCCTCCATCTCGGCGATGGGATAAACAATGCCAATAAACATTCCATGCTTCTTTTCAACCCTCAGAAGGTCCCCGCGGGAAATCCCTTGCACCGCAACCCGAACAGCACCCTCAGGTAATTTAATTACTTGCTTGATTTTAACAAGCGTTGCAACGCTGCAAAGATCATGAACATCGGGATTTTCAACTGCAAAATCCTTTTGAGATGCAAGTAACAAAATTCCGCTATGCTTAGTTGCCGCTTCAATGGCGGTAACCGAAAACTCCCGAACAACATCAAAGGAAAGATTCGTATCGGGCATAACAACGATTCCTCTGGATGCAATCAAGGGATGTTGCTGTAATGTATGTTCATTTTCAAATAAATTGATTTCTGCCATGATTTCTCCTAATTTGCTAAATAAATATTTAGATTTATTATACTAAATATATTAATAATAATCAAGTCTTTTTCTTGAAACGCTTGTAAATGAACTGTTAAAAAAACAAAGCGGCAGAAATTCTGCCGCTTTGTTTTTTACATCGTAAGATACTCGCCTTGTTCATCATTTAAGCGAGAACTTTCCAGCGTTGTTTGAATTCTCGGTGCCACCATATAAGGGCGCTGATTTTCGCTGCAGCACCATTCCACCGCATTTTGAATAATGCGCCGCACATACGGATTTTCAAAGGCATGATTGCTTTCATGACCGGGCTGGAAATAAAAGATTTTTCCATAGCCGCGCGTAAATGTGCAACCACTGCGAAAAATCTCGCCAATATCATACCAACCGGTAAAAATCACATCATCCGGTTTTGCAATATCGAAAAATTCGCCGTAGCATTCTTCTATTCCCAATTCAAAATGCTCAGGAATTCCCGCGGCAATCGGATGGGTAGGGTTGATTGTGAAAATACGCTCATAGGCACCATCGTACCATTTCAAATGACAGGTGGTTCCATTTAACTTTTTGAAAATCTTAGAATGATGCGCCGAATGAAGAGCGATCAGCCCCATTCCCTGCATCACGCGATTATATACGCGCTCCACAATCTCATCGCACACTTCATCATGGGCCCGATGCCCCCACCATATCAAAACATCGGTATCATCCAAAAGTGCTTGCGTCAAGCCGTGTTCCGGCTGTCTCAACCAGGCGGTACGAACCAAAACCCGATCCTCACCGAGCTCGCGAACAATTTCAGCAATCGTTTCGTGCAAACCGTTGGGGTGAAGATCAATTACATTTTCTTTGCAACGCTCAAAATTCGGATTCTCATGCAAATATTCATTCCATACCGTAACACGAATCATAAAAACACCTCATTTTACTATGCATTATAGCATATAGGCGCTGATTTTACAAGCACTTTTTTTGCATTCTGCGCCATAGTGCGCGAGCCGCAATCCACCCATTCCGAAATAGAGCGAAAGGATCAATCCCTCGGTGTGATGAAAAGCCGAAACATCAACCCCCGACCATACCGAAAGATAAGGAAATTCCGCCATCGAAAATGCGCCGCTCCCTAAAGCATAATATGCTGCCGCCCCAAAGGGGAGCAGAAATAAGCCGAGAATCAGCGGCGCTGTTTTATAATCTCGCCCCAGACTCAAAGGCTCCGCAAATGCCAGCACATAAAAAATCAGATATTTTTTCCAATCACCAAAGGCGGGAACATCATTAATTTCGCGAACACCGAGAAAAGTTGCAATCAGCATAACAAAGAAAATCAACACAAATCCCATCGTCCACCATCCCGATATCCGCATTAATTCTCTTCTTGGCGCGCCCCATCCCAAAATTCCAAGTGCTATCAAAAGAAAAATTAATAACCAGAAGCCCCTCCCGCCAAATATCCCCTGACTGACTGTAGCTGCTGTTAAAAATAACGAGATCAAGCAAAGAATACCATTCAGCCATTTGCAATGATACCCCTTTCGTATCAAGCAGCAATAAACCAACCCTAATGGTATCAATGGCAGCAATCCGATAAAGGAAAGATCGTTCAGCATAAACCATCCAATGGCCGCAGTGCAGGCGGTCAGCATCGAAGCATTACGAAATAATTTCATAATTCCCCTCCCCTTTGATGCGAATTCTGTTTCCTTTTTCGTTCATCAAATCTCGTATGGTTTGAATTTTTCCCAAGCTTTTTGCACTTTCTGCAAGGTTATCCGAGAGAACTCCTCCCTCTCCCGAAAAGATTTTTCCTGCATTTTGATTTTCGGCAAAAAATACAGGGAGATCCATATGATCATTTTTTTGCAAACGATAATATGCCAAAACATCCTTCAAAAGTCTATCATCACCGAGAATCAAAACCGATGCATCATTGATAAAAAGCTCTTTTCCATAGCTTTTGAGCGCCTGCTGAATACATTCCTCTATGCTTTTCCCATTTGATTGAATCACTTCGCTGCTCGCGCCGATCGGCTGATCATTTTCAGGGCGATATAATTCAAATGTCGCTTTGATTTCATTTTTTTGGAGATCCAATGCAAACCCGGCAACCTGCGCAGTCGCCCTCGGATTTCTTCGCGGGATCATAAAGCTCGCCAAGGCGGCAAAAATCATAAATACAGCAATTAGCGCTTTTTTGATTGGCTTTCTCATCCCTGGCGCCTCCTGTTTTGAGTAAATTTCCATTGCCGCTCATTCATTTTCCAATAGGGGGTCCGAAGCAGCGTATCTTGCTTTCCGTTTCGCTCTCCAAACGTATAAAGATAGGAGATTCCCATTGAATGCATCGATGCCAGCGATACCAAAAGGATAATTGCAACGCTTGTGACGCCCGGCAATCCCAGAATTGCGCCACTAAATATGCCTCCCAACCGCAAATAAAAAACGGCTCCTTTTAATTCTTGAACCATCAGCCCGGTCACTCCGGAAAATGCAACAATGATCACCATCGGTGTGGAAACAATATTGCTGTTCACTGCCGCATCTCCGAGAATAACAGCACCTACAATATTCAACGCAAGCCCCAGCCCCGCCGGCATTCTGGAGCCTGTTTCCCGCAAAATTTCAAATGCAAAAAATAAAATCAGCATTTCGGTAACATTATGAAGAGGAACGCCCCGAGAGGAGGCAAGAACCGTATAAAGCCAATGAGCAGGCAAAACACCGGGATTAAAATTCACAATGGCAATATAAAAGCCGGGCAAAAATACCGCAATTAAAAACCCTAAAAAACGCAACACGCGGCCAATATTTGCATACAAAAAACTTTGATAATAATCATCAGGACTTTGAAAACATTCTGCAAAGATATAGGGCAAGGTAATTGCAATCGGAGATCCGTCTAAAATAATGCCAATCCGCCCCTCGGTTAATTTTGAGGCCAAAACATCCGGGCGTGCCGTCTTTCCCACCGTTTTGAAAAAGGAATACGGACAATCGGCAATCAGCTCCGCCAAGACATTTCCATCAGGAACATAATCGATATTGATTGCATTGATCTTCTTTTTTACCTGCGCCACCAACTCAGCGCGAGCAACTCCTTCAAGATAGCAAACTGCCGCCTTATTTTTGCAACGTTTACCAACAACCAAAAATTCGCTTTTTAACGCAGGCGTTGCGATACGTTTTTTTAATAGCGCAATATTAGCCATAATATTTTCGTTAAAACCATCCTGCGGGCCAAGCAGGGAAATCTCCGTTTCCGGCACAGCATTTCCGCGTTTCGGCATCCCCTTGGCATCAACAATGATGCAGCAGGGATAGTCCCCCACCAAAACAACGCAATCACCGGCTCCGATCTGATCTGCTGCCTTTTCAAAATCATTGGTGATTTCGGCCGAAAAATTTCCGATCCCGCCTGCAACAACCCCAAGAGGCGTAGGTTCATAACGCTGCGATTCCAAGCAAATAATAACATCGCGATCCGCAATATCAACGCTGACCATGGCAGCCGACAGCATTACTGCGATCGAAACATCAGGATGATTCGGATTGGTAATTTGTTTTACCTTAAAGGTATCGTCCCGATCAAATGCATCCCGAAACATATTTAAATTTTCTTCAAAACTCGATTGCAATCCCATCTTTAGTCTCCAATATCCTTCCTCATTCAACGACATTACTCTCTTTTCATTATTCTCCATTCCAATAAAATTTATTAATACTTGCCAACAAAAGAAAAAACTGATAGAATTAAGCAAAAGGAGGCTCAATATGGAATTTAAGAATATTTTATTTGATTTAGACGGCACCTTAACCGATCCGGCCCTTGGGATAACAAACTCCATCCTCTATGCAATGAAAAAATTCAAGCTGCCGCTGATTCCTCGCGAAGAGCTCTATGTTTTCATCGGTCCTCCGCTGCTCTCTTCATTTCAAAAGCATTTCGGGGTTACGGCTGATGAATCGAAAATTATGTTAACCTATTATCGTGAATACTTCTCCGATAAAGGTCTTTTTGAAAATACAGTCTATCCTCATATCGAAGATTCCTTAAAGAACCTTAAAGAGCGCGGACATCAATTATATCTTGCCACCAGCAAGCCGGAGCCCTATGCCAAAAAAATTTTGGCCCATTTCAATCTCGATTTGTATTTTTCCTTTATCGGCGGAAGCACCTTGGAAGAAACAAGAACTGAGAAAGATGAGGTTATTCGCTATGTTATGGAGAAAAACAATCTTGATCCGCACGAAACGCTTATGGTAGGCGATCGTTCCTATGATATTATCGGCGCGCACCAATGCGGCCTTAAGGCAATGGGCGTTTTATATGGCTACGGCGATCAAAAGGAACTTCAAAATGCCGATTTTATCATTGCAACACCGAGCCAACTAAAAGAAATCCAATAGAAAAGAGGGTTTGATTTCCGTCAAACCCTCTTATTCTTTATTTTTTATTTTTTAAGTTTACGTTGAATGAATTTTAATATCTCCATGATCGGCAAAATCAGGAAAGCAAGCAGTAAAGCAATGCCATATTCCGCAGCGGAAATAACCTCAAATCCAAAGGCTTTGGAAAGAAACGGGACATAAATCACCGATGTTGTCATAACAACGGAGAACAGCATGGAAAGCCAAAGAAGTTTATTTTGATTTTTAATCGAAAAAAGAGATTTTCTGCGTGAGCGCATATTAAACGAATGGAAAATTTCCACCAAAGAAAGAGTTAGAAATGCCATGGTCATACCATCAGCACTATCGGCAATCTCCCATACTCCTGCTTCCATGAAATGACCGATAAAATAAGAAACGACCGTCAAAATCGTAATAATAACACCGTGAACCGCAACATCAAAGCCCAAGCCACCCGCAAATATGCCCTCTTCGGTGCGGCGCGGCGCGCGCTTCATAACATCAGGCTCGCTCTTTTCCGCCCCCAAAGCCAAAGCGGGAAACGTATCGGTAATCAAATTAATCCAAAGAAGATGAACCGGCTTTAAAATGGTAAAGCCAAGCATTGTTGCAAAGAAAATAGCCAAAACTTCAGCGAGGTTCGCAGAAAGCAAAAATTGAATGGATTTGCGAATATTATCATAAATTCGCCGCCCTTCTTCAACAGCATTTACAATCGTTGCAAAGTTATCATCTGCTAAAACCATATCGGCAACATTCTTGGTAACATCTGTACCGGTAATCCCCATACCAATACCGATATCGGCCGATTTAATGGAAGGGGCATCATTGACACCATCGCCGGTCATCGCGGTAATTTTACCAAGTTTTTTCCAAGCGTTAACAATTCTCACTTTATGCTCCGGCTGAACACGGGCATAAACGGAAAATTTTTCGATTTGCTGTTCCAAAGCTGCATCATCCAGCTGATTCAACTCCGCGCCTGTTATGGCCGCTTGCCCATCATCTAATATACCAAGCTGCTGAGCAATGGCAATCGCCGTATCCTTATGGTCGCCTGTAATCATAATTGGGCGAATCCCCGCCGATTTACATTCTTCAATTGCAATCTTAACCTCGGGGCGAATCGGATCGATCATCCCTGAAAGACCGATAAAGCAAAGATTCTGCTCCAAATTCTCGGGCTCATAGCTTGAAGGCGCCTCCTCCCAGCGGCGGTGCGCCACCGCCAAAACGCGCAAAGCTTGATCAGCAAAGGCTTTATTGGAATCCAGCACCTCTTGCCGAAGATCATCTGTAAAGGAAACTTCCTTTCCATCTTTCAAGATGGTTTTACAGCAATTTAACACCTCATCGGGCGCACCTTTTGTGAATTGAATAATTTCTCCCGCTTGATTTTTGCAAACAGTAGACATCATCTTGCGATCCGAATCGAAGGGTGCCTCGCCGATGCGCTGATATTCAGCCGCACGCTCCAGCAAGCCCGCTTGAATAGCATCATTAACCAAGGCACATTCTGTCGGCTCTCCGATTGCTTCCCCGTTTTCATCGGGCCTGGCATCGCTGCAAAGCGCCATTGCAAGAATATGCGCCTCTCGATCATCTGTTACACGGTCAACAACCGTCATTTTGTTCTGTGTTAAAGTGCCGGTCTTATCGGAGCAAATAATTTGAGTACATCCAAGGGTTTCAACCGCTGTCAGCTTGCGAATAACCGCATTTCGCTTTGCCATATTGGTAACACCGATGGATAGAACAATGGTTACTACTGCCGCAAGCCCCTCCGGAATTGCCGCAACCGCAAGACTTACCGCCACCATAAAAGTATCCAAGAGTACAGCTCCGTTTACATCAGGGTAGCTGCGCAAAACATTAATCAGAAAAATAACAGCGCATATACCAAGCACCAAGAAACTCAAAATTTTGCTCAGTTGATTTAATTTTTGCTGCAGAGGAGTTGATTCATCCTTCGCTTGCGTTAAAGCATCGGCAATCTTCCCCATTTCGGTATTCATGCCTGTTTCGGCAACAACAGCAACACCGCGTCCGTAAACAACCGTACTGCCCATATAAAGCATATTTATCCGATCGCCCAGCGCAATATCGTGTTCGTTATTTAATTCAATCAGTTCCGCCGTTTTTTCTACCGGAACCGATTCACCTGTAAGGGCCGCCTCTTCCACCTTCAGGCTGGCATTTTCAATGATTCGCGCATCCGCAGGAACTGCGTCGCCCGCCTCCAGCGCAATGATATCACCGATCACAAGTTCTTCGCTTTTAATCGTGCATAAATGCCCATCACGATATACTTTCGATGTTGCAGCGGTGATTTCTTTTAATGCTTCAATTGCCTTTTCAGCCTTGCTTTCCTGAAAAACGCCCAAAACCGCGTTGATCAAAACAACCGCCATAATAATAATAACGTCTGCAAAGGATTCATTGGCATAAACCGCCGTAATTCCTGAAACAACCGCGGCCGCAATCAAGATCAAAATCATAGGATCGGATAATTCCTTCAAAAAACGCAGAAACAGCGGCGTTTTTTTGCCCTCTGCAAGCTTATTGAGGCCGTTCTTTGCAAGACGCTCATGCGCCTCTGTGTTCAAAAGTCCGGCTTCTGAGCTTTTCTTTTCATTTAGCACGTCTTTTGCACTCATCAGATATTCTTTCATCATATAACCTCCATTTAATTTATATAGTAGTCTATCCCGATTTTATATAAAAAAAGAGACTTATCTGCAAAAAACAGATAAGTCTCGTCGTTTTAAAACAAAACCAGAAAGCCTTTTGCCCTCAGGATGTTGGCTTTATTACGCAACTTGCGCCGACTACTCCCTTAACTTATTTTGATATTACCATAAATTTCAAATGCTGTCAAGAGTTACCAAAGGATGTTTTGTTATATTTTGCGCAAAAGATTTGATAGATTCCGCTGATCAATATTGCTGCCACACTGAGGAAAAACAATAGATAAAATACTCCGCCCCAGCCCTTGGAATCCGATAATGCTCCCAATGAATAAGAGCTGATGGTGGCGCCGATATAGCAAAAGGTATTGGTCAGGCCCGCGATTCGCCCGCTATCTGCAAAATTGCGCATCTGCAATGGCATCAAGCTGGTTATAACATTATTAACAGAAGACATCGCCAACGCCGCAATCGCAATCAAAATCAAGGAAACCCACCAAATGCGATAGGGCATCAGTAAAATAAAAGCCAAAAGCGTTAATCCTCCGGCAATATAAAAAACGCCGCAAAGCAAAACATGATCCCGAACATAGCGATTAACGAAAACGCATACCCATGCGCCAAATACCGAGAGCAACGGCAGGCCGATTGTAAGTAAAATCGAATAGGATTGGGGCAACTTGAAGAAATCATTAAAGATCGAGGGCGTCCAGGTTGTAAGACCGTCTCTGATCAAATTATTAATCACACCAAAAATTAAAATAATTCCAAAAAGGATCAGCATCGGCTTTGTAAATCGCTTCTTTTGCGGCACGCCTCCTGCTTTTTCAATCGCAACTTGAACAACAGGCGTTGCGTCCTTAACAGCATAACCATAGAAAACGAACCATACCAAGGCAATTACAATCAAAAAGATGGTGGCAGAATAAAAAGCCCATTCCCAATCGAAAAAACGAATAAAAACAGCGCCGAAAAGATAGCTCAAAACCGTTCCGCTGGCGGTAGTAGTTCCCATTACCAAAACCGCTTTTTTCAGCATTTTACTATCAAGATAAAGACCGAGAACGCGGATCAGGGTTGTCCATAAAACGCTGAGGGAAAAGCCGTTCAGCATCCATAAAACCTTCATAACATGAATATTATGAACCAGCGGCATCGCAAGATTCAAACCCGCGGAAGCCAGCAATGCCGCAGAGATAATCCAGCGCGGCTTATAATAGCGGTTCATCATTCCGTTAAACAGCTGCCCCGCTGCATAAGCAAAAAAGAAAAATGATGCAACCATCCCCGCTTCTGCGCGGCTGACCTCCAAAACATCAACAATACGAACTAATGTTGCGGAGTAATTATATCGTCCGAGATAAGAAAATGCATAGATTAACCAGCATAAAAATATCAGGCAATTTGATTGTTTTTTACTCATAAATATCGCCTCCGAAATTCCCGCATTAGTTACAAATAAAAAGGGCGCCTTTGAGGCGCCCTGGCGCGCTTTGAGGGACTCGAACCCCCGACCTACTGCTTAGAAGGCAGTTGCTCTATCCAGCTGAGCTAAAAGCGCATTATTTGGAGCGGGTGATGGGAATCGAACCCACCTCCTCGGCTTGGAAGGCCGATGCACTAGCCGATGTGCTACACCCGCAAAGATTGCTCAAATATATTAGCACATTCGCCCCTCAATGTCAAGCACTTTTATAAAATAAAAGCAAGCATACGGCAAAAGCTTACCGCATGCTTGCTTTCTGTTATTTAATAATCAAATTGATCAGCTTACCCTTAACATAAATAATCTTAACGATATTCTTGTCATCCAGCAATGCCGCCAATTTTTCATCGGAACGAACGATCTCCATAACTGCATCCTCAGTTGCTTCAGCGGGGATCATAACGCGTCCCTTCAGCTTACCCAAAATCTGAACCGCAATTTCAACCTCAGAAGCCTTGGTTTTTGCCTCATCATATTGAGGCCATGCCGCATAGGTCATATCCCCTTCGAAGCCTGCTGCGCTCCACATCTCCTCGCCGAGATGAGGCGCAAAGGGATAAAGCATCTTAACATAGATTTCAAATTCCTTGCGATTGATGCTCCCCTTGGCGCTGATCTCATTGATCAGGCTCATCAGGGTGGCCAAAGCTGTATTCATCTTAAGATGCTCGATATCATCGCCAACCTTTTTGATGGCAAGATGGAATGAACGCTCCAGCTCGGGAGAAATCTCATCCCCATCGCTCAAGATATCCAGCAAGCTATAAGATTTTTCAAGGAAACGCTTGCAGCCCTTAATGCTGGCAGTATTCCAAGGCGCGCTCTTTTCAAAGTCGCCGATAAACATCTCATAGGTTCTGAGGGTATCTGCGCCGTAATCGCGAACAATATCATCGGGATTCACAACATTCCCGCGGGATTTCGACATCTTTTCTCCGCCTTCGCCTAAGATCATACCATGGGACGTACGCTTAGCGTAGGGTTCCGCAGTTTTAACAACGCCGATATCATAAAGGAACTTATGCCAGAAGCGGCTGTAAAGCAAATGAAGGGTTGTATGCTCCATGCCGCCGTTGTACCAATCCACAGGGCCCCAATAGGAAAGCGCCTCATCGGAAGCCAGAGCATCCTCGTTATGGGGATCCATATAGCGCAGAAAATACCAAGAAGAACCCGCCCATTGAGGCATGGTATCGGTTTCTCTTTTGGCGGCAGCGCCGCAATGGGGGCAAGTAGTATTCACGAAACTATCCATTGCCGCCAAGGGGCTTTCTCCGTTATCGGTAGGTTCATAGCTCTCAACCTCAGGCAAAAGTAGCGGAAGCTGATCCTCAGGCAGGGCAACGGGGCCGCAAACCGGGCAATGAACAATCGGAATCGGCTCGCCCCAATAACGCTGACGAGAGAATACCCAATCGCGCAATTTATAATTAGTTTTAGGCTCACCCTTCCCCGTTTCTTTCAAATATTCAATAATCTTCTTTTTTGCTTCTTCTACCGAGAGACCATTCAAAAAGCCACTGTTTTCCAAAACACCGGTTGCAACATCAGTAAACGCTTCCTTTGAAATATCCCCGCCTGCAACAACCTGAATGATCGGCAGATCAAAGACCTTGGCAAATTCATAGTCTCTGGTATCATGGGCAGGAACCGCCATAATAGCGCCGGTACCATAAGACATCAAAACATAATCGGAAACAAAAATGGGAATTTCCCGATCATTCACAGGATTGATACCCTTAATGCCCTTCAGCATTACGCCGGTTTTATCTTTCGCAAGCTCTGTCCGCTCAAAATCGCTCTTGGCAGCAGCGGTATTGCGATAATTGATAACCTCATCATAATTGCTCAGCTGATCCTTATATTCATCAATCATCGGATGCTCCGGAGCTATAACCATATAAGTAGCGCCAAAGAGGGTGTCAGGACGGGTTGTATAAACCTCCAGCTCCGTACCAACAGTTGTACCAAAGCGAACGGTAGCGCCGGTGGATTTCCCGATCCAATTCAGCTGCTGGGTTTTAACACGATCGATAAAATCAACATCGTCCAAACCATTGATCAGCTTTTCGGCATATTCGGTAATCTTAAGCATCCATTGGCTCTTAACCTTATGAACAACAGGGCTGGCGCAACGCTCGCAAACGCCATTAACGACCTCTTCATTGGCCAAAACGACCTTGCAGCCGGTACACCAGTTAACATTCATCTCTTTTTTATAGGCAAGGCCTTTCTTAAAAAGCTGCAGGAAAATCCATTGAGTCCATTTATAATAATTAGGATCAGTAGTATTAACCTCGCGACTCCAATCAAAGGAAAGGCCCAAAGATTTCAGCTGGCTCTTAAAACGAGCAATATTCCGCTCAGTCACAATTGCCGGATGAATCTTATTCTTAATAGCAAAATTTTCGGTAGGCAGGCCAAAAGCATCCCAGCCCATCGGATAAAGAACATTATAACCATCCATTCTCTTTTTACGGCTAACGATATCCAAGGCCGTATAGGAGCGAGGATGTCCAACATGCAAACCCTGGCCGGAGGGATATGGAAATTCTACCAAAGCATAGAATTTGGGCTTATTATGGTCAATCTCAACCTTATAGCTCTCATTCTCATCCCAATACTTTTGCCATTTTTTCTCAATAGCGCTATAATCATACTTCATTTTTTATTCCCCCTCTTGTTCTATCAATGTTTCTGGTTCAATGCGATCCGCGTCTGCCCAAAGATGCTCTAATTTATAAAACTCTCTGGAATCCTGATGGAAAACATGAACAATCATAAAACCGTAATCCAGCAAAACCCATCCGGAAGACGGATGACCCTCCCGATGAAGCGGCATAAGCTCCAGCTTTTCTTTCAATTGAAATTCAACCTCATCGCCCAGTGTACGAATCTGGGTATTGGAAGAACCGGAGCAGATTATAAAATACTCCGCCATCACGGTAATATCACCAACATGCAGCACCTCAATATTCATTGCTTTTCTGCTATCGAGTGCATTAACTGCTATTTTAACAGCATTATCCATTATTTTCAAGCTCCTTCTTCAAAGCATCCCGTGCCGCAAGAGATTGCGGATGCAGATGCGCATTATTATTGATTAAAAATGCTATGATATGCTCAAATAGCATTAGACTTCCTTTTTCAAGATCGACCTCGCCGACCCTTCGAATCGCTTCAACATCGGGATAATTGCGGCTCGGCTCACAGCTGTCGGCAAAGAAAATTAAAAGTTCAAGCCTGCTCATCCCAACCTTTCCGGTAGTGTGGCATCCAATGGCTGCTAATATTTCAGGATCATCGCAACCTAATTCATTTTCAGCAAAAATCCGACCTGTAATTTGATGCAAAACCTGCGGACATGCCAAATCATCCTCCGATAAAAATACACCATTATCTTTGGCATATTGCAAATGCCAATCTTGAGAGCAACATTTTGTGCAATCATGCAAAAGTCCGGCAAGATAAGCCTTTTCAGCTGAAACCCCATTACGCTCCGCCAATAGGCGCGCATATTCTGCAACCTGCATCGTATGGCGTGCTCTTTGAAGATCCAAATTACTACTGATATGGGCCAAAGCGCGTTCGGCAAGTCCACCGCCCTCTGCTCTCAAATCACTGGAAGCACATACCAGCGGCTTCATGTCGCAAAGTAAAATTCCTTTACAGCTATATTGCTTCTCAAATTGATGTTTTAATGCTTCAAGCTCCGCTCGATCTCCGATTTCTCGGGAACCAACAATCAAAACAACCTCTTCTAAAAGCTTCTCAAAACAAAACCAGCTTTCAAAACTGCGAAACATATCGGTTCCGATTAATAAATGAAGATTATCCTCGGGGAAAAGGGTTTTAATTTCCTCAATGGTATCAACGGTATAACTTTTTCCACCACGCCGAGCCTCGACATCCAAAACTTCAAGTCCGTCAATATCACCGAAATAATCAGCCAAAACAGCTTCGCGCATTTCAAAGGAAAGCGAAGGATGATGAGATTTATGGGGCGGGATAAAAGCGGGAATCAATAATACCCGATCAAACTCCTGCATTTTTAAGGCCGCATTCAGCAAATGCCGATGTCCTTTATGAGGCGGATCAAAGGTTCCGCCAAATATTAATATATTTCCCATATTAAAGGACGATAACCGGCTTTTCTGCAGCGCGATACAAAACAATCTTGCTCCCGATAACGGTAACAACCTCGCTATCGGTAAGACGCGCGATTTCCTCTGCTGCTTCGCGGCGGTCAATCATTGCGTTTTCAAGAACCTTGAATTTGATCAACTCCCGCGCAGCAAGGGCGGTGTCAACAGAACGAATGAAATTCTCTGTAATTCCTTCTTTTCCAAGCTGAAAAATGGTATCTTCTTTGGAAGCCAAGCCTCGAAGTTTGGCTCGTTGCTTACTATTCAGCATCATAGTACTCCTTTAATTGTTTCACAAATTCTCGCAAAGCATTTCCGCGGTGGCTGATTGCATTTTTAGCCTCGCCGTCCATTTCGGCAGTGGTCAGCTCATAGCCATCCGGCAAGAAGATCGGATCATAGCCGAATCCATTCTCCCCCTTTGGTTCCCTTAAAAGAGTCCCAAATATATAGCCCTCTGCTTTTATAACAACATCCTGATCTAAAATACAACAAATGGAGGAGGTAAAATGTGCTTTGCGATCATCTACTTCTTTCAGATTCTCCAAAAGATGGTATAAGCGTTGCTCATCATTTAAGCCTTCGCCGCCATAGCGCGCCGAATATACTCCGGGCGCTCCGCCCAGCGCATCCACGCAAATCCCGCTATCGTCTGCAACAGTAGGCAGGCCGCAAAGATCAAATACCGCCTTTGCCTTGATGTAAGCATTTTCCGCAAAAGTTGTCCCTGTTTCTTCCGCATCACATTCGATGCCCATTTCTTTCAATGAGCTACATTCAATCCCAAGGGGGGCAAGAATTTTTTTAAATTCAACCACCTTATGAGGATTATTGGTTGCAATAACAAATTTCTTTTCCATTATTCCAAAACCTTATTTTGAGCTTTAAAGATTTTACGACATCCGATTGCTGCATAATTTAAAAGGGTGTCCATCTGCTTTTTATTCAGTTCTTCCCCTTCGGCAGTTCCTTGAATCTCAATAAATCCACCATTCGATGTCATAATTACATTCATATCAGTATCAGCCTTGCTATCTTCCTGATAGCAAAGATCCAAAATCGGAGTTCCATCAAGAATTCCAACAGAGATTGCAGCAATCTGCTTTTCAATGGGATTCTTCTCCAAAAGCCCCTCATTCATCAGTTTGCGGATCGCCAACGATAATGCAACAAACCCACCGCAAATAGAAGCGCAGCGCGTACCGCCATCGGCTTGAATGACATCGCAATCGATGATGATTGATCGTTCGCCAAGCTCCGCTAAATCAACCGCGCCGCGCAAGGAACGTCCGATCAGGCGCTGAATTTCTGTGCTGCGCGGAGCTTGCTTTAATTTGCTGATATCTCTTTTATTTCGGGTTGCGGTTGCGCGGGGAAGCATGGAGTACTCCGCTGTAATCCACCCCTTCCCCGTTCCTGCCATATACGGAGGCACCGACTCCTCGACCGTTGCTGTGCATATTACCTTGGTATTTCCTTGGCAATAAAGAACGCTTCCCTCCGCATGCATAGTATAGTCTTTAATAATTTGAATTTTTCTTAATTGTTTTTCGCGTCTTCCGTCAACTCTCATTGTTTTCCCTCAAAATAATGCCTTCGCAAAATCATAACCGTTGAAGGGCTGCAAATCGTCCATCTGCTCGCCAACACCAACAAATCGAATCGGCAATCCTTGTTCAACCTTTAAGGGAATTGCCATACCGCCCTTGGCGGTGCCATCCAATTTTGTTAGGATTACGCCGGTAAGCGGCGTTACCTTTTTAAATTCAACCGCTTGATTCATAGCATTCTGGCCGGTGGTTGCATCCAAAACAAGCAAAACTTCAATATCTGCATCCGAAAGCTGATTTTTAATTACCTTTTGGATTTTTTCCAATTCAGCCATCAGATTTGCTTTATTATGCAATCGGCCGGCAGTATCACAAATAATCAGATCGCAGCCGCGCGCTTTGGCAGCAGAAACCGTATCAAAGACAACCGCCGCAGGGTCTGCCCCTTGATTACTCTTAATAATATCCACCCCAACACGCTGCGCCCATGTTGCAAGCTGTTCCGAAGCAGCAGCGCGAAAGGTATCTGCAGCGCCGAAAAGAATTTTCTTTCCTTGATCCTTATAGATTTTGGCAAGCTTCGCCGCTGTTGTTGTTTTCCCAACGCCGTTTACGCCGATTAATAATATCACCGAAGGCTTGGTTTCCAATCGCAGCGGCTCAACAGCCTCTTCCATCATACCGCCAATGATTTCAATCAATTGAGATCGAATTTCTTCCGGCTTTGTAATTCTGCCTTGGCGAACCTCTTTGCGCAGGCGCTCAATGATCTCCATCGTCGTATCAACCCCGATATCGGCCATAATCAGCGCTTCTTCCAATTCCTCGAATAAATCTTCATCGATCTTCCCAAAGGCAGCCAGAATGGAATCAATGCGAGATGTAATGTTATTTGAGGTCTTTGCAAGACCTTTTTTCAATTTTTCAAAAAAGCCCATTTTTGCTCCTAAATCTTCAATTGCTCGGCAATTTCATTCACATTGATTGTCAGCAGCTTAGAAATGCCTTGCTCCGGCATAGTAACACCATAGAGAACATCTGCCTCTTCCATCGTGCCACGGCGGTGGGTAATGCAAACAAACTGCGTTGTTGCGCAATAATGCCGCAGATAGCTTGCAAAACGGGTAACATTTACATCGTCCAGCGCGGCCTCAATTTCATCCACAACACAGAAGGGGGTCGGCCGTACCTTAAGAATTGCAAAATAAAGGCAAATCGCGGTAAATGCACGCTCGCCACCTGAAAGGGAAACAAGATTTTTAATAATCTTACCCGGCGGCGCCGCCTTAACATCAATATCGCAATTTAAAACATCCTCCGGATCACTCAACACGAGCTTCGCGGTACCGCCGCCGAACAGCTCGGTAAATACTGCTTGGAATTCATGATTCAGCTGAGCGAATTTTTCGCTGAAAATGTCCTTCATCTGGCTAAGCAGCTCGCGGATAATCTTTTCCAGCTCTGCCTTGGATTGAATCAAATCCTGCACCTGACCATTCATAAAATCATAGCGCTCTTTTACGATATTATACTCTTCAATGGATTCAACATTCACGCTGCCCAAGGCTTTGATACTACCCTTCAGGGATTGCACTCGCTTTTTCGCTTCAACACGATCCTCAAGGGGCTTAGCAATTGCTCTGGCTTCCGAAACAGTAAGCTCATACATATCCAAAAGCTGAGTAACAATCCGATCCGATTGATCCGAAATACCCGCAAGCTTATTATCAAGCCGCGAAACCTCCTCGATCAAGCGTTCTTTTGCAGAACTCTTTTCCTTTTGCGCCGAGCGATATTCAGTTTGGCGACGCTCCTGCTCCTGGCGAAGATCGGTAAGTTCTTTGGTCCTCACCTTCCCTGCCGCCTGCTGCTCTTTCAAGCCCTGCGCCTCAATATCCAGAGCGCCCGCGGCCGCAACAGCTTCATCAATCTTTTGGTGTGAACTCTCAATCTGACTATTCTTTTCCTCAGCCTCCCTGCCGATCAGCTCCAGCTGAAGCTCCAGCTGACCGATCAAGGATCGAATTCCTTCGATTTCCTTAAAGAGGCTCATCTTATCCATTTCGAGCGCTGCAGAATTTTGCTTAAGTGCTTCCATTCTTGCGCGATCCTCAGAGGTCAGGCCCTGCAAAGAAGTCAATTCTTCCTGCATTACATTAGCGGCCTGTTCCAAAGCGGCAATCCGTTCCTGAAGGCGGCCACATTGCTCCTCGGCCGTTTTAATCGTTCCTTCGATGGTATCGGTTTCCCGATCGTAGCCTCTCATCAATTCGCGATACGATTCTAAAACAACCTCTTTGCTCTCAATTAAGCCCGCAAGACGGGTTATCTCCTCATCTATTTGATGAACAGCATCTTCAGAAGCGGTATAGCGAGCATCCAAGGTATTCTTATCGCGTTGAGAGGCTTCCAGCCGCTTGGCGGCTTCTTCATAGTTCTTTTCCTTTTCGATCAGCTCTTTTTCGATCTTTTCCAGCTCAATGCTGCGAGAAAGCAAGCCGCTGTTTTTGGCGGAACTACCGCCGGTCATCGAACCGCCCGCATTGATCACCTGACCATCCAGCGTAACGATCTTATAGCGATTCTGAATTTTCTTTGCCAGCGAAAGGGCATGATCAATCGTTTCACATACCAGCGTTCTCCCCAGCAAAAAATCAATTGCTTTTCGATTATCGGCTGCCACCTCAACCAATTCTGCCGCAATCCCGATAAAGCCTGCGCAGGTGGAGTAATCATCCTGAATGCCTTTAGGGGTAATGGTATTAAGCGGCAGGAAGGTTGCACGCCCGCCGTTTTGACGCTTCAACCAAAGCATTGCATTTTTGGCTGAAGTGCTATCTTTGGTAACAATATTTTGAATAGCCGCCCCCAGCGCGGTTTCGATAGCAATAAGATATTCCTCATCCACCTTAATCAGCTGAGAAATCGGGCCGATAATTCCGGAAAGAACACCGCGGCGGCTTTGTTCCAACACCTGCTTTACTGCACCGCCGAATCCCTCAAGATGCTTTTCCATTTCAGAAAGGATATGGCGGCGCTGCTCCAGCGCATTACGCGTTGAAGCAGCTTTCTGCTCTGCCTCCAGCGCCTCCTGATAAGAACGCTCTTTGATATCAAGCATCTTGCGCAGGCCGGCCATTGCATTTTGCTCGCTTTGCTTTTCCTCTTCTTTTTCAGCTCTGTTCCGCTTCAATTCATTCAATTCATCATCAACGCTCGCAATCTGCTCCGCCTGAGAATGCTTTGCTTCTGCCAGATCGGCAATTCGTTTCTGATTAGATTCAATTCCGGAGCGCACAGAAATAACATCCATTTGAAGGCGATTTCGCTCGTTACTGTTATCAGAGAGGTCCTTTTGCAAATCGCCTGTTTTGCGTTGCTGATCCTCGCTTTTGGCAGTAATGCCTTCGATTTCACCGAGAATGGCCGAAATCTTCTCTTCAATTGCCGCAATTTCAGCAGTTTTGCCTTCGATATCGGTATGGAACTGAGCAATTTGATTTAAAGTTTCTTCCTTGCGCGTTCCTACCGAAGAAAGTTCCTGCTCCAAGCGAGCGATAACATCGCTCTCAAACGCCGCTTGACTTTCCAAAACAGCCTTTTGGGATGCCACTTGACCCAGCTGCTCCTCCCAAACGGTCTGCTGGCGATGAATTTGATCGATCTCGGTCGTAATTTGAATATTTTCTTCAAACAGCTGATTGATATCACGCTCGATATTATCTACTTCAACCGTCAAATCGTCCAGCTGCCCTTTGGCAATAGAATGCTGCTCATTAATTTTTCTGGCATTCTCCTTAATCTGCTCAATTTCTTCCAGCCAAAGAGCAATCTCCAGATCCTTCTTCTCTTCATACATTGCCAGATACTTCCGAGCTTTTTCCGCCTGACGCTCCAAGCCCGGCAGCCGTTCTTCCAGCTCACCGACAATATCACCCAACCGAACCAGATTATCCTCAGTTGCGGAAAGTTTGCGCTCCGCTTCGTTTTTACGGTAGCGGAATTTTGAAATACCCGCGACCTCCTCCAGCATAGAGCGCCGCTCCTCACTTTTACCGAGCAAAATCTGATCGATGGTTCCCTGACCAATGATGGAATAACCATCCCGCCCGATGCCGGTATCCATAAAGAGCTCATGGATATCCCGCAAGCGCGCAGGAGATTTATTTATAAAATATTCACTTTCACCGCTACGATAATAGCGGCGGGTAATCATAACCTCGTTATAATCAACATCAAGTGCACGATCCGCGTTATCAATCGTCAGGCTAACCTCCGCAAAGCCCTGGGGCTTACGCTTGGCAGTACCGGAGAAGATAACATCCTCCATTTTTGTACTGCGCAGACTTTTATTGGATTGCTCACCCAATACCCAGCGAATCGCATCGGATACATTACTTTTACCGGATCCGTTCGGGCCGACAATTGCCGTAATACCGCTATCAAAGCCAATATTAATTTTATCGGGAAACGATTTAAATCCTTGAATATCCAAGCATTTTAAGCGCAAAATATCACTTCCTTTAATCGGCGCTTTATTTTTCAAAAGCACGCTTTATATTTCTGCCCAAATCATTTAATTGCATAAAATATATTATAACAAATTATAAGGAGAAAAGCAACTTATTTTTCAAGGTATGCCGTCAAAAGACCAATCACAGCCTCAACATCTCTGCGATCCGCCATTTCAACAGCGGAATGGCAATAACGAATCGGAATACTGATTCCGCCAACCCGAACGCCTTTTCCCAAAAGCTGAACGCTCCCGATATCGGTACCGCCCGCTGAAAGTACATCCCGCTGCGTATCAATTCCTTTCCGTGCCCCGAGATTTTCCAAATCCTCAATAATCTCGCGATCGCAGATCGCGGAGCGATCCCGCGCCTTGATTGCAGCGCCCTTTCCAAGCGCAGCGGAGGTATCCTCCCCATCGGGATGATCCCCGCTCAAAGTAACATCAAGAGCAATAGCAATATCAGGATCAATTTCAAAGCCGGAAACCTTAGCACCCCGCAAGCCAACCTCTTCCTGAACCGTAAATACCGCATATACCTCGCAGCTGCATTCCTTCAGACGCCGCAACGCTTCCATCAGGCAATAGCATCCGAGGCGATTATCCAGCGCATTTGAAACAATTTTATTTCCTGTTTCAAAGGTTTCGCAAACGAAGGCGGCTGTCATCCCGATCTCAATCCGCTTCAAGGCCTCTTCTCGATCGGCAGCGCCGATATCGATATAGCAATCTTTTATCTTAATTTCTTTCTGATCTTCGTTACCGCAGGTAAATACGCCCATAACGCCATTTTCAAAAGCAACGGGGCGCCCAATGGTAATGCGCGGATTCACATAGCCCGCGGATGCAACACGAATGAAACCTTTTTCATCAACAAAGGTCGCAACAAGTCCGATTTCATCCATATGAGCCATCAGCATAATCTTAGGTCCATCGCCACGGCGTACACCAACAAGGTTTCCCAACGTATCTTCATAAACCTTATCCACATACGGTGTAATTTCCGTTTTAATATAGTTCGCTATTGCGCGCTCGTTGCCCGAAACACCCCCCAGCTGAACCAATGCACGAATTTTATCGATCATAATCTATTACCTCACAGTAGTTTATTTAAAATAGCTTGTACCAACCGCAGCACATCCTCAATATCCTTTAAAGATGCAACACTTACCGGCGAATGAATATAGCGGCAAGGAACAGAAATTGCAAGCACCTTACATCCGTTCCAACTTTTTTGGATGGTTCCGCTTTCATTTCCGCCGGAAACCGCCTCTTTTGTTTGGATGGGAATATCTGCTTCTTTGGCCGCTTCAAAGGCAAGCTTAAATAGGTCGCGATCATAAATTGCGCTGTTATCCATAAACGAAACAACAGGCCCGCCCCCCAGCTTACACACCGATGTGCTGCTCTTATCGCAGTGAATATCATTTGCTGTTGTTCCCTCAATAACCAGTGCATACTGCGGGCAAATACCATACGCCGCCGTTACCGCGCCGAAGCAACCGATTTCTTCCATAACGGTAAAAGCAAAATAAGCATCAAAAGGTAAATCTCGCTTAATCAGTTCAATCAAAATATGGCAGCCGGCACGATCGTCCAGCGCTTTTGCACAAACAAGGTTCTCCCCGAACTCCCTATAATCGGTATCAAAACCCACCATATCGCCGATCTCGGTATATTTCTCGGCATCCTCCTTATTCTTAGCTCCTATATCGATATAAAAATCTTCAATTTTAGGAGCGTCCTCTTTTTTGGAAAGATGGGGCGCCAAAACGCCGATTACTCCATGAATTTTTCGCCGGCCGACAACAACATGCTTCCCTGCCAAAACGCGCGCATCAATTCCGCCGACTGTATCGAACTTCAGATAGCCATCTGCATCAATATGAGTAACCATCAATGCAACCTCGTCCATATGCGCCGAGAGCATCAAAGTAAACGACGCTTCGGCAGCACCTTGCTTAAATGCAATAACATTGCCAAGACGATCCACCTCAATCCTATCGCAATAGGGGCGAATTTCATTCAGTACTGCCTGCCGAACATCTCCTTCGCTTCCTGATGCTCCGAAAAGGGAGGTCAAATAGCTCAATTCCTTATTCATGGCGCGGAACACCTCCCAAATTAATATAGCGGCTGATCAATTGGGAGCAAGCCTTCAGATCGGAAAGATCCGCCACCTCGCATCCGCTATGCATATACCGCAACGGGATCGAAACCAAACCGGTAGAAACACCGGCGCGGGAGGTCGCAATTCCATCACTGTTGGTTCCCGTTCTTCCGCTCATCGCTTCCCTTGCAAACGGGATGGAATAACGCTCCGCCATCTCTATCAATCGGCTTGTTACCTCCCCATTCAATGCGGGCGAAAGTCCGATAACAGCGCCGCTCCCAAGCGGAAAAGCCTTCCCTCCGGGCGTATTCGGAGAAACACCATGGGTAACATCCACAACGATCGCCTCATCCGGCGCAATTTCCCAAGAGGCATGCCGAGCGCCAAATCCGCTAAATTCCTCTCCGGCCGAAAAAACAGTATAGAGATCGACCGGCAACGGCATCTTATTCAGGGTGGCCAAAACATCCAGCAAAACAGCAACCCCTGCGCGATTATCCAGCGCCTTTCCGCTGATCCGATCACCCAATAATTCAATGCAATTTTGCCGCAAAACAATCGGATCGCCTACCTTAATAAGCTCCTTGGCCCGCTCGGCAGAATATCCGATATCGATAACCATCTTGTTCATCGGTGTAATCTTATCTTGATCTTCTTTGGTCAGCAAATGCGGCGGCATGGAAGCAACAACACCGAAAACAGGACGAATGCCTCGAATGGTCACCTGCGCCGCAGGCAGAATAATGGGCGAAAAGCCCGCCAAATTGGTGAAATGAATAAAACCGTTTTCATCAATTTTGGTAACAATCAATCCAATCTCATCCAAATGCGCATCCAGCAAAATCTTTTTTGCATTCGGCATGGCAGATTTTCGATATCCGACCACATTTCCTGCGCGATCACAATAGCATTCGTCTACCAAAGGTGCCAATAAATTTTTAGCGCCGACTGCATTTGCCTCAAATCCCGAAGGCAATTGCTCGCCGCAAAGCTCAAATAAATAATTTTTTAAATTTTTCATGAAAGTTCCTTTACAACGGAAGCGAAAAAATCGCCCCGCTCTTCAAAATTCTTAAATTGATCAAAGCTTGCCGATGCAGGAGAAAGTAAAACAACATCGCCCGCTTCGGATTCCCGATATGCCGATTCAATCGCCGTTTTTAAATCCGAATAAATTTCAATCGGCAATGCAGAATCCGCTTTTTCGGCCGAAGCCTTGATTTTTTGCGCGGTATTTCCGCAAAGGTAAAGCTTTTTAGCACGATTGGCGGCAACAGGCCCCAGATCATCATAAGGAATATTCTTATCGTAACCTCCCGCAATCAACCGCACCTTTTGCTCAAAGCTATGGAGAGTAGCAATGGTGCGAGTAGGCGATGAGCCGATCGAATCGTTATAAAACCGAACGCCATTAACTTCGCGAATAAATTCCATCCGATGACGAACCCCGCCAAAGGTCTCGGCAACCTCGCGGATTATCTCATCGCCGCAATATTCCTCGGCCGCCAAAATCGCAGCCATAAAATTTTCAACATTATGATTGCCCCGCAGCAAAAGATCGCTTCGATCCAAAATCTTTTCAATCCGCTCTCCGCGCCGCAGCCAGATCGCATCATCCCGATAAAATGCACCCTGCGCGCCGTGATCACCGCGGAAGGAAAACATTTTTACTTTCCCGCGAGCACGCGCAGCAAAAGAAGCGGTAACAGCATTATCGGCATTCAGGATCAACAGTTCATTCTCCGATTGATATCGAAAAATATTAACCTTTGCCTCGGTATATTCCTCCATATCCTTATGAACATCCAGATGGTTGGGAGAAAGATTGGTAACAACGCTGATCTGCGCACTCTTTTGAAGGGTATGAAGCTGGAAGCTGGAAAGCTCCGCAACAACCAAGTCCTCCTCCCCTATTTCGGGCAGCCTGCAAAACAACGGATAGCCGATATTTCCGCCGAGATGCACCTTCCGATCAGTACGGCGAAGCATCTCATAAATCAAGCTGGTTGTTGTTGTTTTTCCATCGCTGCCGGTAACTGCGATAATCTTGCAGGGGCAATATTCAAAGAACAATTCCATCTCGCTGGTAATGCGGCTTCCTTTGCGGCGAGCTGCCTCCAGCGCAGGATGATCAAAGCGCATTCCGGGCGTTTTAATAATCCAATCACCCTGCAAATGATCCATATAATCGGGGCCGCAAAACATCCGAACTCCCTGCCTTTTCAAATCCTTACCGGGATCCCCAAGCTGATCCTCCGATCTTTTATCAAAAGCGATAACTTCAACCCCCATCTGCGCCAGCATAGAAATAATAGGCGCATTGGAAATACCGATGCCAACGACTCCAACACATTTTCCACCGATATCTTTTTTAAACCGTTCGAGGTGCTTCATTTTTTTCGCTCCTTTTTGGAAAATTATAGAATTAAACGCATATATAGTTATTATATAATTTTATGATTTATTTAGCAATATAAATATTTACATTTTTAAAATTTTATGTTATATTAATTACGCTATGAGTGGGCTGAACAGTCGCCGTGGCTTTGCCGCGGAGGAAAGTCCGAGCATCACGGGCCGGAATAGTGGGTAACGCCCACCGGAGGCGACTCCCGGGAGAGTGCAACAGAGATAT
>JAZQDS010000039.1:0-5305 GCA_045546895.1 Eubacteriales bacterium | reverse complement strand
TCCGCTTCGCGCGTTTTGCTGTTTTTTGTAAAAATGTCACAAAATGTTTAATAAATTTTGCATAAAATCATTTAATTCTTGATAAAAGAGGCGTATAATGGCATTGTGTAATAATGCCCGCGAAAATTCCACTCTTTGCGGGCAAAATAATTTATTACATTAAAAAGGAGGATTGTGACTATGATCACAAGAAAAACAAAGCTGTTATCCGGCCTTGTTGCAGTTGTGATGCTTCTCTCTATGTTTACGGTCTTTGCGCTCCCTGTAACGGCCATGACAGAGGAAGAGGCGAAAGAGCTGCTGCGGGCATCGGAGATCGACACAACTTCTACACCTGATTATACAAAATCATATCAGGTAGTAGATGAAGACGATTTGATCTTTATGGCGAATAACAGCCGCTTCTTTGGCCGTGGTGTTACGGTTTATTTTACTGCTAACATCACGCTGACTGCCGGCACGGCTGCTCATTATCTGGGTGGTACTGCCGGTAGCGATACTGCAAGCACTACTGCAAATAATGGTGTTTTTGCAGACATCAACGGCCTGGGCCATACTCTTAAAGGCCTGAATGTAACCAATGGTTACGGCTGGCTGGATCTTTATCCCGGTAATTTGAGCAATTTAACCTTTGACTCTTGTACCGTAAATTCCAGTTCTAATGCCGGTCTTATTGGTGCTCCCTGGAAGGGCAAAAACAGCACTCAGACCTTCAGCAACATCACCATCAGCAATACCGTTGCTACTCTTGGCAGTGCGCAAGCCGGTCTGTTGTTTTCTACCAGCAATGGTGCAGACGGTTTTGTTGTTGAGCTGAAAGATATTACCGTAAGGGATACGGCTGTTACCCTTACCAAGTCTGGTGCCGGTGATGGCGCCGGCTTCCTGGTTGGCCGCTTATGGAACTATGGAGGCGCCATTTTTGATGGTATTTACCTCTATAATAATACCTTCAACGTTCCTTCTTCGGTTAATGCCAATAAGCCCGCCATCTTGGTAGGACGCCCGCTGCGTTCCGCCAAGATCGTCAGTGAGTATAAGAATATTGTTGTTGCCAATACAACGATTAATACTCCTGCGAATGTTTCCGGTCTTTTGGGCGGTTTTGGTAATGCCGGATCGAGTTATAAATATAAATTCGAGAATATCATTGCCGTTAACAATCATGGTCTCCCTGTAATCTGGGATGGCAATAATTGTTCCTTGAGCTTTGCCAATATCGTAACAGATGGTTCTGCTCTGCGCGGCAGCGAAGCTAGTACAGTTACAAGCTCTACCAATGTAAAGCTTGCTTCAACTGATATTACTACTGGAGCTGAGGTTTATGCGCTGAATGCGGCCAATGCTGCTGATAATGTTGATTGGGCAGTGGTTAAGGATGACGCGAGGGGCAATTATGTTGTTCCTGTGGATGCCGATCATAAGGCTCCTGTAGAGGTTTCCTTTAACACCGGCGTTGCTACATACCTTTATACCGATTCTACCGGCGCTTTGCTCGGCACCCCTCCCGCCAGCGAAACCGGTTGGCTGATCGATACCAATGGCGATGGCGAAGGCGAGGGTGAAATTATTACTTCTATTCCATCCACTTTTACTGAAAATACCGCTTACATATTGGCGGGTGAAATTATCAATCTGGAAGCGCTGAATGAGGCGTATACCTATTGGGCTGGAAAAGACGCTCAATATTTTGCGGCGGATGGTTTGGCAGAGGCTTTAGTCAAGGCGAATAATATCCTCTTTAATGATGCGGAAACAACCAATGAAGAGGCTGCTTCTCTTGCAGAAACGCTGAATGCTGCCAAGGCTGCCGGCTATAAGAGCGATGTTAAGATTCCTGCCTCTCTTGCAAAGACTTATGCAGATGCTATGGCATACGTTGTTACCAATCAAGCGGATTATTTGGCGGTAGCTGATAATCAGGAAATTTTCTCTGCAGGAAAAACCATTTATTTTGATGCTGAGAATGATGTTATTGATTTGAGCGGCGTAAGCGAAACAGATTATAGATGGAAAAATGTAAAAGCCAACATCGATGGTCAGGGCGATACCGTTTCCGGTATTACTAATCTTACTACCGGTCTTTTAGATAATTATAGCGGAACGATCAAAGATATTACCTTTGCAGATTGTACGATCAAAACTCTCGGTGGTGTTCAAGGCTTTTTGATGAATACCGCTTCCGGTGGTGCCGTTATAAATGTAACTCTGGATAACATTGATGGTCAAACGGATTTGGCTACTTCTTATCAACGCGGTTTGATTGCAGCAAAAGTTAATGACAATGCTACCGTGACAATGAGCAATATTGTTATTAAGAATTGCGATCTGGAAATCGGCGCAAACAATTCTTTTGCATTGGTGGCTGCTAATATTCGCCCCGGAGCAAATGTTACCGTTGACGGGGTTACGATCCATAACAATCATATTGCATGTACTCCGCAAGGTGGCAAATCTGCCTCCTATGTTGGCTATATTTCCGGCCAGGTGCAAGATGCTACGGCTAAAATCACCGTAACGAATGCATTGATTACCGATAACTCTATCGAGCGTGGCGGCAACCTGCTCTTTGGTATTCAGCAAACCAGCAGTACTGCCAATAACGTTGTGGCATATAACAGCGGTAGCTTTGCGCTGCAAAATACGACGAACGGCTATGCAACAGCAGATGAGAATCCTTCCGCTTCTGAAATTTATGCCCTGAACGAAAAGATTAAGGGTGTTTCCGGCCTGAACCAGTGGGCAATTGAAGGAACTGATGTTGTACGCGCAACTGAAGGTCTTCCTGTAGAGGTTGTCTTCACTGCAGGAAATGCCAGCTGGACATACTACACTGATTCAAATGGTAAGCTGATCGGTGTTACAGAGGATTTCTTGACTGCTAATGAATGGGATTTCGATGGATTGACAATTGACACCATCTTCACCGAGGATACGGTTATTACTGCCACCGGCGTTGTTTATGATGGGCTGGTAGAAATCCTCGCATATTGCGCAGCAAGAGAATCTAAATATTATCTGAATGAGGCTGACCTGCTGGCGGATATCGCGCTGGCTCAGGATTATGTGACCAACGAAAGCGCTCCCGATCAGGAAGCGGTTGATAATTTGGTTGCTAAATTGATGGGCTATGCCGGCAAATATAAGACCGGCGTTGATGCACCTCCTGCATCGGCTCATGATCTTTATCCTGAATCTACAGATTATACTGTAAATAATCTGGCTGATCTGGAATATGTTTCCGATCATCCCACCTTCTTTAAGAAAGGTATAATCCTGCACCTTACTGCTGATATCACCATTACCGATGCGGCTTCTTCCGCCAACTATCTTGGCTATGTAAGCGGTTATAATGATGATGATGGTAAGTATGGCGTTCAGGCTGATATCAATGGTCATAATCATGCGATCATCGGTATTACCCTTCCCGCATCCAGCGACAGAACGATTGATGGCTATGCTTGCGGTGCTGCTTATGGATGGTTGGACCTCTATATCGGCAATTTGACTGACATCGCCTTTAAGGATATTACCGCGACCAACGGTTCCTATGCGGCGCTGATCTGCCGTCCTAAAGTGACCGGCCAGACCTTTAGCGGTGTTACGATTGATGGCGCAACATTCATTGCTTATTCCGCAGACTCCGGTCTTTTTGGCGATAAGCATGATGGAGATGTATTGAACCTGAATGATATTACCATCAAGAATGTAAAGGTTACCCCCGCAAATACTCCGTCTAATGGTTCTAACACAGATCGCTTTGGCCTTTTGCTGGGCAGCACTAATGGGAAGACCATTAATGTTGACGGCCTGACGATCAGCAATAATACCTCTACCAGCGCAGAGGATGGCTCTTGGTTCCTTAGAATTGCGAACATTGCCGGCCAGATTCCTGCGGGATCTGTTGTTAACATGAAGAATGTTGTCATCGAAAAGGATCGCTTTGCTCAGGGACATTCCACCATTACCGGTAATTTGAGCGGTGAGTTGGTGCTGGAAAATGCAATTATTGCGCGCGATGCTACTTTGGTTTGGGAAGCGCTTGGCGCCAGTGCCGAGATTATCGCAACCGATGTTTACACCAGCGCTGCAAAATTAAATGATGCTCTTGCAACAGAGGATTACGGCTTTACCGTTGTTGAAGCTGCTGCTTTGACCGATGGTTCTGCCATCTATGCGCTGAACAGCGAAAACGATGCAGCACTGACTGATTGGGCTGTTAATGACGGTTCTATTGTTGCTGCTGACGAAGACAATGCAGCTCCTGTTAAGGTTAACCTGAAGCTGTATACCACTACCGGCACTGAAAAGGCAAATGCTGACGTTTACACCGATGCTGCCGGTATGATGATTAATGCTCCTACCTTTACCGCTATGACGACCGAATGGAAGGATAGCGAAGGCACTATTTATGATTTGGCGTTCTTTGATAAGGATGTTGAATTGACCGGCTCCTTTAACGCTGCTGAGCTGAGCATCAGCGATGTTAAGGTTGTTGCGGGTAAGGATGTTGTTGTTTATCTGAACATCGCCGAGGCTACCGAGCTCTTTGGCGCTCAGATCAACATTAATTATCCCACCGCTCTGCTGAAGCTGAAGAGCGTTGAAGCAGGCGATGATATTGATGAGTTCGGCGAGTTTGTCGGCCCGTCTGCCGAGGAACTTGCAGCGGATGACGGTGAATTTACCGTTGCGGTTGCTCAGCTGGCTGTTTTGGATGGCAACCTTGTTAAGATCACCTTTACCGGTGAGGATGCTGATCCTGCTATCGTTGCTGATGCGATCGAAGTAAGCACCATTGATGCTTATTATGCGCTTGAGGTTGCAAATGGCACCTCTGATGTTGAATTGATCAACTGCAAGGGCGAGCATACCGGCGAATGGTCTGATGCAGAGAATGAAGTTCATACCCTGATCTGCTCTGTCTGCGAAGAGACCGTTACCAAGGCTTGCGAATGGGACGAAGGCGTTGTTACCCAGGATCCCACCTGCACCGAGGCAGGCGTAAGAACCTACACCTGCGCGGTTAAGAATCATACCAAGACCGAGGCTGTTGATGCTCTGGGCCATACCGAGGAAACCATTCCTGCGGTTGACGCTACCTGCGAAAGCACCGGCTGGACCGCGGGTACTAAGTGCTCTGTCTGCGGCACCATTATCGTTGCGCCGACCGAGGTTGCTGCTCTGGGCCATGATTGGGACGAAGGTACGGTTACTAAGGAACCGACCTATGACGAGGCCGGTGTAATGACCTACACCTGCCAGAACGATCCCAGCCATACCTACACGGAAGAAATTCCGATGC
>JAZQDS010000038.1:0-6473 GCA_045546895.1 Eubacteriales bacterium | reverse complement strand
ATATAGAAATAGAGATACGATGCGCCGGTAACACAGCCATCCTCAACCACCTCCCAGCATTTTTGATCCATTTGATTTTGCTCCCATAAATTGCGGGCATGGGCATTCAAAAGCTCTGCCGCCTCGGCGGCAATATCCTGTAATTCGGGATAATCGGCAATATCAAAGCTATAACGTACCGAAAGATTATTTTGAGCTACTACCGCGGTTTTATATTTCACAATCGGCTCAATAATGTTATACATCGGAAGCCGCTCACCATCGGTAGGCAAATTGCGCCATTGATCGCCGCCATAAAAGCTGCGGCATTCATCATTGCGCTCATAATATCCCTCGCGGGTCAGCAGGGCGCAGCCCTCCTCATATTCCCGCCAGATCTGTTCATTCATTCCCATACGGCCCCTTTCTGCCGTTATAGGCATCAATCTGCTTCAGCAGATCCTCCTGCTGATCCGCTCGGCTCCCCGCAAGACGTCCGCGGCGGGCAACCGCCAGCCCATCGGCAATACCGAGGCGATAAGCAAAAGGCAGGCTGAATATTCCAAGCAGGAAAAAAATACACATTAAAATTTTCATATTATCCATTCCTTTCTGTATCCGCCCAGCATATTGGGAGGATGATATTGAGCGCCCTGCGCCGATTCCGTATGTCCCATCGCAAAATAGCGCAGAGCATCGGGCGCATGGGTAAGCTCATGGGGTTCGGTGCGGCAATCGCCGGGGACGGCGGGATCCCATTGCAGCGCAGGCAGGCAGCGGATGATGTTCGGACAGGTGGAAAAGATCCGCAGCCGCGGGATCTGATTTCCATCTCGATCGGCGCGGGGCTGCAGCCATTCCTGAAGCATTGCCCAGCCTGCCGCTCTTGCTGCGCTGACCCGCCGGAGCACAACACCGTTGCGCCGAAAAAGATCTGCCAGCGAATGCCCGCTTTCCTTTTGGCGGCTCCAAAGATCGGGCGGCGCATAAAAAGGGCAATTGCATCCATCGGCCGCCTCTCGCAGGCGCGCTGCCGCATCCGAAACAATCAGGCCGGATTCATAAACCTCCCGATATAAATAGAAGAATCCCTGCTCATCCTCTGCAATGAAAAGGCCTGCCAGCATATCAAGGCCATAGTCGATGGCGCAATAGCGCCGCCAATGGGAGGGGATTGGAAACGGCTCGCATACATGAAGCGCGCGACTCCAACTACTGAAAAAGCGCCCCTCCGAAAGCTCCCATTCCCCCTCTAATAACGCCCGCCGCTCCTGCTCGGGCAGCCGTTGCAGGCGCTTGATATAATCGGGATCGCCCTTCATCAGGAAATGATTATCCTGCACCCTTGCGGGAATAAACAGACGGCTGCCCCATTCATCCCGAATCAGCTCGCCGGGCGGTGCAGGATCGATAAAACGGCGCTTGACCCATTCATGCCCCAATCCGCCCGGATTAGTTGTTGATTTCATCTGCCGCGGGAAGGGCTTGGCGCCCCGCAAGCGCGACATTAGATAAAGATACATCGTTTCGCTGAAATGGGTCAGCTCATCAAAGCGAATTACATCGTATTCCGCTGATTGATAGCGATAAACGTCCCGCTCGCTATCGCAATAGCCGAAATCCAAAACAGAGCCGTTGATAAAAACGCCGGTATGTCGGGAGGATAAATACTGATAAAGGGAGCTTGGGAAAACATCCATAGCCGCGCGGATCAGGGAGTTTTCCAATTCCGGCAGGGTGCGCCGCAGCAAAAGCTGGCGGGAGCCGGGGAAGGTGAGGGCGTAGCGCAGGGCATCCACCAATTGACCATAGCTTTTACCACCGCCCGCCGCGCCGCCGAATAAAACCTCATCCCCCGCCGCCGTTAAAAAGCGATATTGCAGCGGAGTAACAGCGATGCAATGGGCCGGCTCAGCCATCCTCGTCCTCCGGCGGTATGACCCTGATTTCAACCCCGCCCTGCTCAGACGGGACTTCATTTTTTAAAAGTTCGCGGATCAGCTTTACCGCATCCATTCCGCCCTCAGCGGCTTTTTTAGCCAGCGTAAGGGCAGTGAGCTCAGAAACGGTGCGTTCTTCGCTATCCAGCAGGGCCGCTTCCAGCTGAGGCAGGGTCAGCGCGGAAGCTCGCCCGATCTCGGCGATTAGTTTTGCCGAAAAATTCATAGCTCTTTTCACCTCCCGCCGTCATTATAGCGAATTTTCCGCGAACGATGGCGAACATAAAGGTTGCAATCGTTTGAAAATTCTGCTATAATAAATGCAAAATTTGGCGAAGATTGGAGGAAATGCGCAATTGATTACGCTTATTGTGAATCCCGCTGCCGGCAACGGCAGGGCGAAAAATGTCGCATCTTCGGCGGTTGAATGCTTAAAAGAAAAAAATGTCCCCTATCGCCTTTGGGAAACCCAAGCGCCCCACCATGCAACAGAGCTTGCTGCGCAGGCTGCTGCAGAATATGATGAGGCTTCCGATGATCTGCTGATCTCCATCGGCGGAGACGGCACCTTTTTAGAGGTGGTTCAGGGCCTTTTGCCCTCAAAGCTTCCCCTTGCCTCCCTTCCTGCGGGAACCGGAAATGATTTTCTGAAAAGCCTTTCTGTTCCTTCCGATCCGATGGAGGCTTTGGCGCATATTTTAGAAGCCAAGCCGCGCCTGATCGATGTTGGCGCCGTAAACGGGCGGCTTTTCGCCAATGAATGCGGGGTCGGCTTTGATGTTGCAGTATTGGATTACGCCAATAAAGCCAAAAAGCATCTGCGCGGGCTTGCCCCCTATCTTTTGGGCGTATTTAAAGCCCTCTTTACCTTCCGCAGCCTCCCGCTGGAGGTAAGAGCCGATGGCGAGGAGGTTTTCAGCGGCGATTGCCTCGTTGTTTCGGTGGCAAACGGCCAATATATCGGTGGCGGAATCCATATCAGCCCCGAGGCTGATCCCGCAAGCGGAAAATTAGAACTGATTGTAATAAAAAAATGCTCCTTCCTGCGGAAATGCTCCTATGTCCCCGGCTTGCTTTCGGGCAAGATCCTTCAATTTAAAGATACCGTTGTTCATTGCAGAGCGAATTCCATCAGCCTGCTGCCTTTAAACGGCGCGCTGCGCGTAAATATTGATGGAGAAATCTGCAATCATCCCGAATGCAATTTTGCCATCCAGCCCAAAGCGCTTCGAATACATATGTAAATTCAGATAATGAAAGGCTTCTTATGAATAAATTAACCGTTAAAATTAAAAAGCTCAACGATGCCGCAATTCTTCCGATCTATGGCTCTGCCGATGCAGCGGGCGCCGATCTTTGCAGCCTCAGCGCAGCCACCATCGCCCCCGGCGAAACTCACCTTGTGCATACCGGTCTTGCCCTTGAGCTGCCCTGCGGCTATGGCGCCTTTATCTTTGCCCGCAGCGGGCTTGCAACCAAGCGCGGGCTGGCGCCCGCAAATAAAGTCGGGGTCATCGATGCGGATTATCGCGGAGAGATTATGGTGCCGCTTCATAACCATAGCAATGCACCCCAAACCATTGAAGCGGGCGAGCGGATTGCCCAAATGGTCTTGCTTCCTTGCCCCCAAGCGGATTTCATCCTCGCCGATTCGCTGGAGGATACTGACCGCGCAGAAAAGGGCTTCGGCTCCACCGGAAGAAAATAAAAATGCATATAAAAAAGGGATCCGATACATCCCTATCGGAGCCCCTTTATGTGTAATGTTATTTTACTTTACAGAGAAAGCCAATCCCGCACCGCGCCTAAGTTTTCAGCGCAAACAGCGCTGCCGCCGTTTTGCAAAAGCCGCAGGATTTCTTGGTTTTCCTCATTAGGCGCCTCCGCCTTGATTTTTTTAATCAAAACCCGCGCGACCATCGCCATCATCAGCTTATGAATGCCCTTTAACCGATCGGGCGCATAGCCGCCCTGCAGGGTAAAGAGGGGCAGATCCGCAGGCAGCCGATTGGCTTTCGCGGTTTCCTCCTTGCGGGAGCCGCAAGGGCCCATTCCTACCGCGCAGACCCCTTTGATGATCCAGCGCTTCATTGCTTTTTTATATCCATAAATACTGCCGGCCATCAACCAGCCCATATAGAGGATTTCCTCCCCCTGCGCAAGCTGACCCATCGCCTCTTCCAGCGAAAGGGCCTTAAGGCCGCTTTTCTCCGCCAAAAGGCGGGCGTATTCGGCAGTAAAACCTGTTTCAGAGCTGTAAACAATCGTCATTTTAAAATTTCCTCATATTTCTGATTGATTTCATCTAAATGCCCATGATAACCAAGCCGCTCCACACTGCATTCCCCATCGCGAAAGCAAAGGGTTGTTACCGAAGCATTGGGAATCTTAAAATCCGGCGTATCCAAGCCTGTAAGCTTCCTAACGATCATGTGAATCGGGGTATAATGGGTAAAAACTGCAATGGTTTTCTCGGGATTCTCGGCCGCAAAGCGGCAAATTGCCTGATAGCTTCTTTCGAAAACCTCTTTTGTGCTTTCGCCATCGGTGGCGCGGCAATTCCAGCGATCCAACTTCCAATCGCGATAGTTGGGATCGCTTTCAAAAAGATCTTTATAATCTCTTCCATCCCATTTGGGGGAATAAATCTCCCGCAGCGCAGGCTCCAATTGGATAGGAAGGCCAAGGCGGCTCGCCAGCGGCTGCGCCGTTTCCCGAACGCGCTTTGCATCGCTGGAAAAAATCGCAGCAACCTGCTCATTTTCCGCCAGATACTCCCCTACCGCCTCTGCCTGCTCATAACCTTGCGGCAGCATCTCAACCTCAATTTGGCCGGTAAATACATTTTTTATATTCCCATAGGTTTTGCCATGGCGGATCAATAAAACCTTTGTCATCCTGCACTTTCCTCCTTTAAAGCTTTTTCCGTTTCACTTTCTTTCAAACGCTTTTTATAAACAAGCCGGAAGGTAATAAAATGCGCAAGGGCAGTAATTGCCCAAGAGATCGGATAGGAATAATAAAGGCCGGTGGTTGTATGAAATTCGGGAATCTGGAAAATCGTAACAATCCAAAGAATACGCAGCCCGCAAGCTCCAAGCAGCGAAACAATCATCGGCGTAAAGGATACGCCCATCCCGCGAATAGCGCCCGATATAACATCCATCAGACCGCAGATAAAATAAAGCAAGCCAACAATCCCCAAGCGAGCAAGCCCATATTGGACAGCGCTCTGAGAATCGGAAAGATAGATAGAAAGCAGCTGGGTGCCAAAGAGATAAGAAAGCGCGCCCAAGCAGATACCAACAATCGTTACGCCCGCAATGCAAATCCAAAATACACGCCGCACACGATCATAGCGCTTGGCGCCTGCATTTTGAGCAATATAGTTCATCACCGTTTGCTGCCAGGAATGCATCGATGCATAAACAAAGCCTTCGATATTACTTGCCGCTGCATTCCCCGCCATAACAACGTTGCCGAAAATATTAATAGACGACTGAATTAAAACATTGGAGATGGCAAAGAGCGAGCTTTGAATTCCCGCCGGAAGTCCAACAGTAAATATCCCCCGCAGCGCATCCTTATGAAATCTCATTTTTTTCAAATTTAAGCGGCAAAAATCCCGCCGTTTGATCAGCGCTAAAAGAACCAAAGCCGCCGAAAGCCCCTGCGCAATAATGGTTGCCAGCGCAACGCCCGCAACATTCATATGCAATACCAGAACAAAGAAAAGATTTAAACCAACATTTAAAATTCCGGCGAGGGTCAGGTATTTCAAGGGGCCGGCAGTATCGCCCGAAGCGCGCAGGATTGCGGCTCCGAAATTATATACCAGATTGAAAATCATACCGCCGAAATAAATCCGCATATAAAGGGTAGAAAGAGATAAAATCTCTTTGGGCGTTCCCATCCAGATCAAAAAGGTTTCCGAGAAGAAAATCCCCAAAAGAGTAAGAAAAGCACCGCCGATCAGGGCCATGGGAATCGCGGTATGAACCGCTTCCTGCACCTTTAATCTATCGCGCGCGCCGATGTTATTGGCAACAACAACACCAACACCAACCGAAAGCCCAATGAAAAAATTAACCAAAAGATTGGTAAGCGCACCGGTTGCGCCAACCGCCGCAACCGAATTGCTGCCGCAAAATTGACCAACAACCACCAAATCCGCAGCATTAAAAAGAAGCTGCAAAACGCTGCTTAATATAATAGGAATGGTATAGAAGATCATCTGGCCGACCAGCGGACCCTCACACATATCGTAGACTCTCTTTTTTCTCATTCATAACCTCCGCCTCAAGGGCCGAATTCCATGTATAAATCTCTTACTAATTGAATATTATAGTCTTATAAGAAATAAAAATCAACCTTTTCGGTAACGAAATTATTTCGAAGCCCCTTCAAAAGCGCCTTTTTGGGGGAAATGTTACTTTCCACCCTCTCCCCTTTAATTTTTATAAATTTAGGGGTTGACAAATCCCCCCATCCCTGCTATACTATATTAGCAATTAAGACATCGCGGAGTGGAGCAGTTGGTAGCTCGTCGGGCTC
>JAZQDS010000037.1:0-16374 GCA_045546895.1 Eubacteriales bacterium | reverse complement strand
ATCCCGCAATGCTTCAGCATTGCGGGATTTTTTATAACTTTTCGATGGTTTCCATAACATAGTCTGCAAATTCCTTGCAGGTGGCATTTTCGGCCTCGCCGGTGGCAACCAGCTTACGCTCTGTTTCTGTGCAGATCAGCAGCGCCTTTTCCAGCTTTTCCGCCGCCTCCGGACGGGCGATATGGCGCAGCAACATGGCGCAGGCCTTAAAGATGCTGGAGGGATTGGCATATTCCCCCAAGCCCTCTTCGATCAGGCGAGGCGCCGAGCCATGGACCGCCTCAAACATCGCATACCGCTCGCCAACATTAGCGCTGCCCGCGGTACCGACTCCGCCCTGAATCTGGGCCGCCTCATCGGTAATGATATCACCGTAAAGATTGGGCAAAACAAATACCTGAAACTTGCTGCGGATGGCAGGATTGACCAAATTGGCGGTCATAATATCTATATACCAATCCTCGGCGGTAATTTCGGGATATTCGGCTGCAATCTCATGGCAGATGCGGGAAAAATTGCCATCGGTCTTTTTCATAATATTGGCCTTGGTAACGATGGCAACATTGGTCTTGCCGTTATTTTTTGCATATTCAAAGGCGGCGCGGGCGATGCGGCGGGTGCCGGCATCGGTAGTCACCTTAAAATCCATCGCGAGTTTTTCGGGCAATTCGATACCGCGGCTGCCCAAAACATATTCACCCTCACTGTTTTCCCGATAAAAGATCCAATCAATCCCCTCCTCAGGCACATTTACAGGGCGCACATTGGCATAAAGATCCAATTCCCGCCGCATGGCAACATTGGCGCTTTCCAGATTACCGCCATGAGGTGTCGTTGTAGGGCCCTTAAGGATTACATCGCATTGCTTCAGCGCCGCGAGGGTATCCTCGGGGATCGCCTTGCCTTGCGCTTCTCTATTTTCAAGGGTAAGGCCATCGATGGTACGCATCTCAATCCTGCCGCAGGCGACCTCATCCTTTAAAAGATAGCGCAAAACTCTCTCGCCCTCGCGGGTTATAATCGGGCCGATGCCATCGCCGCCGCAGATACCGATAATGATTTTTTCCATCTTGGCAAAATCCTTTACCTCGGCGCCTGCCGCGATCCGCTCCTGTCGCGCCAGCTGCTCGCAAAGCAGGGCGCGGAAACTTTCTACCGCCTGATCAATATATTGCTGCATTTTTTATTCTCCTTGCTCTTTGGTATAAGCCAGCAGGCTGCCCGCCTTCAGGATCTCCTTTTGGCGGTCGGTGAAATTACATACCAGCGGGATTTCAAAGCCCTTGGTTTCATCGATCAGCTGCATCTTTCCGCTGTCCATTCCCTCATAAATATTCCGAATGGTCAGCCGATCGCCCTGATTGATTTTATAATAATCATCGGGATTTTCAAAGGTCAGCGGCATAATGCCGGCATTGATCAGATTCGCAATATGGATGCGGGCGAAGCTCTTGGTAATAACCGCCCTCACGCCCAGATAGAGGGGAACCAGCGCCGCATGCTCGCGGGAAGATCCCTGGCCGTAATTGGAGCCGCCTACAATAATGCTTTGGCCCGCCTTCTGCGCTCTTTCGGGGAAGGTTTTATCGCAAACCCCAAAGCAGAATTGGGAAAGATAAGGAATATTGGAGCGATAGGGCAGGATCTTGGCGCCTGCCGGCATAATATGGTCGGTTGTAATGTTATCGCCAACCTTCAGCACAAGCTCAGCGGAGAGGGTATCCTCCTGCGGCTTTGCATCGGGAAACTTCTTAATATTAGGTCCGCGCAGGATTTCCAGCTCCTTTGCCTCTTCGGGGGATGCGGGTGCAAGGATGGCGCTATCATCGATCTTGAATTGCTCGGGCAGCTCCACCTTGGGGCATTCGCCCATGGTGCAAGGATCGATAATCTCGCCGGTCAGCGCCGCCGCAACAGCGGTCTCGGGCGATACCAGATAAACTTTGGCATCGGCAGTACCGCTCCGACCCTCAAAATTCCGATTGAAAGTACGCAGGCTGACCCCGCCGGAATTGGGCGAAAAGCCCATGCCGATGCAGGGCCCGCAGGCGCATTCCAATACCCGCGCGCCGCTGGCAAGAATATCGGAAAGGGCGCCGCAATCCGCCAGCATGGCCAATACCTGCTTGGAGCCGGGGGAAATGGAGAGGCTGACCTCGGGATGGATGGTCTTCCCTTTCAGCATCGCCGCTACCTTAAGCATATCCAGCAGCGAGGAATTGGTGCAGGAGCCGATGCATACCTGATTGACCATGGTTCCCTTCAGGGAAGATACTTTAACAACATTATCGGGGCTATGGGGGCAGGCAATCAAGGGCTCCAGCTCGGAGAGATTGATATCAATCACCTGATCATATTCCGCATCGGGATCGCTGGCCAGCGGGCGATAATCCGCGCCGCGCCCCTCCGCCTCCAAAAAGGCCTTGGTAACATCATCCGAGGGAAAGATGGAGGTGGTGGCGCCCAGCTCGGTGCCCATATTGGTAATGGTTGCGCGCTCGGGAACCGAAAGATGGGCAATCCCCTCGCCGCCCCATTCAATGATATAGCCAACCCCGCCCTTAACAGAGAGCAGGCGCAAAATCTCAAGGCTGATATCCTTGGCGGTAACATAGCTTTTCAAGCGACCGCTCAGATTGATTTTGATCATTTTCGGCATGGTAATGTAATAAGCCCCGCCGCCCATGGCTACCGCCACATCCAGCCCGCCCGCGCCAAAGGCAAGCATTCCGATGCCGCCGCCGGTGGGGGTATGGCTATCGGAGCCGATCAGGGTTTTTCCGGGGATGCCAAAACGCTCCAGATGCACCTGATGGCAGATGCCGTTGCCGGGGCGGGAAAAATAAATTCCGTGTTTTTTGGCAATCGATTGAATGAATTGATGATCATCCGCATTCTCAAAGCCCGATTGCAGGGTATTATGATCGATATAGGCCACGCTCCGCTCGGTACGTACCCGATCGATCCCCATTGTTTCAAATTCCAAATAAGCCATCGTTCCGGTGGCATCCTGCGTTAAGGTCTGATCAATCCGCAACGCAATCTCATTGCCGGCGATCATCTCGCCGCTGATCAGATGGTCTTTAATAATCTTTTGTGCAATAGTAAGTCCCATTTTATTTTCTCCTAATCCTAAATGCGAAGGGATCAACCAACCTCTTCGATATGCTTTTTAGCGTTCAATGTATGCGCATAGATGGCATCTGCCGCGGCCTTGGGATCATGCGCCTTCAGCGCGGCAAGGATTTCGCGATGCTCCTTTACCGAATCAATGGCGCGGCTATTATTTTCGATGGATTTTTTGCGATAGCGCTGCACCTTTTTATGCAGCGGGCTCAAGGTATCGCTGATCATACCGCTGCCGGAAAATTTATAAACCATCTCATGAAATCTGCTATCCATCGCCCGAATATAATCGGCATTATGCTTGGTGCAGTAAAATTCCTGCAGATCGATAATATCCTCCAGCTCGCGAATCTCCTCATCGGTAATACGCTTTGCGGCGCGGGCAGCCGCCATCCCCTCTAAAAGCAGGCGGATTTCCATAATATCAGCAAGATCCTCGGTAGTAATTCCCAAAACTCTTAAGCCTTTGGTGCTCTCCTCCAATAGATGCTCCTGCTGCAGGCGGCGCAACGCCTCCCGAACAGGGGTACGGCTCACGCCCAGCTCCTTGCAAAGCTCCATTTCAATCATATAATCTCCGCGGCTATATACCCCGCTTAAAATGTCTGTTTCCAGCCGTTCAAAAACCTGATCGGCCAGCGTATGCGTTTTATGATCAAGCATTTCTATATCTCCCTTCGGAAATTTCTTCTATCTTCTTTTCCAGCTCGCCATTGGAAAGAGCGGTCTGGCGGCCGCTTTCATATTCACGGTCTACCCATTCCTTCATGGCAATAACAACCTTATCTTTCTTTGTTACCCGATCGGCGCCCTCCAGCTTGTAATGCTCATTGATCCAATAAGCGATTCCCGCAAGTCCGGAGGTTTTACTGATCAATACCGATGCAGGACGGTTCAAAATCCCTTCGGTATCAAAAATATTATAGATTTCTTCATCCTTCAAAAGGCCATCAGCATGAATCCCTGCCTTGGTAACATTGAAATTCTGACCAATAAAGGGGGTCATAACAGGAATCTCATAGCCGATTTCATTTTTAAAGAAATCCGCAATCTCGGTAATCACCCGCGGATCCATACCATCCAACGAGCCGCGAAGGGAAGCGTATTGCATTACCATTGCCTCCAGCGGAACATTGCCGGTACGCTCGCCGATCCCCAGCAAGGAGCAGTTTACGGCGCTCGCGCCGTAAAGCCAGGCAGTGGCTGCATTGGCTACCGAAAGATAGAAATCATTATGCCCATGCCATTCCAGCATTTCGCTGGGTACATCGGAATAATGCTGCAAACCGTAGATGATGCCGGGAACGCTGCGAGGCAGCGAAACCTCTGTATAGGGAACGCCATAGCCCATAGTATCGCAGGCGCGGATCCGAACAGGAATTCCCGCATCTCGCGACATCTTCATCAGCTCATTCACAAACGGAACCACAAAACCAAAGAAATCAGCGCGGGTAATATCCTCCAGATGGCAGCGAGGCATAACCCCCGCCTCAAAGGCTTCGGCAACAGTCGCAAGGTATTGATCCATTGCCTGCCTGCGGCTCATCTTTAGTTTCTTAAAGATATGATAATCGCTGCAGGATACCAAAATACCCGTTTCCCGAATGCCAAGATCCCGAACAAGGTTGAAATCCTCCTTCTTGGCGCGGATCCAGGTTGTAATCTCGGGAAACCTCAGCCCCAGCTCCTGGCAGCGGCGCAACGCCTCCCGATCCTTTTCGCTGTAAACAAACATTTCTGTTTGGCGGATTACGCCGAACGGCCCGCCCAGCTTGGAAAGCAGCTGATAAATCTTTACGATCTGATCCACCGTATAAGGCTCAACCGATTGCATCCCATCGCGCAGAGAGGTATCGGTAATCCAGATCTCCTTCGGCATCCCCAGCGGCACCCGCCGATGGTTGAAGGTGATCTTGGGGATCTCCTCATAGCTGTAAATATCCCGATAAAGATTCGGGTTTGGCACATCCTGCAATTCATATTTATAAGTTTCATCTTCCAACAGATTAAAAATCGGTGATAATTCAGGCACAGTATCTTCTCCTTTGGGTATAGTTGCTTTATTGTATACAATGATACTAAAACATTTTGTATTTGTCAATATCAATATATACTAATAATTATGGTATTTCTCTCCTTTTTTCATTGCTTTTTGAACAATCGAGCGATATAATATGTGTTAATAAAGAGGGGGCGTAAGTATGAAAAACACCTTTTGGCTGATCAGAAATGCTACTCACCATTATATGCAAAGCCATATCGTTATAGACGAAAGCGGCGCTGTTTTGATCATCGATGGCGGCACCCGCGGCGATGCGGAATACCTTTTGAATAAGCTGCGGGAGATTACCGGAAAGGAAATCCCGCAGGTCAGCTGGTTTTTTACCCATCCCCATAGCGACCATATGGATTGTTTTTTTGAAATTATTGAGCAGTATCCCGCGGCGCTGGAGATCGAGCATATTTATTGCTGCTTCCCCTCAGTGCAGTATTTTGAGGGGCTTTCAGCGGCCGAAACCGCCGCTACTTTTTGGAAACTCTCCCCTGCCTTTGCAGATAAGATCGTCCCCCTTTCGGAGGATGATGTTTATCCGATCGGTACCGGCTGCCGCTTTGAGGTTTTGAGGACCGCCGATTGCTCTATCAAGGAAAATCAGGGGAATAATTCCTCTACCGTCATTAAGCTTTATTTGGGAGAAACAACCATCCTGATCCTCGGCGATCTGGGGGCAGAGGGCGCAGATGCTCTTTTGAAAGCAAAGCCGCAAAAGCTCAAATCCGATTATTGCCAGGTGGCTCATCATGGTCAGCGCGGCTCTACCCGCGCGCTTTATGAAGCAGTAGCGCCCCGCGGCTGCATCTGGACCGCGCCCGATTGGCTTTGGAATCCGGAAAAGAATGAATTTGATTTTACCCATAATCTCATCGAAATTGAATGGCGCTGGATGCAGGAGCTGGGCGTTCAGGAGCATTATGTTGTTCATAGCGGTGATGTCAAAATAGAAAGTTGAGGATAATATTATGAAAAAGAATATCTTACACTTCATCAGCAATTTCACCCATCGGCAGATGGAAAGCTTCATCATCGAGGAGGAAAGCGGAAAGATCATCGTGATCGATGGCGGCTATCCCATGGATGCAGTGCATCTGGTGCAAAAGCTGCGGGAGATTACCGGAGCGGAGGTTCCTCATATCGATGCTTGGATCTTTACCCATCCTCATATCGACCATATGGGCGCTTTTTATTGCATTATGAAGGGAATGCCCAAGGTTGTAACCTTCGATAAAATCTATATTCATCTCCCCTCCGCCCAATATCTGGCGCCGGATAAAGACGACGGTCCGGAGATGGTGGAAACCTTCTTCCGCCTGGCACCCGCCTATGCCGATAAGATCGTTTGGGTCTCGGAGGATGATATTTATCAATTCGGCAGCGGCTGCAAGATTGAAATTCTCTATACCGCCGATTGCTCCATCAAGAATAATCTCTCCAATAATGCCTCCACCGTCTTTAAAATGACATTAGGCGAAAAAACCATTATGTTCCTCGGCGATCTCGGGGTAGAGGGCGGTGAAAAGCTGCTCCGCACCAAAAAGGATCGGCTGAAAAGCGATTTTTGCCAGATGGCGCATCACGGCCAAAACGGCGTAGACCGCCCCGTTTATGAAGCAATCGCCCCCGAAGCCTGCTTCTGGTGTGCCCCCGATTGGCTTTGGAACAACGACCGCGGGAAGGGCTATAATACTCATACCTATAAAACCATCATTGTTCGCAAATGGATGGAGGAGTTGGGTGTGCAGAAGCATTATGTAATTAAAGACGGCGATGTTTCCATTGAATGCTGAGCCGCAAAAGGAAAAAGAAGATGAAAATTCAAAGTATCAGAGATCCCGAATTTTCTGCCTACGGCAGAGTTTTAGATGAATACGATTTCAAAGAATTTACCCAAGCGCTTTCCCAATGCGAAGCGCCCGCCGATCGGGTAATGTATCAGCCCTCCATCAAAGAATTGGAAGCCCTTCCGATCTTTGAGGAATTGCAGCAAAAAGCCTTTGCGGGCCTCCCCATCCAGATCGGCTGCACCTCAGGCCATTGCGAATGCATGAACGCGCTGGAATACCATAAATGCAGCGAGATCAATGTTGCAGCCTGCGATGTTGTGTTGATCCTCGGGAAACAGACCGATATCCAAGCGGGCCGATATGATACCGCCCTTTGCAAGGCCTTTCTCCTCCCCAAGGGAGCAGGGGTTGAAATTTATGCCACCACCCTCCATTATGCGCCGATCAGCGTTGGCGGCGCGCCCTATCAGGTTTCGGTTGTTTTGCCGCGAGGCACCAATCTGGAAAAGCCGCCCTTTACTCCCTTTTGCTTGGAGGAGCAAATGTGCTGCGGCTCCAATAAATGGCTGCTCGCCCATCCCGATTCTCCCGAGGCCAAAAATGGCCGACACATCGGCCTCTGCGGCAAAAACTATACGATTAAAGATCTTGAATTTTAATAAAAAAATCCTGCAATGCTTGCGCATTGCAGGATTTTTTAAAATAGATCAATTAATAATTTTCTTTGCGAACTTCAAAATAGCTCTTGGGATGAGCGCAAACAGGGCAAAGCTCGGGCGCCTTCTTGCCCATTACCAGATGACCGCAGTTGCGGCATTCCCACATCGTTTCTTCGCTCTTTTCAAATACCTTTTGCATCTCAACATTTGCGAGCAGAGCGCGATAACGCTCTTCATGAGTTTTCTCGATGGCGGCTACCGCGCGGAACTGATAAGCCAGCTTGGTAAAGCCCTCCTCCTCCGCTTCCTTGGCGAAGGTATCATACATATCGGTCCATTCATAATTCTCGCCCTCAGCAGCAGCCAGCAGATTTGCGGCGGTATCGCCCAGTTCGCCCAGCGCCTTGAACCACAGCTTGGCATGCTCTTTTTCATTATCGGCCGTCTTTTGGAAAATGGCTGCGATCTGCTCATAGCCTTCCTTTTTGGCAACAGATGCGAAATAAGTATACTTATTTCTGGCCTGGCTTTCGCCGGCAAATGCAGTCATCAGATTTTTTTCGGTTTTGCTTCCCTTGAGTTCCATAGTTTTTTCTCCTTTTTATTTAAATATTAAATTATTTACATTTTTCGCAAACATAGCGGATTGCCAGCGCATATTCCAAGATCGGAAAGCCCAGGCGCTCCTCCATTTCGTTGATTAATCCCTCCGAAGGATGGTCACAGACCGCGCCGCAACGATCGCAAATCAGATGGATATGGGGAATATTGCTTTTATCATAGCGATCCCGCTCCCCGCAAAAAGCCAGCTTTTTGATCTCCCCCTGCTCCGCTAAGCGGATCAGATTATTATAGACCGTTGCCAGCGCAATCCCCGGCAGCTCTTCCTTTGCCTTTAAATAAACCTCCTCGGCGGTAAGATGCTCCTCGGATTCGCGGATCAGCCGCAGGATCAACTCCCGTTGCTTGGTCATACGCGCCTCCTTTTTTAGAATTATTCTAAATTCTGACACTATTATAGCAGAATATTTTTCCAATGTCAATACTTTTTTAGAATAATTCTAAAAAAATTCAGAGAATTTTTTTCTCTTCGTTTTTCAAGAAGAGGGCCACCGCCTCATAGGGGGTAATATCGGTTTTAAAGCGGAAGGTATTGCCCAGCAGCTCGCCGATTCCGCCGCAGCAATTGGCGGATTGATAGCGGCGGGAGAGGAAAAGCTTGGGGCGATCGATACGATCAAGGCTGATATTTACCAGCAAGACCGCAAGCCCATCGGGTGTTTCCTTGGTCAGGATATAGAGGCCCGGATTTTCAGGGCAGACAACCGGCAGCAGATTGGGATCCCATTGATGCAGAGCGTTATGGATCTGGCGCTCTCTATAATAAGAGCGGAAAACATCGCTGTCGTGTCGCAGAGAATAGGCATCAAAGCAAAATACCAAAAAGCGCTGCCCTTTTTCATTTTTATAGCGGTAGCTGGCGGGATATTCCTCCTCTTCCGCCAAAAAGAGGCTTTGCACATTGGCGCCCTCTTTCAGGGTTGCCTTATAATACTCGCCTGCCTGAAAATTCAATACCTTTTTACGCTCGCCGAATTGCTCATAAATCGGAGCCTCTGCCGGCTCTGCAGAAATCAGGCCCGTATCGATGCCGCGCGCCGCCAGATAGCGGGCAGCGGGCAGATCAAGGATCAGATCCCGCCGCAGATCGGCATCCGGCGCAAGCTTTGCATTGGCGCCAAAGAGGAAGGCGGCGCCATATTGGCCGGAATAGCGGGTCGGCAGCGAAAGATTGGCCGCCATCGCCGCCGCAGGCGAAAAGGCGTGACGCATCAAAACCTTCCGATGTTCGATATCCCCATAGGGCGGAAGATCCTCATGGGCGAATTTGCGCTGATATTCCAAAATCCGAACGCCTGCAGGCCGCCCGCCTTCAAATACAGCAGCAAGAAACTCCCGCAGAGGCGCATGGCGATCATGAGCCCGCTGATAGATGGTCTCGCAGGTATGATCGGGATGGGGGCTTTCGTCTACCGAATAATTCAGCATATATTTCAGCCCATCGATGCCATCGGCATAAAGGGGCAGATCGTAGCATTCCAAGGTTGCGCCCGCGCAATGATAGCGATTGCGGGGATAAGGATCCCCCTCATGGAAAAATTCGATCTCCTCGGGAATCCAGCTTGCCTGCAGTCGGGCATTTTCGATAACTTCGATGAGGGAATTACCCTGAAACCGGTCTATGGCATAGGAATTCCAATAGGGCGCCGCCGAAAGGCGAACAAAGGGCTTGGTATTCCCCGCCAGAATGCGGGAAAGCTCAATGGCATCGGCCCCCTCCAGATCCCAGGAGGTATAGCCGCTGCAAAAGCCGAGGCGGATTTCGGGATTGATCTCATCTACCGCCGCCCGCATTGCCTTGCAAAAAGCGCGCAGGCTATCGCCCTGCACCTTCAGCCAAGCATCCCGATAGCGGGAGGGCGCGCCCGAAAGGCAAAGCTTTTTAATTTGATCCAATTCCAGCCGCTCGCCCAGCTCTTTTTCCAGCATTGCCAGATGCGCCTCGCAGCAGCAGCCGATTCCGGGGCGCACCGATTGGCAAAGGTCATCATCCAGCATAATAATATCCACCCCCGCGCGGGCGTAAAAGCGCATCCGCTCGGCATTGCGGGCGGTAAAGGCCGCATCGGTAGGGCAAAAGGCGCGGCCCAGAGAACGCCCCTCAACATCAACGATCTGCCGATAGGGGGAAATCCCTCCGCAGGCCTTGGGCAAGGGTTCCCCCATTCCCAATCCGCCGCACCATTGGCCGATCTCCAGCCCCTGCGCATGCCAAAATTCGACCGCCTCCTTCAAAAGAGCAGCCTCCTCCTCGGTATCGGGGGTCATAACATCATGCAGCATAGCAACAAATACGCGCTTGGCTCCCCAGCGCTTGATCATCTCAACAGATTCTTCTCGATTGCTCGTCCGCAGCGGTACATTTAATTGCGCACTCATTGATTTTTCTCCTTTAATTCCTTGATCCGCTCCTTATAATCGGGAAGGATCCTTTCGATTTCTTCATAAAAGGCGGCGCTATGGTTCAGCTGGCGCAGATGCGCCAATTCATGAACAACAACATAATCGACCGCCCGCGGGCTTTTATCCATTAAATATAAGGAATAGCAAATATTGCCCTTACTGTTGCAGCTGCCGTAGCGCGTGCGGGCAGAGGTAATCTTTACCGCCGCGGGCTTTACCCCCATCCGCGCCGCGAAATAAGCTGCCCGCGCGGGCAAAAACTCCTTGGCGCGGCGGCGCAATTCCGCCACCTCCTCGGGAGTATAATGCTTTTCCTTCAGCCGCTCCGCCCGATGGCGCTCGATCCAGCCCTGATTTTTAGCAATAAAGCCCTCAATATAAGCATCGCTGCAGCGCAGCGGCGCCCGCACAACAACCTCCCCCTCGCGGGTTACGGTCAACGATATGGTTTTTCGGTTTGATCGTATAATTTTCATACCTTTATTCTATCATCGCGCCGCCGAAATTGCAATAAAAAAAGGCGTTAAAACGCCTTTTTTATCATTTTAATTCATCATAATAAACCTTGGTGATTTTGGTGCAATTGAGGGAATGGTCGCTGTTGTTGCTATGGTAATAAGCCACCAGAAATCCATCCTCCACCTCCATCAGCGAAGGATAGCAATAGCTGTTTCGGGGATCATCCTCCAAAAGATAGCAGCAGGCATTAAAATCCAAAAGGGTGCCGACCTTGAAATTGGGGCCGCTGTAATCAAAGGAGCGCCCATCGTCAGTGGAAACCGCCAAAACCAAGGGGGTACGCTTGATGCTGCCGCGAACGCTGTGATCGGTGCGCAGGCAGTTATAGGAAATCGGATTGAATACCGCAACCGTATATTTTCCAACCCGCTGAATATGCATCGGAGAATTGGGAGAGGTAAAGGCTCCATTGGGAACGATCGGGCTCCAGCTTACGCCGTTATCCTTGGAACAGCATTGATATTGATGACCATAGTTGGTGCGGAACCAAAGCAAGAGCTCGCCGTTTTCATACTCATAAAGCCCCGGCTCCTCCAAGCCAACCTTCCCCTCGAAGGGGCTATGAAATTCCGGCGGCAGCTCTTTCCAGCTGTAGCCGTCATCTTCGGAGCAGGCGATCTTTACTACCCCTGCTTGAATTTTATCGCCCTCGCAATAGGGGCCATGGTATGCCTTTGGCGCTAAAATACGGCCGTTTCTCTGGCGGATCACATTGCCGTTGTGGCCGCAATAATAGCCATCGGGAAAGCCGCAGGAAATGCCCTCAGCCCAGCTTTCGCCCTCATCGGCAGAACGGTAAAAATAGGGGACGCAGATCACTTTATTCTCGTCTATCAGCAGCTTGCGGCTAACAATCATACCAAGATCGCCGTTTTCCATCCGCAGCAGGCTGGTACTCATAATATTTTCCGCCGCCGCATCCTTCTCCATCAGCAAAGTGGGGGCGCTCCAGCTTTCGCCCTCATCGGCGGAATAGCAGGCGTAGATATCCGCAACGGCATGATCATCAAAATCATCGCTGCTATAGCGGGTATAGGCATGCATGATCCGCCCGTCCCTCAGGCGAATAAAGGAACCCTCGCCGTTGCGGGAATTTTTGGGGCCGGTTTCTAAAAATAAAACTTCCTTACCGATCTTTTTCATTGTTATTCTCCTCTCAATTCGTCATAAGTGACCTTGGTGATCTTCGTACAATTAAGGGTATATTCCCCGCCGTTGCTATGATAATAGGCCACCAAAAATCCGCCCTCCACCTCAATAACAGAGGGATAGCAATAGCTGCTTTTGGGATCCTTCTCCAAAAGATGGCAGCATTCATTGAATTTCAAAAGGGTACCGAAGGGATATCGATCGCCGCTGTAATCAAAGGAACGACCGTCATCGGTGCAGGCGGCCAAAACAAAGGGAGTGCGCTTAATGCTGCCCCGCGCGGTATAATCGGTGCGCAGGCAGTGATAAGGGATCGGATTAAATACCGCGATGGTATAATCCCCTACCCGCTTGATCCGCATGGGAGAATCGGGCGCTGTAAAGGCGGCATTGGGGCTAATGGGGCTCCAGCTTTCGCCGTTGTCCTTGGAATTCGTTTGGAATTGATGCCCATAGGGGGTGCGGCACCACATCATCAACTCGCCGTTTTCATATTCGTAAATCCCCGGCTCCGCCAGCCCGTAAGGATCGTTAAAGGGGGGAGCAATCGTCTGAGGCAGCCGCTTCCAGCTATAGCCATCATCATCGGAAGCAAGAACCATCAAAACGCCGCTGAAAATATCTGCATTGGCATTACTGCTCTTATTAGGGCGATTGGGATTATAATAATCGCCATGCCGCGCAAGGGGGATTAAAATGCGGCCGTTTTTCTGGCGGATCAGCCCATCATTGAGCACGCAATAATAGCCATCCTCAATCCCGCAGGAAAGGCGCTCGCTCCAGTTCTTGCCCTCATCGGAGGAGCGGTAAAAATAGGGCATACAGATCAGCCCTTCTTCCACCTTCTGCTTGCGATTGAGCATCATGCCGATATCGCCGTTTGCCATCCGGATCAGGCTGGGCGACATAATGTTTTCCGCCCCCTCATCCTTGGCGAGCAGCAGCGAAGGCTCGCTCCAGCTCTCGCCCTCATCAGCGGAATAGCAGGCGTAAATTTCCGCGATGGCATGATCGGCCCAATCCGCTCCGTAATAGCGGGTATAGGCATGCATAATGCGGCCGTCCTTCAGCCGCAGGAAGGTTCCTTCGCCGTTGCGGGGATTGCCCTCTCCCGTATGGAGAAAAAGGACTTCCTTTCCGATTTTTTTCATAATAATCCCTCCTTTTTCTTTATTTTAAATGAAATAAAAAATACCGTCAATATAAAAATAAGACGATAAACAAAGAAAATGTCCTTTTTTTATAATTTCAAGAATGGGGCTTGACAATTGAAAAGGCGTATAGTAAAATAGAGTGGCTTTGGAGGCATAGCTCAGCTGGTTAGAGTACTTGCTTGACATGCAAGGGGTCACTGGTTCAATTCCAGTTGTCTCCACCAACAAAAAGTCACTTTTGTCTACCGGACAAAAGGGACTTTTTGAGTGATGCGTTCCTTGCGGAACGTGATGCGCACTACGTGCGTGATGCAGGCTTCGCCCGTGATGTACGCCTGCGGCGCGTGGGCAGAACGCATCGCATCACTGATCACAGCGTAGCTGCATCACTCATCACTTATTTGCAAACATACTTGATTTGTGATATAATGTGACTTCTGATTTTGCTCCTTCCAAAAAAACTTTTAGTGAATTTTTGCAATGGGTTTCAACTGCCGAAGTATATTAATGCTTTTGGGGTATACTTTTAGGCTTTTTTACCCCAACTTCTGATCCGTTTAGCTAGTCTTTCGCAAAAAATAAAGCACTTCGAAAGAAGTGCTTTATTTTTTTATCCAAGCCGCTCTTTAAATTAAATATACCCCCCAAGGCGCGCTGCGCCTTGGGGGGTATCGTAGTTCTTCCCTCAATTAGTCTTCCCAGGGGAACTTATATTGGGTCAGGCCCAGCTCATCGCGAACCGCGATCATTTCAGCCTGAACAGATTCATTGATGGGTACACCGTCTTTACGAGCCAGACGAACCAGATGCTCCTTCTCGCCGGCGGTATAGATTCTTTCCGCATCGGGCGCCTTCTTGGCAGCGCGCACCTCGCGCAGGATATCGCCGGCCTTCTTGCGGCAAACATCCTCGCCGAGGAAATGATCGGTATCGATCGCGATGAAGAAATGGCCGAGATGGAAGGGAACCTTATTGCCGTTTTCATCCAAGCCGGTCAGCGCCTTACCGTAGTTACCATCCTGCAAAACAGCAGAAAGCAGCTCAACAAACATTGCAAAGCCATAGCCCTTATAGCCTGCCTGCTCCTCGCCGGGGCCGCCGAGGGTGCAAAGAGCAGCCTCGCCGCGCGCCATGGTCTTAAGAGCATCGGCGGAGGTGCCTTCATAGGCCTTTCCGTCCAGCCCGATCAGGGAGCCCTTGGGAGCATCCTTGCCGATTCTTGCATAATACTCCAGTTTACCGTTCTGATAGGTGGAGGTGGCGCCATCGAAATTGAAATCAAAATCCTCATCGGTGGGAACGCCGAGGGTCAGGGGGTTGGTACCAAACATACCTTCAACGCCGAAGGTGGGGGCAACGGTGGGGCGGGCATTGGTGCCGGTCATGCCGATGCAGCCATATTTAGCAGCCATGGAGGTATAATAGCCTGCGATACCGTAATGGCAGGAATTGCGAACAACAACCATACCCATACCGTACTTTTTAGCCTTTTCAATAGCCATACTCATAGCCTTGTGGCCGATAACCTGACCCATACCGTGATGACCGTCAATAACAGCGGTGGTTTCGGTTTCCTTAATAATTTCCATTTGGGTAACAGCCTGCTGAATGCCCGCCTTAATTCTGTCAAGGTAAACAGGCTTAAAACGGTTTACACCGTGTGATTCAATACCACGCTTATCAGATTCCAAAAGCACGTCAGCGCAAATTTCAGCATCTGCACGGGGGATTCCGTAACCCACGAAAGCATCAATCACGAAATCGGTTATTGTTTTCCAGTCAACTATGTTTGTTTTTGCCATTTTGCATTCCTCCGAAAAAATTTTTAACAAAAAAGAGTGCACTAATCCCCTAAGAATTAATGCACTCTAAATCTCTAAAAAATATTATACCACATTTTCGGGGTTTTGCAATACTTTTTTATGTATTATTAAATATACCAAAGTTCTTTTTTACCTGTAGAAATTGCTAAGGCTCCGCTTGACAAAGCCGCGGTAACCTCTGCCTTGGTTTCTAAAAGACCCCCTGCAATTACAGGTATTTCGGAGCTTGCAAACTTTTTAATAACCTTTTCAATAACACCGGGCATTATTTCAACAAAGTCGGGTTTGGTGCTGTTAATCATTTCCGCAATGCTTTCAAGTCCTTGACTGTCCAGCGCAAAATAACGCTGAACGGTAAGCATACCAATTTCCTTAGCAGCTTTAATTAAAGGCGCACGGGTAGAAATTATACCGTCGGCACCGCATTTTGCCAAAAATTCAATACCGCATTTATCCTTGCCAATGCCCTTCATTAAATCAATATGCACCAAAACTGCCTTGCCGTGCTCGTGTGCAAGAGCAATTTTTTCACTAACCGTTATAACGTCACCCTCCAGCAAGAAGATAATATCTACCGGAGCATTTAAAGCATCACTAAACTGTTTTTCGTGCACGGCCGAAATTATTGGGCAGACTTCAAGCCTTTCTATTGCCAATAATGAATCCATAAAAATATCACATCCGTTGTCAGTTTAACATATATGGCGCTACCGTGTCAAGAAATCCACAGCTTTACTGTAGCATTCCTCAGCGGTTTTAAATACACGGTCAGCCTCAGAATTTTTAAACGTTTTAAGCCTTTTATTATTAGGAAGTCCCCATACGTCAAAAAGCCTTGGGCCTATCCAAAAGCTATATTCCGTTTTTTCAAAAAGACCCCGTAAAATACAAAGCGCGGCCTTTTTTGGCCTCATAAAAATAACTTTCATCGGGTGCTTAATTATTGCAAAAATCACCTTTGGGTAATGCGCTGTAATGTTTGTAAAGGTAATGCCGGGGTGCACTACCGAAAGGCTGACGCCATTTTCATTTTCAAAAAGCTTGTAAAACGACAGCATTAAATGACGTTTAGCGTTA
>JAZQDS010000036.1:0-15069 GCA_045546895.1 Eubacteriales bacterium | reverse complement strand
GGCAAAAAAGAGGGAAAAATAACATATCTTATTTAATCTTTATTAAAAAGTATTCATGGTATTGCACCAATACATTTCCAAGCTCTACCTTAATATAATACGCTCCGTCTTTATAGTGAAGCAGTATCGATTTTATCTCATAATCAGGTATTTTGTTGCCGTATTTTTCTTTTAACTGCTTCTCAATATTTCTTTCAACCTTTTCCCTTGACCAATCCTTCAAAAGCGATTCGTCAAAATTCCAAAGCTCCTTGCTATAGTTGCAAAGACTATCGCAAACGGTTCCGTCCGGTAATAGCCATACCCCAACGTATGGAAGCCGAACAAAGCCGCCATAAAACTTTGTGAAATAAACGCCCCATTCGCTCCCGATCTTGCTGCCATCCGAACATTCCAATAATTCAAATCCGTCAAATAAATCTCCATATCGATAATTCAATTCTTTTCGCGCAATTTGAATTGCTTTTTCCTCCGTTATAACAGCCCCATATTCCTCAACACTTTTTAGCTCTGTTTGATAACAATGATACATTTGCCCTCGTTGGTTAAACGTATAGCCCCAGCCATTATTATCCGCATAAACAAATATGGGGGCTCCCGTAGCGTCCTTTCTTTCCTCCTGAAGCGTCACTTCAATTTGCTGCGGAGGATTGGAATACAGGGTCAGCTTTATTTTAGAAAGAGGCTTAAACTCCTCCTCTTCCTTCTCCTCTTCCTGCTTCGCAGGCGGAGTCACTGCGGGGGAATTCTCCCCTGCAGAGGGTGCGGAAGGCTCCTCGGCCGCACCGGGGGTTTCATTGGTTGCAGGGGGTTCCTCGGCGGCGGGAGGCTGCTCATTGGCAGCGGGAGGTTCGCTTTCGCTCGGGTTTTCGGGGGTAACCGGCGTTTCCTCCATGGGCTTTTCAACATATTCCTCCGGAGCCGCCTCATTGGTTGCGGGCGCGCCCGCGATGATGGTGGTATCCTCGGGCTGCTTTGTCAGCAGCGGCCAAGCCAGCAGCAGCGCGATTGCCGCTGCCGCAGCCACCCCAACCCCGATCAACGGCTTTACCAAGCGGGGCAGAAGCTGCGGCACCAGCATCGGCGGAGCCGCATTGCTTTTGCATAGATTTAAAATGCTTTGCTTTTGCGCGCCGTTCAGCCGCCAGCCGGCCTCGGCGGTGCGCAGATAATCAAAATTCAATTTCATCGATTTTCCTCCTTTTCATAATAGCGCCGAACCCGATTACGGGCGCGCTCCATTGCCTTGCCGATTGCATTACCGCTTTTCCCCAGCAGGCGGGCGATTTCCTCGTTGGTATAGCCCTCAACATACCGGAGCTGCAGCAGCAGGCGGTCGTTTGCCGAAAGGGAATAGAGCGCCTCGGGGGTAACATTGCGGATCGGCGAAGAAGATAGCTCAATATGATCCTCCAGCGGATCATGGCTATGGCGAGTACGCAGAGTATAAAGACTTTTGGCGGTCATTTTTACGCAGCGGATCAGCCAGGCTTTTTCATGGTTTTCCGATCGGAATTCGGGCGATTTGCGATAATAGCGCAGGAAGGCATTTTGCAGAGCGTCCTCCGCATCCTCCGGCTTGCCCAGCAGCGACATTGCGATGCGATAAAGCATATCGCTATATTTTTGCACCGCGTCATTCAATTTTTGATCTTGGGTCTTAATCCTGACCACCTCCTCTACTTTATACTCTTTTGAAAATGGAAAAGTATGACATCTTTTTTAAAAATTATATAAAAAAATCTGCGCCCGCTCAATAGCGGGCGCAGAAATGTAACACAAATGTAACATTACGGTGACATTAGGAAAAAATCAGAGCAGCTCGACCTCGGCATAGATTCCGAAATGATCGGAGGGCACAACGCCATCGATATTATCGGTAATCCGCTTAAAATCGAGGGGCTTGATGGTTTCGGGGGTAACGAAAATGAAATCGATCGCCAAACCCTCTTCGCTAACGGTAGGATCCAAGCCTTGATAGGTACGGCCCTTCACATTGGTGGTTGCTTTATTGCAATCCAAAAGCCGCTCGGCCAGCTGGGCATAGCAGGGGGATTTCTCGTTGAGATTGAAATCGGCAGTCAGGAAGGCAGTCTTGGCGCCTGCGGCATCCATCTTGGAGAAGATCAGCGGCGCATATTTCGGCTGCTGGGTCGCGCCGAAGCCGTAATGGGTATTATAATGATAAAACTCCTTGCCGCTGGCCTTTTCGCGCAGCTTTACCCACATGCAGATCCGATAGCAGCCGGCATAATCATCCCAGCCGCCGCTTTCCTCATCGGGGGTATCGGAGAACCAGAAATAGCCGCTATCCAGCAGATCGAATTTATCCTTTTTCCAAAGGATGGGGGTACCTTCCTCATTGGTGGTCTTGCGCCAGCGATTTACATAGGCATATTCCGAGAAAAGCTGATCAAAGGCCTCAAGCCAATAGGGTCTGGCCTCCTGAATCCCGATCACATCGGGATCATAGCGATCCAAAATGGTTTTCAGATCTACCGCCCGCTCCGCGATGGTGCGGCCGTTGATATTATTATTCATGCATACATTAAAGGATACGATTTTCATTTGATTTCTACCTCCCCGCAAATTCCGAAGTGATCGGAAGCATATTTAAATTTTCCTTCAAATTCATCGGTCATCCGTTCAAAGGAAATGGGCTCAACGCCATCATTAATAAAGATAAAATCGATGGGCAGGAGATTCCCGTTTTTTTCCATATCATAGCCATGATAGGTAGGGCCTTCCTCATTGGCGGTCGCCTTATTCAGGTTGATAAACCGCTCGGTAAGGGCTTTATAGCCGAGCGCCGTTTCATTCATATTGAAATCGGCAGTCAGGATGGTGGGGCCCGCCTTCATCATATCCATCCGCTCAAAGAGCAGCTTGGCATATTTTACCTGATTTTCCTCGCCGAAGCCGTAATGGGTATTGATGAAGGTAAATTCCTTGCCGCTGGCCTTTTCCTTAAGCTTTGCCCAATTAACAATCCGATAGCAGCCGGCATAATCATCCCAGCCGCCGCTTTCCACATCGGGCGTATCGGAGAACCAAAAATACCCCTTATCGATGCAATCGAATTTATCCTTCTTCCAAAGGATGGGGGTTGCCTCCAGATTATTTTCCTTTCTGTATTTAAAGAAGAATTCATAACGGTCTGTATAATTCTCGTTAAAGAATTTCTCCCAGAAGGGATGGCGCATTTCCTGAATCCCGATGATATCGGGATCGCGGCGATCGATGCTTTCCTTTACCAAGGGCATCCGATCCTCAGGATCATTCCAGCAACAGATATTAAAGGACATTACTTTCATTTGATTTCAACCTCTCCCCAAATTCCGAAATGATCGGAAGCATATTGATATTCACCCTCAAATTCATCGGTCATTCTTGCAAAGGAGATCGGCTCAATCCCTTCGGTAATGAAGATGAAATCAATCGGCAAAACATTTTTATAGTGCTCCATATCAAAGCCATGGAAGGTAGGGCCTTCCTCATTGGCGGTTGCCTTATTCAGGTTGATAAACCGCTCGGTCAATACCTTATAGCCATCCATCGTTTCGTTCATATTGAAATCGGCAGTCAGGATGGTGGGGCCCGCCTTCATCATATCCATCCGCTCAAAGAGCAGCTTGCCGTATTTGATCTGATTTTCATTGCCGAAGCCATAATGGGTATTGATGAAAGTAAATTCCTTGCCGCTCGCCTTTTCCCTGAGCTTTGCCCAGGTAACGATGCGATAGCAATTGGCATAATCGTCCCAGCCGCCGCTCTCCACATCGGGCGTATCGGAGAACCAGAAATGCCCCTTATCGATGCAATCGAATTTATCCTTCTTCCAAAGGATGGGGGTTGCCTCCAGATTGGTTTCCTTTCTGTATTTATAGAAAAATTCATAACGATCTGTATAATTCTCGTTAAAGAAATTTTCCCAAAGGGGATAGCGCATCTCCTGAATTCCGATGATATCGGGATCGCGGCGATCGATGGTTTCTTTTACAGCGGCATACCGCTTTTCGGGATCTGCTCCGCAGCAGATGTTAAAGGACATTACTTTCATTTGATTTCTACCTCCGCATAAACACCAAAATGATCTGAGGGATATTTACCGTCTACCTGATCGGTAATCTTTTTGCAGGTAATCGGCTGAATATCCGGGGTTGCAAATATAAAATCGATGGGAGTACCGTTCTTAAAGGTCTCCGGATCGAAGCCATGATAGGTGGGGCCGCCGAAATTATCGGTTGCCTTATTCACATCGATAAACCGTTCGGTCAAAACCTTATAGCCATCGCTGGTATCAAACATATTGAAATCGGCGCTCAAAAGGGTGGGGCCGGAATCAATCATATCCATCCGCTCAAAGAGCAGCTTGCCGTATTTGATCTGGTTTTCGTTGCCGAAGCCGTAATGGGTATTAATATAGGTAAATACCTTGCCGCTCGCCTTTTCCCTGAGCTTTGCCCAGGAAACGATGCGATAGCAGCCGGCATAATCATCCCAGCCGCCGCTCTCCACATCGGGGGTATCGGAGAACCAGAAATGCCCCTTATCGATGCAATCGAATTTATCCTTTTTCCAAAGAACAGGGGTACCCTCTTGGTTATTATGCTTGCGATATTGCAGGTGCATTTCATAGCGATCGCAAAATTCCCGCTCGAAAAACTCCCGCCAATAGGGCTCGCGCACCTCCTGAATGCCCATAATATCGGCATCATAGCGCTCCAGCACTTCCTTCAGCAGCGGCATCCGCGCTTCGGGATCATCGCCAACGCAGATATTAAACGAAACGATTTTCATTGCCTTTTCCTCCTTATTTCTGCAATATAATCACTTCGGAATAAACACCGTAGTGGTCCGACACAAATTTACCGTCCACCAAATCGTTCATCACCTGATATTTCATCGGCTTTATGGTTTTAGGGGTAACAAAGGTAAAATCGATCAGCGAGCCGCCGGTATGCTTCAGGCCCTGATAGGTAATGGAAGGATCCCGCTCGGTATTGACATCGGAAAAATAGGTTTCCAGCTTTTTATAGCCCGCTGCCTTCCAATTCATATTAAAATCGGCGCTCAGAATAACCGCTGCATTGGAGCCGCATTGCTTTGCGCGCTTCAGGATCAGCTCCGCGCTGCCCACCTGCGCCTTTTCATTGAAATCGAAATGGGTATTAAAATAATAGAATTCCGCGCCCGTTTGCCGAACGCGCAGCTTTACCCAATCGCAGATGCGATAATAGGTAGCGCCCCAGCCCTTGGATTCCGTTTCAGGCGTTTCGGAGAGCCAGAAATAGCCCCAATCCAGCAGCTCAAACTTTTCCTTTTTCCAAAGGATGGGCGTACCCTCCTGATTGGTAACAGACCGCCATTCGTTTACATATTCATATTTATCGCTCAGGATAAAATCGGTCATTTCCGACCAATTGGGGGTATATTCCTGAAAACCGATCACATCGGGATCGTATTGATTCAAGATTTTTTCCAGCCGCGGCATCCGCTCGCTGATGCTGTTTTCACCGTCGCCGCCTACCAGAATATTCTGGGATACAACCTTGATATAATTCTCTTTATAATAGGAAATGCCATCCGCAGTCTTTGCGGGGGTTTTGGAGATGGGGATATTGGCATAGGGATCCTCGGGCTCCTCCCATTGGGGGAACTCCTCATCCTCATCGCTGCCGCCCTCATCCTCATTGCTGCCGCCCTCATCCTTCTCGCTTCCGCCATCCTGATCAGGCTTTTCAGCAGGCTTTGGAGCATTGCTTTCTCCATTGCTGCCGCCCTCATCCTTCTCGCTTCCGCTATCGGCATCGGGCTGCGCGGCGGGCTTTTGGGAATTCTGCTCCTTCTCGGGCTCGGAGCTGCCGCCCGCGCCCTGATCAGCGGGAGCATTTTGATCGCCCTGATCGGCGCCTTCATTCCCGCTTTGCTGCTCCCCTGCAACAAATTCGCCTACCGAAGCTCCCTCTTCGGTATCCGCGGATTTGCAGCCGCTCAGCATCGATATTGCCATCATCACAATCAGCAAAATGCCGATCCATCTTTTCGCTCTGATCATATTTGCCTCCCGCTTCAAAGCCGCATTATTCCTTTCTTTTTTGCTTCAAAGCTTTGTATCCTTATTCTATCATAGATTTTTCAAAAAAGGAAGATAAAAAAAGGCAGTTTTATTGAAAATATCGATCAAAAAAGAGCAAAAAAGTAAAAAGAAGCCCCGAAGGGAGAACCCTTCGGGGCTTCATTCATTTGTTAATTAGCCAAGCTCATTAACCCAGCCATTCAGATACCACATCAGATAGGTGATATCAGCGGTGGTCAAATCGCCGTCGCCATCGCAATCCATGGTATTGAGATCGAAGGTAGTATAACCTTCAACATTTGCATGGTAGCGGGCCAGGCAAACAGCATCCGCGATGGATACCTTGCCATCCTTATTAACATCGCCCAGCATATAGTCAACAACCGTTACCTTGCCGGCGCCTGCGCGCAGAGCATAATCGGGATCGGCTGCATCCTTATTGGCAATGTCGGTCGCTGCGGCGGTAACATCATACTCACCTTCAGCGGTGCCTTCCTTAATTTCGAAGGTCAGAACGAAGATATCGCCGTCGCCAACCAAGGTCGCAACAGAAGCTGCAGAAATCTTGATGGTGCCGTTTACGGTATCCAGATCGATGATGGGCTGATCCTCACCATCCTTAATGCCGGTAACCATGAAGGTAGTACCGTCAGCAGCGGCAATTTCCTTCAGCGCAAGAGCGGTAGCATCGAAATCAACCTTAACGGTCAGACCGGTCAGGCCGTTCTCGGTAATGTTTGCAACATTGATTTCAACATCAACCTTCTCGCCGGCAAAGCCTTCGCCGCCAACAACCTGCAGGCGGGGGCTATCCTTGGAGATGGGCTTGGTATCGAAAACATCGCAATCATCGCGCTCGCAATCGCGGCGCATCTCGCCATCCTTCTCATCGGTGGGCTCTTCATAGGTATACCAATCGCCCCAATCGTGACCCAGAGCGGGCGCATTGGGATCTTCAACCGTGAAGGAAACCTCGGTCTCGGTGCAGAACTTGCAGGTATAGGTAATGGTGCCTGCATTCAAGCAATCTGCATCGGTCTTTGCGATATCAAAATCGTCCTCAGTGCAAGGAACGATCAGAGTATTATTCTCATAATCGCAATTTGCATTGGAGCATACATACCTATGAGCGGAGGTAGCAACGCTATCGCCCTCATGGGTCATGGTAACATCATGGCCGGGAGCGGAGGAGATTACCTTATAGGCAGCCTCGCAACCGTCGCAAACATAAACGTTGATATCATCCTTCTCGCAGGTACCTTCCTGAGCCTCTGCATGATTGGGATCGAGAACATAGTTGCAGCTCTCGTTGAAGCTATCGGAGCAGATGGTGCAGGTCTTGGTATGCTCGGTACCGGCTGCGGGAGTCGCAGGAGCGGCAAAATCATATTGGCAGGTGCCGGTCTCAACAACCTCGCCGCATTCGGGTCTGGTGCAGGTCTTGGTATGGGTGCCGTTGGAGCCCTTCCATTCGCCGGGCAGATGGCCCAGAGCGGGAGCTTCGGGATCAACATCGGTAAAGACAGTCTCAATACCGGCAGCCGCGCAGACCTTGCAGGTATAGGTAATTCTGCCGGGATTTACGCAATCTGCATCATGAGTTTCGGTCTCGAAATCAGCAGCGGTGCAAGCCTCGGTCCAGGTATTATCCTCATCATCGCAATTCTCATTTGCGCATACAAACTTATGAACGGAGGTAGCAAGAGTATCGCCCTCATGGGTCATGGTAACATCATGGCCGGGAGCGGAGGTGGTTACCTTATAGGTAGCGGAGCAATCGCAGGCATAAACCTTAACATCATCCAGCAGGCAGGTACCTTCCTGCGCATCCTCATGATTGGGAACCAAAACATAGGTGCAATCCTCTTCCGCAACAATATCATGGCAGACGGTGCATTCCTTGGTATGCTTGGAGCCTGCTTCGGCAGTTACGGGAGGAACATAGTCATATTCGCACTCGCCGCTCTCAAATACCTCGCCGCAGGAGCAAACCTTGCTATGAACGCCGTTTTCGGTAGTCCATTCGCCGTTGTTGGAGCAGGTATGGGAGCCGGTAACGGTAGTATCGGCTGCGAAGGTGCCGGTAAGATCGGCGGACCAATCGGAAGCCAAGGCTGCCATCGCGGCCAAAGATTCATCGGCAATCAGCTTGCCTGCTGCATCGGTATAAAGATCAACAGTAACATCTTCCTTCGCAGCATTTACATAGTCGAGCGTGATGGTTACCTTAACAGGCGCCTTATCGGTGGCATTCGCCTTAACGATAGTGCCTTCCTTAACCGCCCAATCGGTAGCCTCATCCGCATTATTGGCGTTCAGCGCATAAGCAGCAGAACCATCAAACAATGCAGCCTTGGCAACAGTAGTGCCGCCATAGTTTTCAGCGGGCAGGGTATTCGTAGAATCATTATTAATGAACTTAATGTCGTTTACATAAACATCTTCCAGAGTAAGCGTGCCAACAGGAGCATTCCAGCCGGGATTATACTCTGCATCGATCATCGCATTCTCAATAGAGAGAGAGCCGGTATCGGTAATGTTCTTCCAAAGCAGGGAGTGACCCTGGCCGCCCTTATTATTGTTATGAACAAAGTTCTTGATCGTTACTTCATCCTTAATGTTTGCAATGAGCTCAGAAATATCACTGAAGTAACCGCCATTTTCCATGGACAAGGTGTTATTAACGATCTCCAGACCGTCAACATTCAGGGTATAGCCGGTACCGGTCTGGGCCAACAGGTAACCAAACACGCCGGATCCGCCGGAGGTACTGGAGGGGGCAGCCTTGCTGTTCTTGATGGTGATGTTCTTCATATTTACATCGCCTTCAAGGGCGTCACCGAAGAAGCCACCGGTACTAAAGAATGCATCCGCACCATCGAAGGTAACATTTTCGATGACCATCGGCTCTTCGGAATCGGTTTGCTTGGGGCGCATCAGCAGAGCGCGGAAGCCCGCATCACGTCCATTAAAGTTCTTAAAGGTCAGATCGTAAATACCGTTGCCATGATAGAGATCCAGCCAGCCATAGGTGGCAGTGGCGGGCAGGGTAATGCCGGTAATGGTATGGCCTTCGCCCTTGATGGTAGCGCGGAAGCCGGTGCTATTGCCAACAGCCCCGCCGATATAGTTCGCAGTAGAGCCGGCGGTAACAGTAATGTTATCAACAAAATAAACCGTTACATTAGAAGAATTGAACACAGAGCTGTTCAGGGATTCCAGATCGGCCAAAGTGCCAACAGTGAAGTCCAGAGCGCCGGGATAAAGGTCTGCTGCGGAGGCTGCAGGAGCGTTTACGCCGGTAGCATAATGACCCTTATAGGTCTCCAGCTTGGTAACCAGAGCATCAACAACGCCCTGATCGGCAGCATCCTTATTGGTAAGATAGCCGTTTGCAATGGCAAGATCTGCTTCCAGATCAGCCTTGGCGGCAAAATAAGCGGTATTTCTTGCTGCATAGTAATCAACAATTTCCTGCAGCTCGGCATAGCTGATCGCATTCTCCGCCTTCTTAATAACGGTGTTTGCGGTATAAACGGTATCAACGCTCAGGCCCGCATAATCCCAGGTGGTGGTATTGAGGAAGGTATCGGTCATACCCTCGGCCTTGCCCGCCTGATTGGTAGCGAAGGTAGCAACGGTCTCCTCGCCATTCATAAAGGTTACCTTATAGGGCGCCTTCAGGCCATCCGCCATGGGAACAATCAGGCCATCCTTGATCGCCCAAAGGGTAAGAGCCTCATTCTGAGCCTCTGCATTGGCTGCAGCGATAGCCGCATTGGCATCCACCAAAGCGCCGCCGTTGGTGGCGAAATCGCAAGCAGGATAAACCAAAGTATTGGTGGATTCAGTATCAACCGTCTTTGCAGTGTTGTTCGCGCCGATAACGTTGGTCAGCTTGGAGCCTGCAACGGTGCGGCCAAAGAGCAGATTATGATCTGAGCCATCGGTAATCTCAAAACCGGTGCTATTATAAATCTTATTGCCAACCGCGGCAACATTCTTTACATCAAAGGTACCCTTGGTGCCTTCGCCGGCAATAAGGCCAACAGCAGCGCCGACATTGCCTTCGATGGTATTATTATAGAAATAAGCGCCGTCAACGGTATAAGCAAGATCCTTATTGGGCTTGCAGAAAAGCAAGCCGAAGCAAGCATAGTTGGAATAATTCTTTAAAGTGAACTTGGAATTCTTAAGGGTAATGTTCTTCAGGGTAACAGCACCGTTCGGCGTACCGAAAACCAGAACATTCTGATAACCATCGGCGCTAACCGCAGCAGTACCCTGCAGATTATCAAAGGTCAAATTCTCATAGGTAGCCGCGGCATCCAGATAATGACCGATGAAGCCGGCATTCTTTACGTTACCATCGGCTACGCAATTGATAAAATTAATATCCTTAATTGAAAGGGAATTAACATAATAGCCCAGCCATCTGCTAGTCTTCAGGCCGATAACATCGTTGCCCTGGCCATCAATCTTGGCATAGAAATGGGAGGGAGTGCCGGAATTGGTAACGCCATCCCACCAACGAACGTTCTCGGTAACGCCGGTCAGATCGATATCATCGATCAGCTTGATGGTCATCGCAGAGGTGAACGCGGTATAATTCTTGGAAACCGCCTGCCAATCGGGAACATTCGCGATGGTATAGGTAGTAACTGCGGGATAAAGCGCCTTCTTGGAGGCAGGAATCTCAGAGGAAGCGATAAAGGTCGCCTTTGCAGCCTCCAGCTCGGCAGCCAGCGCATTGGCCTCCGCCTGATCTGCATCCAGATTCTCAAGAATCTCGCCGGCTCTGGCAATCTTGGCTGCCAGACCGCTGGTATTATAATAAGCGGGATCGCGCAGGCTCCAATATTCATACTGCGCCAGCAGCTCGGTAATATTCAAAGCTTCGCCAACCGCAACATAGGTTGCATCGGCAGCAAAGGTTTCAGGCAGCGCAGCGATTGTTTCGCCATCGCCCTCGCCATCGCCGTTGGTATCCAGCTTCCAGCCGCCTGCGCTGATGGGCGCTGTACCGATCAGCTTGGCATTAGAATCAGTATAGTAAGGATACTCTGCATCGGTAACCAAAGTAACCTTCTTAACAGTAGCATTCTTGGCATCCGCAAGAACGGGATAATTGCCCGCCGCATCTGCAACCAAAGCAAAATCCGCATCCTCCTCGCCGTTGGCAGCGTTGAAGGCATAAAGCTCCGCGCCGGAAGCAACCCCTGCCTTGGTGGCGGCAGCGCAGGTTGCGGCGGATCTGGGATCATCGTTAGCGGTATCACCGTCACTAGAGTTCAGATCGGTATAGACATTGGTAAAGGCAAAATTGCCGTTCGCGGCCTTCCAGATCAGATGGCCCATACCGCTGTTGCCGGCAATCAGGGCATTATGCAAAGTAAATTGGCCGTTGCCGCTGCTGATGTTGGTAGCAAAGATATTCTGGCTCTGGCCATAGGTGTTGCCAAATACAACAACATCATTCATGGTCAGGCTGGCGCCGGCGCTCATGGTGTTGATACCGCCAAGGCTCAGGCTGCCAAAATAATTGCCGCTGTTTTTATAGGTTTTATTATTGATCAAATTGAAACCATCAACGGTTACTGCATTGTCTGCGTTAATGCTGCCAAACAACAAAAACAAGGTGCTGCTATCGGCAGATTCACCGGTACCGAACTTACTATTCTTAACGGTCAGGTTTTTGATGGCAAAATTGCCATGAGTACGATCGCCAAACAAGGAATTTGACGAACTATAAGCAATAACATCCATGCCATCGAAGGTAACATTCTCAATCGAAGTACCCTTCATTCTGCCCAGCAAGCAATTATATTTTGCTGATTTGGCAGTAAAATTCTTAAAGGTAATATCTTTAATCGAACCATGATAGGCGTCCAGCCAGCCATAGGTATTGGAGGCGGGCAGGTTAATGCCGGTAATGGTATGGCCAAGGCCGAAGATATCGGATTGGATACCAAAACTACCGTTGGTCGCCCAGTTGGTATCCCAGGCGGCATCTTTGCCTACCAGGCCCAGATCATGGGCATGGGAATATTCATGGCCGCTATTGGGGATACCCGACAGATCGATATCGGCAGTAATATAAACATCTACTGCCATCCCAAAGGGGGTGGGGTTTTCGCCGATCGCATCCAGATCCGCAGGGGAGCTTACCTGGTATGCAGATTCGCCGGGATGATCTGCTACTTCAGCTGCATGATACAGCAATTTTGCCGCTTCAAGATCCAGCTCTTCGTCTGCCATTGCAGGCATCGCGAAGACTGCGAACATGGAGATCAGCATAACTACTGCAACAATCGCTGATAACAGCTTTGTCTTTTTTGTGATCATAAGTCACAATCCTCCTTTTATTAGAATGTATGAGTTTTACCCCCCTTCCAAGGGGAGTCCATTCCATATTGCAATTATAGCACAACCTATGGTTATTTGTTAATTGCTTTATGTTGTTTTTATAAAACATTTTGTGACTTTTTTACAAATTAACCTATTTTTCCTTCGCCGACCTCTCTGCTTTATAATATTGATCGGTTTTTCGATAAAAAGGCGACCCAAGCAGCAGCTTGGGTCCCTTTCGATTTTATTCAGATTGCCTTTCAGATTACCTGCGCATTCAGGTATTTCAGCAATGCGCTGATATCGGCGGTGGTAGCTGCGCCATCACCATCGAAATCAACCAGACGGTTATTGACCTTCTTATCGGCAGGAACAGCATCCGCATGATATTGGATCAAAGCAACCGCATCCTTGATGCTGACTTCGCCGTCCATATTAATATCGCCGGCGATTGCATTCAGGATGGTAACTGCGCCGAAGCCATCGGCAATTTCAATGGTATCGGCCGCATCGCCCTTACCATCAATGGAGGTATCGGTTGCGCTGACCTCGATGCCATAGATACCGTCTTCGGAGGCATCGGTAGTAGTAAAGGTCAGCTTGGCAACAACACCATCGGCCGTAACCTTGCTGATGGAGGCGGCGGAGAGATAAAGAACGCCATCCTCAATATCCTCAATGCGGATGGGATTGCCATCCTCGCCGAGGGTCGTAACGCTCTGGAAGAGGCCGCCGTTTGCAACGCTCTTCAAAGAGAGGTTCTTATAATCATAGCTTACCTTGAAGGTAACGCCGGCAACGCCCTTTTGAGCGGTAACATTGCCCAGCTTGATTTCAACAACCGCTTCCTCGCCCGCTTCGATAACAACATCATCGGTAACCGCAAAATAGAGATCTTCGCCATAGGCGGGGATGATATCGGTTTCATAAACGGAGCAATCGGAGCATTCGCGGCGCTTTGCGCCGTTTTCATCGGCGGAAGGCGCCTTGGTCTGATACCAATCGCCCATCCGATGATGCTTCAGATCATCGGGATTGATTTCGGTATATTCCGCATCGCAATCCTCACATTCGTAAACGATGGTGCCGTCCTCAACGCAGGTGGAGGGAATGAAGGTCTGTTCGAAATCGCAATCGACCTTGCCGCCATAGGGGTTATCGCAATTGGCGTTTTGGCACTTATGATAATGGAAGGAGCCTTCCTTATCATCGGGGGTATCATCGCCATGAGTCCATTCATTCTCGCGGTTATGGCCGAGGGGCGCGCCTTCGGTCTTATATTCAACGCCGCAATTGGGCTCGCCGCATACATACCAGCGAATTTCGCCGACCTCGCAGGTGGCTGCGGAATAGCGGGTTTCATCCTCCGCAAAGAGGCAGGGAACAACGCTCGTCTCGCCGCAGGTATCGCAGATAATGGTATGCTTGGAATCGGGGCCGATGGGCTCAGCGGGCTTGGTGGTTGCGCCGGAGCACTTCTCGGCATAGCGATAGCCGCAGGCTTCAACTTCGCAGACCTTATAATGCTCAAAGGTTTCGGCATCATAAGTCCAATCATTGGGCATTACACAGGTATGGGAGCCGGTGATGGTCTCTTCCGCGGTAAAGGTCGCGGAGGGGAGCTTGCTCCAATCGGCGCAAAGATTATCATAGCCCTCGGGCAGGCCGATCAGCTTGCCGTCAACATCAGCATAGAAGGCCTTGGTATAGCCCGCGCCGGCATAATTTGCGCCGGTAACCTCGGCGGTAATCTTCAGCAGCTTTTGATATTCGCCATAGGGAGCAACAGGATAATCGCCGTTCGCATCCTGAACATAGCCCCAATCGTAATCCAGCGCGTAAAGCGCTTCGGGAGTCAGCAGCTCTTCGGCAGTTGCTTCGATCATGCCGTCAACCTCCGCTGTTTCGAGCTTGCCTGTATTCTTACTATAGAAATCGGCAATATCGGTATAAGCATCGGTAAAAGTGTAGGCGCCGGTGGGGATTTCCCAGGTTACAACGGTAGTCTGCGCATTATTGAGCGCGATCATATTCTCAAGCGCAAAGGAAGCGCCGCTGATCGAGGTTGTCAAAAGAGCATGGCCCTGACCAAGCTTATTATTTACAATGCTTACATTCTTCATCGTAGTATTGCCGCTGCTATAAATGAGCGCCAGCGAGAGATTGGAATAATATGCGCCGTTTTCTTTGGTGCTGATATTATTGGCAACATGCAAGCCATCGATTGTAACTGTCTTTTGATTGGAATGCGCAAAGAGGAAGCCGAAGCGGCCGCTATAGCCGGTGGTGGCGCCGGGAGCAACTGTATTATTTACGATCGTAATGTTTTTGAAAACATTATTATCGCCATCCAGCTGATCGCCGAAGAAGCCGCAGTTGGAAGAGCCGGTAATCATCTTGGCGCCATCGATGGTAACATTTTCAAAGGTCTGGCCCGCAGCCTTGGGGCGGCAGATCAAAGCCGCATAGTTGCCGTTGGTCGCGGTCATATTCTTAAAGGTCAGATTGCGGATATTACCATGGTAGAGATCCAGCCAGCCGTAGGCAGCGGAATCATCGCCGGAGGTATCCGGCAGGGTGATGCCCGAAAGGGTATGGCCATGACCATCGAAGGAAGCATGAACACCAAGGCCAACGCTGGT
>JAZQDS010000035.1:0-48889 GCA_045546895.1 Eubacteriales bacterium | reverse complement strand
ACCTCATGGGATGCAAAGGATAAAAGAAAGAGAACTGTTGCCGCCCCCACCAAAACATTGCGCATAATCAGCAGCGCATAATCCACCTTTGTATGCAGGCCTTGGGTAAGCTCTTCCTTCTCCGGAATAGTAACATCCACAACATGCTTAATTTCTTCAACGATTTTAGACATTTCAATCCCCCTTTTGGGCTTTCTTTTTTTATTATACCATATTCCTCGCCCGTTTCAACTACCATCTTGCAATGCGCCATTTCTTTGGAATAAAAAATGCGTCATTTCTTTGGAATAAAAAATGCGTCAAATGGATGCAGCTTTTGATTTCTTCGACTAAAGGCGTATTACAGATACGCCGAAAGGCGAAAAATCGGAAGATGCGCCATTTCTTTGGAATAAAAAAATGCGTCAAATGGATGCAGCTTTTGATTTCTTCGACTGAAGGCGTATTACAGATACGCCGAAAGGCGAAAAATCGGAAGATGCGCCATTTGACACATTTTTACGGTTATTCGAGCTCGAAAGCGCCGGTATATAACTGATAGTATTTACCCTTTTGCTCAATCAGCATATCATGGGTACCGCGCTCGATGATGCGGCCATGCTCCAGGACCATGATCACATCGGAATTACGAACGGTAGAGAGGCGATGAGCGATGACAAATACGGTGCGACCTTTCATCAGCTGATCCATGCCTTGCTGAACCAATGCTTCGGTACGGGTATCAATGGAGGAGGTTGCCTCATCGAGAATCATAACGGGGGGATCGGCAACTGCCGCACGAGCGATGGCGATCAGCTGGCGCTGGCCTTGGGAAAGATTCGCGCCATTGGCGGTCAGCATGGTTTCATAGCCATCGGGCAGGCGGCGGATAAAGCTATCGGCATTGGCAAGCTTGGCTGCTGCCATGCATTCCTCATCGGTCGCATCCAGCTTACCATAGCGGATGTTTTCCATCACTGTGCCGGTAAAGAGATTGGTATCCTGCAAAACAACGCCCAGCGAGCGCCGCAGATCGTCTTTACGGATCTTATTAATATTAATGCCGTCATAGCGGATTTTACCATCAGCAATATCATAGAAGCGATTGATCAGATTGGTAATCGTTGTTTTTCCCGCGCCGGTTGCTCCAACAAAAGCGACCTTTTGGCCGGGCTCCGCATAGAGGGAGATATCATGAAGAACGATCTTTTCGGGGAGATAGCCGAAATCAACATGATCCAAAACAACATCGCCTGCCAGCTTGGTATAGGTCACTGAACCATCGGCCCGATGGGGATGCTTCCAAGCCCAGATTCCTGTTCGCTCCTTGCATTCGAGAATCTTGCCGTTTTCCTCGCGGCAATTGACCAGCGTAACATAGCCCTGATCCTGCTCCGGTTGCTGATCCATCAACGCAAAAAGCCGCGCCGCGCCGGCCTGGGCCATAACAACCGCATTGATCTGCTGAGAGATGGTGGAAACATTCGTTGTAAATTGGCGGGTCATATTGATAAAGGGGACTACCGCCGCAATGGTAAGGGGCAGGCCCGAGAAGGAAAAATTGGGTACCTTCAATACCATCAAGAAGCCGCCGCAGATGGCAACAGCAACATAAAGGATATTACCGATATTATTCAATATAGGCATCAGAATATTGGCAAAGCGATTGGCGCTTTCCGCATCCTTGAAAAGTTGCTCATTAATGGCATCAAAATCCCGCTTACTTTCTTCCTCATGGCAAAAGACCTGAACGACCTTCTGGCCATTCATCAATTCTTCAACATAGCCTTCCATTTTGCCCATCGATTGCTGCTGACGAACAAAAAAACGAGCGCTGTTGCCGCCGACCTTCTTGGCAACAAAAAGCATCGCTAAAACACCCAAAAAGACTACCAAGGTCATCCAAATGCTGTAATAAAACATGATGGATACCACCATAACAACAACGACAATCGCATTGATTACATTGGGCAGGCTTTGGGAAACCAGCTGGCGCAGGGTATCGATATCATTGGTATAATGGCTCATGATATCGCCATGGGTATGGGTATCAAAATAGCGGATCGGCAGCCGCTGCATACCATCAAACATTCTGCGGCGCATCTTATCCAAAAAGCCTTGCGTAACGATCGCCATCAATCGATGCTGGGTAAAGGAGCATGCGAGGGATACGGCATATACCGCTAAAAGAGAGAGGGTAATTTGCAGGATGCCGCCATAAATCGCATCCAGCCCTTCCTTCAGCCCCTGCTCTACCAGCTCAACCGTTTTACCCATAAAGATGGCGGGCAAGGTGCTGGAAACGGAGGTAATCAGAAGGCAGCTGAGAACAATCGACATTTTCACGGGATAATCCTTAAAAAGCAAGCGGATTACCCGCATCAGCGTTCCCTTGGGGGCCTTCATGGGCGGGCGGGGAGGATTATTCTTTGCCATCTTCGTCACCTCCCTTATTCTGGGAATAATAAACCTCTTGATAAATTGCATTTCGCGCCAGCAGCTCGGTATGGCTGCCGATATCATCGATCCTGCCGCCGTTCATAACAATGATCTGATCGGCATCCTCCACCGAGGAAATGCGCTGGGCAATGATCAGCTTGGTTGTATCCGGAATTTGCTCGCGGAAAGCCTTGCGGATCAGGGCATCGGTGCGGGTATCCACCGCCGAGGTAGAATCATCCAAAATCAAAATCTTTGGTTTTTTCAAAAGAGCGCGGGCAATGCAAAGCCGCTGCTTCTGGCCGCCCGAAACATTGGTACCGCCCTGCTCAATATAGGTATCGTAGCCATCGGGAAAATCCTTAATAAAATCATGGGCGCAGGCCAGCTTGCAGGCATGGATCAGCGCTTCATCATCCGCATCGGGATCGCCCCAGCGCAGATTTTCCTTAATGGTGCCCGAGAACAAAACATTCTTTTGCAATACCACCGCCACCTGATCGCGGAGCGTTTTCAGATCATAGCGGCGCACATCTTCGCCCCCGACCCGAACCACTCCTTCGGTAGCATCATAAAGGCGGGAGATCAGCTGAATCAAGGTTGTTTTGCTGCTGCCGGTACCGCCGATAATGCCAACGGTTTGGCCGGCGGTAATATGCAGATCGATATGCTGCAAAGCATATTCCTTTGCCTTTTCAGAATATTTAAAGGAAACATCCTCAAAATCCAAGGATCCATCCTTCACCATAGAGAGCGGCTCAGCCGGGTTTTGGATCAGCGGCTGCTCATCCAAAACCTCAACAATACGGCGGGCAGATTCTGCCGACATTGTCAGCATAACAAAAATCATTGAGAGCATCATCAGGCTCATCAGGATCTGCATTCCATACATCAAGAGCGCAGAAAGCTGGCCAACATCCAGCGCCTCGCCCCCCGAGCGAACAATCATTTGGGAGCCGAAATAGATCACAACCAGCATAACAACATGCAGGCAAAGCTGCATCAGCGGCGCATTAAAGGCAAGAATTTTTTCGGCGCGGGTAAAATCGGCTGCAACATTTTCGGAAGCGGTAGCGAATTTTTCGCTTTCCCGCGATTCCCGAACAAAGGATTTTACCACCCGCATTCCCTGAATATTTTCCTGGACCGAATTATTCAGTTCATCATATTTGCGAAAAACCTTTCGAAAAATAGGCATCGCCTTGCGGGCGATCATCAGCAAGCCAAAGCCCAAAATAGGGATCACTACCGCAAAGACCCAAGCCATTCTGCCGCCCATATAAAAAGCCATAAAGAAGGCAAAAATCAGCATAAAAGGCGAGCGAAAGGCGGTTCTTACCAGCATCATATAAGCCATCTGAACATTGGAAACATCCGTTGTCAGGCGGGTAACAAGGCTGGAGGTAGAAAAGCGATCGATATTTCCAAAGGAAAAATGCTGCACCCGATAGAAAAGATCCTTACGCAGATTTTTGGCAAAGCCGCAGGAGGCGGTGGCGCAAAAATGGCCGGCCAGCCAGCCGCAGGTCAGCGAAAGGATGGCCATCAGCAAAAGCAAGGCCCCGTATTTCAAAATCACAGCGGGATCACAATCGGCTTTAATTTCATTGACCAGCTCTGCTGTTAGAAAGGGCAAGATACATTCGATAATTACTTCCAGCATAACGATCAACGGCGATAATATGGATGCCGTTTTATATTCTCTTATGCAACCGGCAAGGCGTTTTAGCAAAGAAATTCCTCCTTTTTTGCCATTGATTGGATTTTTTCCACACAAAAGATCGCCCGCAGCAGAATGCGGGCGATTTCATTTTTCATTATTATAGCAAAAACCGCCTCCGGCTTCAAGCCATTCGGCGGTATTTTTTTGCATTTTTAAAAATTTTTTAACATTTGCTCTCGCCCGAATAAACAAGGGCTTTTCAGCCCAGCGGAATGGAGATCAAAACCGGATAGGGGCGGCCGATGATTTCCGCCTCTGCCGTTATGCGGCTGAAGGGGGCGCGGCTCTGATCCGCCGTAACGGTGAATTCCCATTCATCATAGCTTTTCTTCCATTCATGCTGCACATAAAGCCGCCCTGCCTGCCGATCGGCAGTGATCCCCTCGGGCAGCATCAGGCGAATATTCAGCTGCAGCGGATTTTGCATTTTATTTCGAAATCCAAGGCGGATCTTCATCGATTCGCCGGGACGCAGCATCGGCGCCCGCTCATAGGCAACCCGCGCCCGCAGCAGCGGCGTATTTTCCGCGATGAAATGATAGCGGGGCTGCTCCAGCGGATCTGCATCATAGGAGCGGCTCCTCTTCTCAAGGCGAGTAATAAATTCCGCTGTTTCCGCCTCTTCCCCATCGGTCCATTCCATCGGCAAGCCGTTTGCCGTTAGTACCGAAGGCACCATCATCATGATCCGCTCGGTAAAGACCGAGCAGGTTTCAATCGAGCGCACCCGCCGATAGGAACGATCTACCGATACGGTAACAATCTTATCGCCAACATACTCCCGCCAATCGGCAGGGATGCCCGCGGTTCCGCCGATGATTCCCAAAATCGCGCCGACCGTTCCGGCGGTGCAATCGGTATCATCCCCGCAATTTACGGCATAAAGGATGGATTTTTTGAAATCCCCCTCGCCATAGAGCAGGCCCAAAACAACAAAGCCCAGATTGGCAGGGGCCTGAAACCAGCCGATATCAGCACTTTGCTCCACCAAAGCATTTCTGACCGCGCGCCAATCCTCGCCCCGATCATAGCCTTCCATTACCCGCCTTACCGCCTTTGCCACTCTGCTTTCGGCGGGAATGGCCGCAAGGCCCTCCTCCAGCAGTTTGCGCAGATCGCTCTCAACAAAAGCAAGGCTTTCCAGCGTTGCGGTAAATTGCTCCGCAACCGTTCCTTCGCTCTGGCCGTGATCCACGCAGGCATCCTCATAAGCATAGCGGCGGGCAATGGCAGGATAGCCCGGTGCAAGGCAAGCCCAGATCTCGGAGCGGATCCAAGCGCCGTTGGAATGGCGCCAATCATCATTATTGATCTCGCCGCTCAGGGGAGGCAGCCAGCCGCCCCGCAGATTGGCCTTGCCAATTCCATATTCATTCCAGGTAGGGGGAATGTATTCCAGCCAATATTCCCCGAGCTTGCGGGCGGAAAGATCATAAGGACCGATCTCCTCCAGCGCGCAAAGCCAGATTAATTGCAGATCCAGATCATCATTGGGCAGCGGCTCGCCCTTATCGGTGGTAAAGCCCTGAACCTCCAGCAATTCCTTTTTTCCCTCGAAGGGGCCTCCCACGGTGCCGCCGATATTTTTACCGATCCAGCAGGCATGGATTTTATCCCGCAACCGCGCGCGATTTAATTTCAACATTTTTACATTCCTCCTTATTTTTTAAAAAATAAAAGCGGATTTTTGCCTCTCGCAGCAAAAATCCGCTTTGATGAGGTTCTGACCTCATCATATCATATAACTAAATTAATATGCAATACTTCTTTTTTACACTTCTTTGTCCGCTTTTTTTACTTTGCGCCATTCACCGGGAGAAATTCCCAGCTCCGCGCGGAATTGCTTATAAAAAACGCTGCGGCTGCCAAATCCGCATTGGGAGACGATCTCCTCAATGGGAAGCTCGCTTTTCTCCAAAAGCTGCCGAGCGCGCTCAATGCGGCTTTTTTTCACAAATTCCCGCAGCGTCATCCCGTAATGCTCCTTGAAAAGCCTGCTGAAATAAGAAGGATTATAGAAGCAGCTATGGGATAATTGCTGCAGGGAAAGCCGCTCTCCGCAGCGCTTACGAATGAGCTCCAAAAATTCAGCGGTCAGCGGCGAATGAACCTCCTCCTGCTTTTCCGCCATCTTGCGAAAGATCAGCGCCAGCAAAAGATGGGTTTGCGCCCGCTGCACAGCCTCGCCGCCGATCTGCGCCTCCTGCTGCTCCTGCTCCATATCCAAAATCAGCCGTTCAATCCTTGCGCGCTCAGCCTTATTAAAGCATACCAAAGGATTTTCTCTATCGATCGCCTGCTGAAATTCGGTATAGCCCGCCAAGGTCAGCAGCTCATAGGCGTTTTCGGGGCTGATCAGCCGCTCGCTGAGCCAAGCAGGATCAAGATAGATATTATAAAACTCCATCTCCTCCTCGGCACGGAAATAATGGGTTTGGAGCGGATTGATAAAAAGCAATGCGCCCCGCTTAACCCGATATTCCCGATTGCCGATTCCATGAATTCCATCGCCGCTGAAAAGATAAACCAGCTCGATGAATTCATGCTGATGCTCAGGCTGGCTTTGGCATACCCGCTGCCGCGCAACAACAACGCCTTTATTTTTGGTAATCTCTTCTTTTTTATAAATCTTCATCGGTATTTACCGCGCTCACCAGCATTTGCTGCGCTGTCAGATATTTATAAAGGGTTTCATCTGCGCGGGGATCCGCCCCCTCTTGGAATTTTCCGTTCAGCCGCAAATAGAAAGTATCGCCTTCGCCATCCTCAATATAGAGGGGCTGCAAATCGGCAACCGTTGCGCTGCCCTTGGCAAAGCCGCCGCTGTAAATCACTCGATTGCCCAGCACCAGCAGAAATAAATCCTCCGCGGTCGCCTGAAAAAGCCTGCTTCCGCCATCGGTTTCCCCGCCGCGGACTGCAACGCCCTTCAATTCCACCTGATGATGCGCCCAATCCCAGCCCTTGATATCGGCGCCGGTAAAGGCAATTCGGCCGTTTCTGCGCGCCTGCGAAAGCAAGCCGCTCTCTCCGCCGCCTGCGGCAACCTCGCTGCCGCGAACAACATAGAATTTCAAATCATCCCTTTGCCTGCGGCAGGCGGTGCAGCCCAAAAGCAGCAATGCAATCATCCATATTGCTATGATTTTTTTCATCTCATCTTCCTCATTTCAGGGGATAAACCGTAACAGAGCCATTGCTCTTTTCCATCGAAACCGCAATCAAGGCATTATTATTGGTGCCGAAATCCATATAATAAACTGCCCCATCGGCCAGCATATAGGCCGCCCGATAATGGAGCGGATTGCCCTCCAGCCAATCGGGCTCGCCGAAACGGCGATAGATTTCGGAAGGCTTCATATTCTTCTTCATGGAAGAAAAAACATTCAGATTGCGGGTAAAGCGATAAAAGCCCTGCGGCTTTTCCTCCGCGCCCCATTCACCAAGATAGGTGGAAAAGGCGCCGTTTTTTTCCATCTGTACCGCCCGCAGCTTTTCGCGGGCATAGCCATAATCCAGATGCAGAATACTGCCGTCGTCCATATAATAAACATCGGTAATATAGCTATCCTTGGCATAGCTGATCGACCCATAGGAATTCGGCCGGCCCAAAGCGGAAACAATGGTTTCCCGCGCCGCATTAAGCTTCAAGAGCTGCTCCGCGACCTCATAGCGATATCTTAAATTGGAAAAATATTGGCCTGCATCCTGCTCGCGGGAAGGCTCCTCTTCTTGCTCTTGCGATGGAGCCTCCTCCGGCTGCTCCTCCGGCTCGGAATGAGCATCGCCGCTTTGATTTTGCTGGGTATTATAATTCTTTAAAATTCCCAGCTCGGAAAGATAAAGGAAAAGATCCTTCTCCTCCCCCTGCACATCGATATAAACAGCCTCCTGCAGCGTATTGGCGGAGGAATAGCGCAATTTCAGCTGCTGCCCCTCCTGCAGGCGGTAGGTTACCTGACCATCATCCCCCAAAACCTTGCTTTGAGGGCTGCCCAATGCCTGCTCGATATCGCCGCGGGCGGCGTTCGGGCGTATAAAATAAAGATCCTGCAATAAAAGGCTGCTTTGGGCAGTAACGCCGAAGCCGGTTCCCGCGCTATCCTCCCGCTCCTTGGCGGGCGCGCCTTGCTTTCCGCAGCCGCTGATGCCCGCAATCAAAAGCAAGCAAAGCAGCAGGCTTATCATTCTTTTTTTCATTTCAGCATCTCCAATCTTGCCTTGCTTTCTTCCCCATCCTTTTGGATCTGCAAAAACAATTCTTCCTGCGTTTCAAATTTCTTTTCGCAGCGCAGGTAGCTTTTCAGCTCAACCCGCATTTTTTTCCCGTAAAGCTCCGGTGCCGCTCCCAAAAGATGGGCCTCCAGATTTAAGGCACCGTTTTTTTCAACAGTCGGCCTTACGCCGAGATTGGCAACCGCCGGATAGCGCTGCCCCTCCACCTCTGCCCAAGCGGCATAAACGCCCAAGGGCGGCAAAAGCTGGCGCTCGGAGATCGCCAGATTGGCGGTAGGCAGCCCAAAAGCGCGGGCAAGCCCCTTCCCATGGCAAACCTCCCCCTCCAGCGCGAAGGGATGACCCATCCGCTGCTCAGCAGCGGTAAGATTCCCTTCTTGGATATAGCAGCGGATGGCGGTAGAGCTGATCCGAAGATCCTCCATGGTCACATTTTCAATCCGCCGAACGGCAATTCCTTTTCCGATCAGGGTAAATTCATTGCCCGCACGATCCTTTCCGAAATGCAGATCAGGGCCTGCGATAATTCCAACAGCCCCTAAAGTATCTTTTAAATAGCGCTCTGCAAATTCATCGGCGGAAACATCCTTCCAGCGCTCAAATTCCAGCGTTTCGAGGGTCGCGCCGCCGAAAGCGGAAAGATATTGCGCCTTGATCGGCTGCTCGGTAATCAGCTTCTGCCCCTTGGTATTGATATCAAAGGATATCACCACCGCGCGGGCGGATAAACTCTCCGCCCATTGGCTCAGCTGGCGCAAAATTTCCTGATGCCCCAAATGAACACCATCGAAATCGCCGATCGCCGCCACACAGTTTTTTATCATAAATGCGTCACAACCTTAAAACAGGTTTCTCCGTCCTTTTCAATTTGATCCCCCAGCCCGATCAGCTGCTCATCCGCGTAAACGGTGCAAAGCCCCTCGGGCAACCCCTTGAGTTTTTTTACAGCCACTGCGCAACCATTTTTCAAAAGGGTTGCAAAAAAAGGCGCAGGCTTATAAGAGGGCAAGCCGCTCAAGGCCTCCTGCAAAGGGATCATTGCCTCATAATTCTTCTCTTCCAATTGCTCCATCAGCCGCTCCAGCGGAATGGCATCTTCGATGGAAAATTTTCCCACCTTCGTTCGCCGCAGCGCAGAAAGCGTCCCGCAGCAATCGGCGGCAGCCGCCAGATCGCAAAGCAGAGAGCGGATATAGGTTCCCTTAGAGCAATCCACCTCAAAGACCGCCTCCTGCCGCGCCTCATCATAATCGATCAGCGCCAGCCGCTCGATCTCTACTTCGCGGGTAGGAATCTCTATCTCCCGCCCCTTGCGAGCATGGCGATAAAGGGGAACCCCATCTACCTTAATGGCAGAATAGGCAGGCGGGCGCTGGGTAATTTTTCCCGTAAAGCGAGGGATCAACGCCTCCAGCGCCGCGCGGGAGGGCATTCCTGCGCGCTCTTCCGTAATATTTCCCGTAATATCGCCGCTATCGGTTGAAATTCCGAAACGCAGCGTTCCGATATAGCTTTTTTGGCCCGCAGTAAAATGCTCGCAAAGCTTGGTCCCGCGCCCGATCATTACCGGCAAAAGGCCGGTAGCCAGCGGATCCAGCGTACCGCTATGCCCGCATTTTTCGCCGCTGAGCCGCCTTACCCGCGCAACCACGCCGAAGGAGGTCATATCCGATGGCTTATCCACTAAAAACAAACCGTTCATCCCTGCCGCTCCAATTCATGGCGCAGCGCATCAATGATCTGCGCTTCCGCCTCGTTATAAGTACCGCTGATGGAGCAGCCTGCCGCCTGGCAATGCCCGCCACCGCCGAAACGCATGCAGACCTCGCCGCCATGAATGCTTCCATTGGTACGAAGGGAAACCTTATAATGGCCCTCCTCCAATTCCTTGAAGGTAGCGGCAGCAACAATTCCTTCCAGCTGAATGGGCAGGGAGGAAATCACCTCCAGCGCATCAGCGCCCGCACCGGTCTCCCGCAGCATCTGCTTGGAGATTTCAAGGGTAGCAAGCTTGCCGCCCTCATAGATGCGGATCTTTTCCATTGCGCGCCGCTCCAGCTCAAATTCCGCGCGGCTCTTGGTTTGAAACAGCCATTTATTCAGCCCCGCAAGATCAATGCCTGCGGCAGCAAGCTCCGCCGCCGCCCGATGGGTACGGGCGGTGGTATTTCCGTATTTAAAGCATCCGGTATCGGTAGAGATCGCGGTATAAAAAGCAGCCGCCGCTTTGGCGGAGATCCCGCCGAGCAGCTTGGCCAGCTCTGTCATAATTTCGCCGGTTGCCGCCGCTTCCGCGTCAATATAATTCATTTTACCGTAATAGGGGTTGGTGGCGTGATGGTCCAAAGAAACATCCGCACGCAGCGCCAGCTCCTCCAGCGCGCCTGCCATTTTCGGAGTAGCAATATCCAGGCAAACAATAGCCCCTTCAGGCTCGCCGCGCAGCCATTCCTCCCCCTCCGCCAAAAAGCGGTAGCGAGGGCTGATGGGATCCGCGCAAAGCACTTTAACCTCCTTACCCAATGCCGCCAAGCAATCCTTTAAGCCAAAAGCGCAGCCCAGAGTATCCCCATCGGGCCGCTGATGGCAAAGAAGAGTCAGCCGCGGCTGCTCCTTCAAAAAGGCGGCAATTTCGGCAAGGGAATTATTCTTGCTCTTCATTTTCATCCTCTCCGCTCCCATCGAGACCCAGCTCATGGAGCTTCTGATTAATATGCATTCCGTATTTAATGGAGGGATCCAGATGGAAGGTCAGTTCCGGCGTATAGCGCAGCTTCAACCCTCTGGAAAGGGCGCCGCGGATATAGCTTCCGGAGGATTTGAGCCCTCGCAGCAATTCCTTTTCATCCACCTCTGTAAGGGCGGAAACAAAAACCTTGCATTCCTTCAGATCACCGGTGGTTTCCACCGCTGTTATCGAAAGCAGCGAGGGAACCCGCGGATCCTTCACATTCGGAAGGATCCGCGCAAGCTCCTTGCGGATTTCCTCATTAATACGGGCAATACGATGTCCTGCCATTATTCTTTAATCTCCTGCATTTCGAAGGCTTCGATCATATCGCCTTCCTTAATATCGTTATAATTTTCGATGGTCATACCGCATTCAAAGTTTTCCAAAACTTCCTTGGCATCATCCTTGAACCGCTTCAAAGATGCCAGCGAGCCTTCGAAAACAACAACATTTTCGCGGATCAGGCGAATGGAAGCATTGCGCACCATCTTACCGCTCTTAACATAGCAGCCCGCAACGGTACCGATGCCCGAAACCTTGATGGTCTGGCGCACCTCGGCAGTACCCAAAACAACCTCTTTGAATTTGGGAGCCAGCATACCCTTCATTGCGGCCTCGATCTCTTCAATGCAATCATAAATAACGCGATAAAGGCGGATATCAACGGAATTCTTTTCGGCGCTGGCCTTTGCGTTGGCATCGGGGCGGATATTAAAGCCAACAATGATGGCGCCCGAAGCCTCGGCGAGCATAACATCGCTTTCGTTTACACCGCCGACACCGCTATGAATAACTCTTACACGAACCTCCTCATTGGTCAGCTTCTCAAGGGAAGCCTTAACCGCCTCGGCAGAGCCCTGCACATCGGCCTTAACAATGATATTGAGATCCTTCATATTGCCCTCCTGAATGCGGGAGAACAAATCATCCAAGGATACCTTATATTGATTTTGAGAAGCCAGCTTCTGATCATTCTTACGCTGATCGGCCAGCTCGCGCGCCAAGCGCTCATCCTCAACAACGAAGAAATTATCGCCTGCCTGCGGTACCTCCGCAAGGCCGATGATCTCAACCGGAGTAGAGGGGCCTGCGCTCTTGATCCGGCGCCCCTTATCATCGGTCATGGCGCGGATTTTACCAACCGCGGTCCCTGCGATGATGATATCGCCCATATTCAAGGTGCCGTTTTGAACCAAAACGGTAGCAACAGAGCCGCGGCCCTTATCCAGCTTCGCTTCAATAACCGTACCCTTTGCAAGACGATTGGGATTGGCCTTCAGATCGCGCATTTCCGCTACCAGCAATACCATCTCCAGCAGAGTATCGATATTATCATGATGCAGCGCGGAAACAGGAACGCAGATGGTATCGCCGCCCCATGCTTCGGGCACCAGCTCATATTCGGTAAGCTCCTGCATTACCCGATCGGGATTTGCGGCAGGTTTATCCATTTTATTGATTGCAACAATGATGGGAATTTCCGCCGCCTTGGCATGGTTGATCGCCTCAACGGTCTGGGGCATGATACCATCATCCGCAGCAACAACCAGAATAGCAATATCGGTTGCCAGAGCGCCGCGGGCGCGCATGGCGGTAAAGGCAGCATGGCCGGGCGTATCAAGGAAGGTAAGATCCTCACCGTTGATCTGAACCTTATAAGCGCCGATATGCTGGGTAATACCGCCCGCCTCGCCGCTGGCAACATTCGCATTGCGGATGGCATCCAGCAGGGAAGTTTTACCATGGTCAACATGGCCCATAACAACAACAACGGGGCAGCGCTTAACCAATTCTGCCGCATCGTCCTCGCGGTCATCAATCAGCCGATCCTCGATGGAAAGGATGATCTCTTTTTCCACCCGAATATCAAATTCTTCCGCAACAAGATATGCGGTATCATAATCGATGATCTGGGAAGCGGAAGCAAGAATGCCGAGGCTCATCAGTTTCTTAACAACCTGCGCAACATTAACCTTCATCCGCAGCGCCAGCTCGCCAACAGAGATTTCCTCAGGCACCTGAATTTTCAGCTTTGCCTGCTTTCTTTGCAGCTCGATCCGCTTCAGCCGCTCGGCCTCGGTTTCTTTCTTCTTCTTGGTCCCGTATTGGCCCTGCTTCTGCCAATTCTTCTTTTGAATCTTTTGCTTGGAAGCGCCTGCGGTATTGCGATTTTCATGGCTGCTGGCAAGATCCATCAGCTTATCATCGTATTTCCCGAGGTTTACATCGTTGGTACGAGTATCAACAACGCGCACGGTACGCTCATAACTCTGAACCTGACGAGGCCCCTTTTCCTTCTTTTTGGGCTGGCGATCGGCAGGATTTTTTGCCTCTGCCTGCGGAACCGCAGGCTTTTGCGCTGCAGGCTTTTGCGCCGCGTTTTTTTGCGCTGCAGGCTTTTGCGGCTCGGGCTTTTTAGCCTCAGGCTTGGGAGCTGCAGGCTTCTGAGCCTCTGCCTTGGGCGCCGCGGGCTTCTTCGGCTCGGGCTTTTTGGCTTCAGGCTTGGGAGCTGCAGGCGTTTTGGCTTCTTCCTTCTTCGGCTCTTCCTTCTTAGGCGCGGGAGCCGCGGGCTTTTCGGGCTCGGGATCCGGCCGATTTGCCAATGCGAAATAATCGTTGAAATTCTCAACCTGATTTTGCTTGGTATAATGATTGAAAAGGAAATCCAATTCCCTCTGAGTCAGCACCGCCATATGGGTGCGTTCCTTGGTTTCGAAGCGATTTAAAAGCTCCATAACATCAACACTCTTGGTATTGAAGTCTTTTGCAAATTCATGCACTCTGTATTTTTGTTCCAAATTATTTACCCCCTTCAAACGCTTTGAGCAGGCTTGCGGCAAAGCCCCGATCGGCAACCCCGATAATCCCTACCGGCTTGGTTCCGATGGCAGCCCCCAGCTGCTCCTTTGATTCAGCGAGACGCACAACAGGGATTTCGAAATCCCCTGCGGCCGCCTCCGCATTTTTGCAGGTTCTCGGCGCCACATCCGCGGCGAGCAACATCAAATAAGTCTTTCCGAGCCCTGCCATAACCATATCAAATCCATAATTGAGCTTTCCCGCCCTGCGGGCAAGCCCCAGCGTTGATAAAAATTTATTCACCTGCGGTCAGCTCCTTTTGCAGCTGCTCATAGACCTCCTCCGGCACTGCACGGCCAAAGCCGCGATCCAGCGCGCGGGTCTTTTTCAGCTTCGCAACGCATTGCGCTTCGCTGCAAAGATAAGCCCCTCTTCCGGGCGCCTTGCCGGTAAGATCCACCCGAATTTCGCCTTCCTTATTCAGGGTTACCCGCACCAGCTCACGCTTGGGCTTCATCTCGCGGCAGCATAAGCACATCCGCATCGGTATTTTTCGTTCCTTTGCCAAAGCTTACTCACCTACTTTGGAAAGCGGCTTGATATCAATCTTATAGCCGGTAAGCTTGGCGGCAAGGCGGGCATTTTGACCTTCCTTACCAATTGCCAAAGAAAGCTGATCATCGCTGACAACAACAATGCAGGTATGGGTTGCCTCTTCTGCGGCAACGCTCAAAATCTTTGCGGGAGCCAGCGCGGCAGCAATGTAGTCCTCAGCGTTTTCGCTGTAGCGAATAACATCCACCTTCTCGCCCTTCAATTCTTCGCAAACCTTATTGATACGCGAGCCGCGGCTGCCGATGCAGGAGCCAACAGGATCGATATTTTCATCCTCTGCAAAAACAGCGATCTTGGTGCGGCTGCCTGCCTCGCGGGCGATAGCCTTTACCTCAACAGTGCCATCAAAGATTTCAGGCACTTCCAATTCAAATAAGCGCTTTACCAGCCCGGGATGGGTTCTGGAAATGAGGATCTGAGGACCTCTTTGCGCTTCTCTCACCTCAACAACATAGATCTTAACAAAATCACCGGGATTCAGCTGCTCGCCGGGGATCTGCTCATTTTTGATCAGCATCGCCTGGCTCTTGCCGATATCCAGAATAACATTGCCATTGGGCTCAACACGGTTTACGGTCGTTGTAATAATCTCGCTCTCCTTGCTGTTGAATTCCTGATAAAGCAGACCGCGCTCACCATCGCGGATGCCATGGATGATGACCTGCTTTGCATTCTGGGCAGCGATGCGGCCAAATTCCTTGGTTTTGATTTCAACCTTCGCCTCATCCCCCAGCTTCAGCCGCTTGGAAACCGTATCGTGCGCCTCTTCCAGAGTAATTTCCAAAACCGGATCGGTAACTTCCTCAACCACCAGTTTCTTTTGAATCAGCTTAATTTCATTCTTATCGCGATTGATAATGACCTCGGCGTTATCGGCATTGCCGTAAGCGCGCTTGGCAGCAGCAAGCAAAGCTGCCTCAACCTTCTCGATCATATAATCGGCAGGAATTCCTTTTTCCGCCTCAATCAGATCCAAAGCCTTAAAAAATTCTGCGTTTTTCATTTCTTTTTCCTTTTCCTCCTAAATATATACCGTTTTCTTATGAAAAATCCACCCATGGACGAATCAGGCGGGCATCCTTTTGCGCAAAGCGCCGCTCGCCCTTGCCATCCTCGATGGTAAACTCGCCATCCTCATAGCCGATCAGCCTGCCGATATAATAATCGCTGCCATCCAGCTTCTGATATAACTTCACCTCGATCTTCTCGCCCATAAAATAAAGGAAATCCTTTTCCTTTTTCAAGGGGCGATCCAGACCGACCGATGAAACCTCCAAATAATAATGATCCTTAATCAGATCCGCTTCATCCAAGAGGGGATCTATCGCGCGCGACATCGCTTCGCAATCATCGATCGCAATCCCATCCTCCTTGGTAATAAAAAGCCTCAAATAAAAATCAGGCCCTTCTTTTACGTACTCCACATCAAAGAGTTGATAGCCCAGCTCTTCCGCAACCGGCGCTGCCAGCGCTTCTACTCTGGATGCAATGCTTTCCTTCATAGCCTCTCCTTTCCAAAAGGAAAGAGGTTCGTTTTGCACGAACCTCCTTGTTATTCAATACTATCGATAGTATACCATATATAATTCAAAAATGCAAGCATTTTATTTAATATAGGTAGGAACTGATCTTTTTCGCCAATTCTCGCCCATACCAAAGATGCCCGATATCATTGGGATGCAAGCCATCCGCTTGGAAAAAACCGCAATCCTGCGGCATCAGCTCCAAGCCATCGATGGTAATAAAGCCATATTGCTCTGCCTCAGCCCGTATCCATGCTGCCAGCTGCTCAAAGCTGCCAACAATGGATTGCTTGGTAAAGCAATCCTGCCGCCAGATCGGGGTAACAACAAATACCTTCGCTGCGGGATATCGCTCCGCCAGCCTTTTCATAAATTCCGCCAGATCGGCGCGAAAGGCCTCCCTGCCGCAACTGGAGCTGGCCCAATTATTGGTGCCGTAAGCAACCGTAACAAGATCGGGCGCCCAATCTGCTGCGCCCGCCAAAAGCTGCGGAAAGAATTTTCCGCCCGCCAGCGCCTTATTCCAAACCGCCGCATCCAGCGCCCTTGCCAGCCCATTGATATAGCCAAGCGAGGGAAATGCCGCATCGGCCCCTTGGGTAATGGAATCGCCATAGCAAATCATCCGATAGCGCGGCGTAATCGGCTCCGCGCAGGTGGCGCCTTCCAGGATAAATTCCTTGATTCGATTGCGGCATAGCCCCGAAAAATAAAGGCTGATCCGCTTTTTCCCCTCGGGCAAAGAATGGCGGAGCTTTCCCTCAAAGCCCTTCATCTGCCCCAGAAAAACACCATCCGCATAAAGATCCGGTGCGGTATATTGCTCCGCCCCCTGCTCTAACGCCTCATAGGTAAAGGAGATGGCCTCCGCATCGGTCATCATCTCCAGTCGAACGCCGGCAGGCCAGCGGATAAATTTTTGCAAAAGCGCGGGGCAATGGTTTAAAATTGCCTGTTCCTCCGCAGGGGTGAAGCGATGAAAGGCCATAAATCCATCCTGCTCCTCCAGCTGCTCCCAGCCGCTGCAAAATCTTTTCAAATCTTCGGCTTCTAATTTCATAAAATTTCCTTCAGGCGCACTGCCAATTCGCGCCCATACCAAAGATGCCCCATATCATTGGGATGGAGCTGATCTGCCACAAAGAAGCCCGCATCGTGGGGCGCAATGCTCAGCCCTTCCAAAACTGCAAAATGGTATTTTTCCGCCTCTCTGCGGATGACCGCTGTCATTTCCTCAAAGCGGCCCATGGCGGTAATTTCTTCAAAGGTTCCGCGCCAGATCGGGGTAATAACAACGATCTTCGCCGCGGGATACCGCTCCGCCAAGCCCTTCATAAAGCCGCCGACATTGCAGGTAAATTCTTCCATCCCCAAGCGTCTCCAATCGTTGGTGCCGTAGGCCACCGTTACCAGATCAGGACGCACGCCATCATCCTCCTGCAAAAGAGCAGGGAAAAAGATATCACCGCCGATGGCTTTATTGGTCATCTCCGCATCCAGCTCCCGCGCCAGCTGATTGGCATAGGAAAGGGAGGGATAGCGGGTATCATAGCCCTGCGTAATGGAATCGCCGTAGCAAAGCAGCTTGATGGGATATTCCCGCGGAGTGGCAAAGGTTGCATTTTTCAGCTCCGCCTTCCCCAGCCGCAGCGCATAAAGATTGGGGAAATAGAGGGTTACCCTCTTTTCGCCCGCAGGCAGGGGGAATACTAACTTTCCGATATCCTTTTCAGGCAAGCTATCCTTCCCAAAATGGCCGATCATAACATTATCAACATAAAGATCCACATCCCAAAAACTACGGGTGGAAGCACGAAGGCTGAAATATTCCAGAGAGATCTCCTCCGCATCGGTCATCAGATCCAGCCTCATCCCTGTTGTTGCATAGGTCTTGATCAGAAACCTGCGATCTCCATCAGGATCGGCTTTGCGATAAAGCTCCCGCTGCGCCTCGGTAAAGCGGGAAAAAAAGATATAGCCCTCCTGCTCCTCCGCCACAACATAGCCCTTTACCGCCTTTAATAATTGTTCCTTGGTTAAAACCATTTTATATCCTCCGTATTTTGCTCAATGCAAAATAGGGGCCGCAAGCAGCCCCTATTTTTGTAAATTACCATTCCACCTTGATTACTTCGCCATCATAAAGCGCCTGCGCATTGCTCAGGATGCGATCCACATTCTGGGTTGCCACCCAGAAAAGGCCGGTACCGTTCAGCTCGCAGAAGCATTTCAGGCCGGATACCTCATAAAACTTCATCGTTTCAACCGTTCCGTTATGCAAGGTGAATTCTACCGTAAGATAAGGCGTCTTATTCTCGCCCTTTTCGCCCATATCGGTAATATCGATCATCAGGATATGGGAATAGAATTCCGAAAATTGCTCGCTCTTAACACTGCGGTTATTAACAGCAACATTAAATTCTCCCTCTTCATCGAGCTTGCCGATATCAATCTGATAGCTGCGGCCCTTGCCGCTGATCTTAATGCCGGAAAGCTGATCATAAGCGCGGGTATAGATCATATCCTCGCAATAATCCTTTAAAGGCGAGGCAAAAAATTGGCAATAGCTTTCATCCACATAATGAACAAAGGGGCTCCCCTCCGCATAGCAATAGCGGGAGTTACTATCGTTTACCTTGCCGAAATAAACCTTTTGAGTCTCCCCGTCAATGGTAAAGGAGATATAATAATGGGGCTGATCCAATTCATATTTTTTAAGCCCTGCAGGCGTTGTATCATCGCCGACAATGCTGCAGGTGGGCAGCGTTGAAAGCAGCGTATTGATCCTTTCGCTCATCTCATTGGAGAAGGAATGATAGATCGGCTCTTCCAGCATAAAGGCGGCGCCAACCTCTTCATCGCCCAAAACATTATTGCGAATGATCAATTCCTGATCCCGCTTGCTGCCGCCGATGATAATCTCAGTCAGCTTTTCCAGATCTGCAGTCTGGCCGGTATATTGGATCATTTCCTCGCTGTAAAACTGATAGCGCGAGAGCAAAACAATATCGGGAATATCGGTTGCAATCAGATAAACGGCCTCATCCCCCTCTTTGCGGGCATAATAATTGCCCGAAGAAGAGGTATTGCCGATCTCAAAGCGATAGGTCTCCCCCGCCTCGTTGACCGCCAGGCTGCAGGCAGGCTCCGCCAGCCCATAGCTTTCCAGCTGCTCCTCGCTGGGGGAAGCGACCACCTTTTTGGTCGCAGTAAGGCCGCCAAGCTTGGTCAGCAGCGCCTCAACCAAAGAATTATTGACCGCCAGCCCCTTTTTACCCTCAATATAATAATTATCGATGGTTTCCTTAACCAGCTTATATTCATCAAATTCATTTTTGATGCTGAGATATTCCGCTTCGGTAAGGTCCGTTTCCATCAAAACAACCGCATTGCCCTTATCCTCGCCATCATCATCCTTGGGCAAAACAAAAGCAATCAGTACCCAAAGCAGAGCGCCCAGCAATACCGCAACGCCCAAAAGAATCAAAAGAGGTCTCAACCGCTTGATCATAAGAATCTCCTCCGGATGTAAACAATAACGCCGATGCAAAGGCAAATCAGGGGGATTACACCCAGCAAAACAATATAAACGATGCTCGCCGTTGTACCGTCAAGGGTCAGATAGGTCGAGCCCGCCGCCTTGGAGGCGCCGATAATGGTAGATTCATTTTCATCCACCATCATCTGATAAATATTGAAAATAAATTCGCCGTTGCCGTTGTAATTAAAGTAATTGGCATGAAGCATATCCACCGAGCCTGCCAAAAAGACATGGCTTTCGATGGCAACGTTCTTATCATAGCGATAGCGGGTGGCAACCGCTGCAACATTGAAGGGACCTTCCTTATCGCCCGATTCCTTGGTATAGCCGCTATTGATGCTCTCGCCGCTCTTGGAATAGGATTCCTCGGAGGAGGTCATCAAGGCATCGGTTTCGGTAACGCCCGATTCCTCAAACAAAAGCTCAATGGAGCTGGTATTAGGAACAACGCTCATATAATCAGCGGTAATCTTAACGCCGCTGATCTCCGCCTCGGTATAGGAGGGGATGGTATAAATCGGCGCGCTGTCGGCAGAGGTGGCGTAGGTGGAAGCGCTGTAAGAAGCGCCCTCCAAAACAAGATCACGATTGACCTTCATGCCCCATTCCTCCAAAAAGCCCTCCAGATTAGGCAGAACAGGCGCTTCGGGATTGGAAAAAACGAAAAGATCCCGCTCATAAGCGTAATCATTGGAGAGGAAATCCTGCAATTGGCGGATTTCCTTTTCGGAATAATCCATGGTAGGGCCGCAGATCACCATTACCCGCGCCATATCATCGATCTCATCCAGCTGATTGAGATTGACCTCGGCAACATCGGCTCCGTTATTGGCAACCAAGCCCTGCAGGCTCTCATAGCCCGCCTCGCCATGGCCATTGATGAAATAAACCAGAGGAATTTCCTCTTTGGTAACATAAAGCACCGCAGAAGCAAGGCATTCCTCAATCTTATAGGTATAGCTGCCGGTTTCGCTGTTCTGCTCCAGCATATCATTAAAGGAGATGACCTTGGTACGGTCATCGATTTTGGATTCGGTACCGCCGTTATTTACGATAACAACCGCGCCCTCGGTAATGCTGTATTCCGCGCCGAAGGAAGTCAGCGCCGCAGGGTTTACAACCGGATCAACATAGGTGCAATTGATGTTCTTAGAAAGATTTGAAAAGCGCTTAATAATCTCGCGGAATTGCTCGGGATATTCATCCTCGTCATACATTACCGAGATTTCAATTTTATCGGTTTTGGTCAGCGCATTTACAATCTGCTTGGTATGATCGGAGATGCTATACATATCGTAAGAGGTCAGATCCAGCTTCCAGGAATAGGCATCGGAAAGCAGAGTGAAGATGATATTGATAACAACTACAACCACAACAAAGATGGCAATCAACGCGGTAGAGAGAGAACCGTATTTAAATTTACGGGTTTTATAGAAAGGAACGCCGCGCTCGGCGGTTTCCTCCTTCTTTTTCTTGAAAAACGGCATCAGCTCCACCTCCTCTTATCAATAATGCGAACGATCAGAAACAAGAAGACGACCGCCAGACTGATGAAATAGAAAATTGACGAAAAATCAAAAAGCCCTGCCGAAAATTGAGAAAAGCGGGTTGATACCGAAATCACGCTCAGCGCTTTGGTAACAAATTCTACCGAAATCAAGGATCTCAGCATATCGCAAAGGGCAAAGAAAAGAAGCGCAAAGAAGCCCATCATAAAGGCAATGATCTGGCTTTCGGTAACGCAGGCCATCAGCATGGCGATGGCAATATAAGCCGCCGCAACCAGCAGGATGCCGATATAGTTTGCAATAACAACGCCGTATTCAACATTCCCCATGATCGCCAAAAAAACCATCGAAAGAATGGAGGGCAGCAGGCTGATAACAAACATGGAAAAGGCCGCCATAAATTTACCGATCACCATCCCCCCGATGCTTACCGGCGCAGTAATCAAAACCTGATCGGTTTTATTCTTACGCTCTTCGGGGAAAAGCTTCATGGTCAGGATCGGCACCAGCAGAATCAGAATATAGCTGATAAAAACGAAATAATTACCAACATCCGAATTGGCGCTGATCATATAAGGAAGCATACCAAGATTGGTAACGCAGATGATCAAGCCCGAAAGGATTTGGAATAAGAAAAGAAAGACATAGCCTACAGGGGATTTCAAATAGGAGCGCAGCTCCCGCTTCCAGATGGCAATCATTCTTCCGCACCTCCTTCTCCGGTAATCAGGCTGACAAAGACATCCTCCAGCGACATATCCATGGATTTCAGCCCCATCAATACCCAGCCGCGCTCCGCCAAAAGGCGAAACATCGGCTTGCGGATATCAACATTCGCTTCGCTTTCGATCAGGTATTCATAGGTCCCCTGCTCCTTCAGCCCCAGCTCATCGATGAAAACAACGCCGTCCAGCGCGCGCAGCGCCTTCTTTACCTCGGCCTTGCCGCCCGCAATACGAGCCACCAAGCGGCGGTTGCCCGCCGTTTTATAAGTAAGGGCATCCGCAGTACCATCGGCAATCAGCTGCCCTTTATTAATAACGATAATCCGATCGCATACCGATTGCACTTCCTGCAAAATATGGGTAGAGAGAATAACGGTATGGCGCTTGCCGAGCCGCTGAATCAGATTGCGGATCTCGATGATCTGGCGAGGATCCAATCCAACCGTAGGCTCATCCAAAATCAATACCGGCGGATTTCCCACCAGCGCCTGCGCAAAGCCAACCCGCTGGCGATAGCCCTTGGAAAGGTTTTTGATCATCCGATCGTAAACATCCTGAATCTTAATCAGCTCGCAAATCTCCTGCAAATGCTCTTTACGGGGGAACTTACAGCCCTTAAGATCATAAACAAAATTCAGATACTCCCTTACCGTCATATCCATATAAAGGGGCGGCTGCTCGGGCAAAAAGCCGATCATTCGTTTGGCCTCGATGGGATTTTCAAGGATATCGATTCCATCGATCACCGCGGTTCCGCTATTGGCGGAAAGATAGCCGGTAAGAATATTCATCGTTGTTGATTTCCCCGCGCCGTTGGGGCCGAGAAAGCCAACAATCTCGCCGGTCTCGATTTTAAATGAGATATCGTTTACGGCATATTTATCGCCGTATTTTTTTACGATATTTTTTACTTCGATCATAGAAGTCCTCCTTGCATTCTTCGGGGGTGTAATTCTATTTTAACATATCGGCGCATTCCGCGCTGTAAACATTCTGTTAATCTTTTTTGGCAAGGATAATGCCCAGCTCCTCCAGCTGCTCTGCCGAAACCTCGGAGGGGCAATTGCTCATCAGCTCGGAAGCATTCTGAACCTTGGGGAAGGGAACAACATCCCGCAGGTTTTTCAGGCCCAGCATCTGCATTACCAAGCGGTCGAGGCCGAGGCCCATGCCGCCATGGGGCGGCGCACCGTATTGGAAAGCATCCAGCAGGAAGCCGAATTTATGATGGGCTTCCTCATCAGATAGGCCCAGCATATCAAAGATCCGCGCCTGCAGCTCGGGATCGGTGATCCGAATGGAGCCGCTGGCCAGCTCAACGCCGTTCAAAACAAGATCGTAGGCCTTCGCCCGAACATTTGCCTTATCGGTTTCCAGATAATCAAGGCATTCATCCAGCGGGGAGGTAAACGGATGGTGCATCGCCACCCAGGTTTTTTGATCCTCATCCCAATCGAAGAAGGGGAATTCGGTAATCCAGAGCAGCTGATAGCCCTTCTTTTCGATCCCCAGCTTTTCGGAAACAATCAAGCGCAGCGCGCCCAAGGTACCCAAAACAATGCTGTTTTTGGCATCCGCAACAAAGAGCACAACATCCCCTTCCTTGGCGCCCGCCCGCTCCAAAATAGCCTTCATTTCATCCTCGGTCATAAATTTGGAGAAGGAGCAATTGATGCCCTCAGGCATCCAGCGAATATAAGCAAGACCCTTGGCGCCGATGCCGCGGGCATGCTCGGTCAGCTTATCAATCTCCTTGCGGGTGAGGATATTGGCGCCGCCCTCGGCGGTAATGCCGCGAACGCTGCCGCCCGCTTCAATGGCACCGCTGAAAACGCCGAAACCGCAATCCTTGGCAATATCGCTGATATCAAAAAGCTCCATCCCAAAGCGGGTATCAGGCTTATCGGAGCCATAGCGCTCCATCGCCTCCTGATAGGTCAGGCGGGGCAGCGGCAGGCTGATCTGCTCGTCCAGCGCCTCCTTGAAAAGCCGCTCCATAAAGCCCTCGCCGATGGCAAGAACATCTTCCATATCAACAAACGACATTTCCAGATCGATCTGGGTAAATTCGGGCTGGCGATCTGCCCGCAGATCCTCATCGCGGAAGCAGCGCGCTATCTGCATATAGCGATCAAAGCCTGCTACCATCGTCAGCTGCTTATAAATCTGGGGCGATTGGGGCAGCGCATAGAAGCTGCCGGGATGAACACGGCTGGGAACAAGATAATCCCGCGCGCCCTCGGGGGTGGATTTCATCAGCATCGGGGTATCGATCTCGATAAATCCGTTTTCATCAAAATAATCGCGGGTAATCTTGGTAATGCGATGACGCATCAAAATATTTCCCTGCAAATCGGGGCGGCGAAGATCCAGATAGCGATGCTTCAGCCGCAGCTCCTCATTAACATTGCTGTTTTCAACAATTTCAAAGGGCGGAGTCTTGGCCTTGGCCCAGATTTTAACAGTATCTGCCAAGATTTCCAGCATACCGGTCTTAAGATTTTCATTAACTGCGCCGCCGCGCTTGGCAACCGTACCGGTTACCTCCAAAACATATTCGCTGCGAACGCCGAAGGCCGCATCAAAGGCGGGCTTATTTACCGATTCATCAAATTGCAGCTGAATCAAGCCGGTGCGATCTCTGAGATCGATAAAGATCAGGCCGCCCAGATCCCGCTGGCGCTGAACCCAGCCGCATACCGTTACCTTCTGCCCGATTTGTTCAACAGTGATCTCCCCGCAATAATTAGTTCTTCTCATTTGCAAAATTCCTCCAGCCATTCTTTGTTAATCGCATTGAGCGCAATTGCTTGCTGGCGCCCGTCTGCCATATTTTTAATCGTAATTTCGCCGTTATCCAGCTCGCTGTCGCCGATAACTGCGGTGCAGGCCGCGCCGATCTTATCGGCATATTTCATCTGCGCCTTTACCGAGCGGCGCATCAGATCGTATTGTACCCGCGCCCCCTGATCCAGCAGCTTAGCGCAAAGCCTTACCGTTTCTTTGGTGGCCCGATCGCCCAGCGGGATCAGGAAAAGATCGCAATCCCGCTCCGCAGGCAGCTCAATTCCCGCCTGCTCCAATACCAGCATAAAGCGCTCCATACCCATCGCAAAGCCGATACCGGGCTGCGGCGCGCCGCCGAATTGCTCGGTCATACCGTCATATCTTCCGCCGCCGCAAACAGTCCCTTGCGCGCCGATCTGATCGCTTACAAATTCAAAGACGGTTCGATTATAATAATCCAAACCGCGAACAATGCGGGGATTGACCCGATAGGCGATCTGCATCTCATCCAGATAGCCCTTTACCGCCGCGAAATGCGCATCGCAATCCTCGCAAAGATAATCGGTAATCAGCGGAGCATTCTTGGCAACCCCGCGGCAGATCTCGCTCTTGCAATCAAGGATCCGCATCGGATTTTTATAAAGCCGCTCCTTGCAGGTGGGGCAAAGGGTTTCCTGATCCTTTTCAAAATAAGCGATCAGCGCTTCGCGATATTTGGCGCGGCATTCGCGGCAGCCGATGGAATTCAATTCCAGCGAAATCCCCGAAAGGCCAACACGCTGAAAGAGCCGATAGGGCAGCGAAATAATTGTTGCATCCGCCAGCGGATCGGGCGCGCCGAAAAGCTCCAGCCCGAATTGATGAAATTCCCGCAGCCGACCCTTTTGCGGCTTTTCATAGCGGAAGCATTGAATCATGTAATAAAGCTTGGTAGGCAGCGCTTCGTTGAAAAGCCCGTTTTCAACAAAGGAGCGAACAATGCCTGCGGTTCCTTCGGGGCGCAGCGTTACCGAGCGGCCGCCCTTATCCTCGAAGGTATACATCTCTTTTGTTACAACATCGGTAGTCTCCCCCACACCCCGAACAAATACCTCGGTATGTTCAAATACCGGAGTGCGGATTTCCCGAAAGCCGTATTGCGCGCAAAGCTCGCGGATGATCGCTTCGGCGCGTTGCCAGCGAACGGACTCCTTGGGCAGGATATCCTGCGTGCCCTTGGGGGCTGTAATCTGAGCCATAGTTTTCTTCCTCTTTTCTGAATTACTGAAATTCTTATAATGGGTAAAGGGCTCTTTTCAAAGCCCTTTACCCATCCAATATTTATTTATTGATTTCGCGCCAATCCAAATCGCCGCGTTCCAGCGCCATGATGATAACTTCGGCGGTAGCGATATTGGTAGCAACAGGAACATTATGAACATCGCATAAGCGCAAAACGCCAAGCTCTTCGCGCTCGCGGGTTGTTGGGGTAAGGGGATCGCGGAAAAAGAGCAAAACATCGATCTCACCATAGGAGATCCGCGCTGCGATCTGATCCTCGCCGCCATGGGGGCCGCTCAAAACCTTATTGATTTCAAGGCCGGTTGCTTCCGCGATCAAATTTCCGGTCGTTGCGGTGGCGCATAAATTATGCTTAGCCAAAATGCCCGCATAAGCGATGCAGAATTGCACCATTAATTCTTTTTTCTTTTCATGAGCAATTAGGGCGATTTTCATCTTTTTCTATTCTCCTCTTACTTTCTCCAAAAAGGCGCCAGCGGAACATCTTCCCCTTCAAGGCGCCGCGCTATGTTTTTAAAGGCGGTGGCGGTTACGCTCTTGCCGCGCGGCAAAATCTCGCCGCAATTGGAAGAGATAACAACCTTCTCATCATGAGGCACCAGCCCCAGCAACGGCAAGGACACCGAATCCATTACCGCATCCACATTTTGCAGATATCCCTTTTTAATCATCTGCTTACGTACTTTATTGATCACCAGCTCGCAGCGCATATCCCGCAGCCCGCCGATGATGGCAGCTGTTCGCCCCGCATCCCTTACCGCGGTAAGATCGGGGGTAGATACAACGATGCAGCGCTGCGCGCAAAAAACAGCATTGCGAAACCCTTCGCCAACGCCCGCCGGAGCATCGATCAGCAAATATTCATAACGCTCACCGAGCCAGCGGCAAAGGCGGCGGAACGCCCTGCGATCAATAGAGGCGGCAGGATCCTCCGCCCCCGCTATAAAATGCAAATTGCCGAAGGTTTCATGAACAACGATCGCCTTGCTTACCGGGCAGCGATCCTCCAAAACATCCAGCAGATCATAAGAAGCCTTACTTTCCAGCCCCAGCAAAATATCCAGATTGCGCAAGCCCATATCTCCATCGATCGCGATCACCGAATGGCCCGCCATCGCCAGGGAAAAAGCAAGATTTGCGGTAAGGGTTGTCTTCCCGACTCCGCCCTTGCCGGAAACGATGCTGATGACTGTTCCCATAATGCTTCTCCTTTCTTATGCAAATTATAATATATTTTATCATAACAATCTTTAATAGTAAAGTATTTTTTTTAAAGATATGCACAAAATTCCAGGCTTTGGGGAAGATGGCAGCGATTAACCTTCCTCCGCAGCTGCTCCCATACTGCGCGTCCCAATTCCTCGGGATCCGCGCCATCCTCCGCCTTAAGCTGCAAGATCAGCCGCCCTTCCTTTTCCATAAAGCGGCCGGCCGCAATCCCTTCCATCGCCGCGGCAAGTGCTTCAATATCAGCGGCGATAATACCGAGATCCTCGCCGTAAAGCATTTCGGGATCCGCCGTTTTCAGCGCAAGGGGCGGCGCTATCAGCGCGCCCTTGCAACCCAGCTGCTGCAGAGTGCGCGCCGCGAATTTTTCCATCAGCGGGCTGATGGGCTTGCCTGCCTGAATTCCGCCCAGTAAAAAGGGATATTTTTTGCGCTCCGCCGCAGCAGCGCGGCGCAGCCGCCAAAAGAAGCCTTCGGATGCAATCAGCAGCATCGGCTTTTTCTCCCTCAGCAGCGCCATCGGCGCCTCCTCTCCGAGGATCAGGCAGCGCCCGCCGCAAAGGGCGCCATGCATGGCCAAAAGCCCGCATTCCGTTGCCAAAGAAAGACCGCAGTAAATGGTTTCCGCTTGGGCAAAGGGGGCGTAAAGCGCCTCCGCCGCCTCCAGCAATTCAATGGGCTTATATTCCGCCAATCTTACCGCCGCATAGCTGCCGCTTCCGCTAAACAGCGCTGCTGCTTTTTCTGCATCCTCAAAGGGTATTTCAGCGGCATTATAAACATTTTCTTCATTCATCCGATCAAGAAAATAAGGCTCAAAATCCTCGCCGAAAACATCAGCCTCTCCCACCGCGCGGCAAAGAACCAGCTTGCCCCGCGGCAAGGGCGCGCCCTCGCGGCAATAGCGAAGATACCGCTCCGGCGTTGTTATCAGCCGCTCGGCGCCCGCCGAGCGCATCATCGCCAAAACCTCGCTCGCAGCCGCCTGAGGATGGATCAGCAAGGGAACTCCGCCCAGGCGGGAAAGGGCATAAAAGCAGGCGATCAGCTCGGGCTGATTCGGCAGCCAGATCGCCGCCCGCTCGCCCACCTCCGCCTTCATCTGGCGAAAAGTATTATAAGTATACTCTATCTGCAACAGCAGCTCACCATAGCTCAGCGAGCGGCGCCCGCAAACCAGCGCCGCTTCATTTTTTTGCCGATAGGCCGTTGCCCGAAACGCCCGATAGGCTGTCTGCATCCGTTCCTTCATTTCATTCTCCTTTTATTGCCCGATCAAAGAAAGATAAGTAAAGAACACCGAAACATCCCGCTTTAAGGCAGGCTCGGATATTCTCAAGAGAATAGCCGGAGAAGATCTCCGGCTATTTTTATTCTAAAAACATATCATTCGGAAACCGTTTCATCTACCAGCGCGCAGGAGGTATAGCGATATTGGGTCTCAATCACTTCTTCCCCGTCCAGCTCCTGTATCTCCTCGCTCTTTTGCAGAGTGATGGAAAGCCGCTTGGCAAAATTCTTGGAATTCTCGGTAACATCCTCTTCGGTCAAACCATCGCTGTAATAGCAATCCACCAAAACGGTATAAACCATGGCCTCCTTATCATATTCCACATCCAGCACCTTCGGCACAAGGTCGGTATATTCCAATGCACCCGGCACCTTATAGCAGCCGCTCAGCCGATCATAGGTAAATTTACCGCAGATATCAACGGTACGATTTTCAAATTTTCCGGCATATTCAAAGCTATAGCGCGCGTATTTTTCAACATCCTCCTTGGGCACACGAAAGCTGCCGTCTTCCGCCTGAGCATAAACACCCTGCCCATTTACCTTGATGGCCTGCCATATACCGTAGGAAATAAAATAATCGGTATCCAGCGCCAAGGGATCGGTAAAACCGGGGAAATTCTGGCGAACAAAATTAGCAATATATTGCTCGAAATATTCATCCGAGCCTTCTTTCAGCCCCGAATCCTTCAGCTCATCAAAAGGCGCAGAGGAGCTGATCAATGCGGGATCGACATTTTTTTCATAAATATTTTCAGGCTCAAACATTCGGTAAACCCGAATTCCGCCCATTACCAAAAAGAAGGCGCAAGCGCTGAGAAAGGCCAGCCCGATCAGGAAGGTCAGGATTTTATGACCGTATTTGCGAAAGAAAACTGCGAATTTATTCATCGTTTCCGCTCCATTAATTCATAATAATACTTTTTTATTTTACCCTTTTTTCTCCCATTCGTCAAGAAGCGGTTGAAATATTCTTTAAATTTGATTATAATTAAATTACTTTTTGACGAAAATGAGGTTATTTTATGGAGATTTTAGCCCCCGCAGGGGATTTTGCCGCCGCCCGCAGCGCGGTTCATAACGGAGCCGATGCCATCTATGTGGGCGGGCGGATTCTCAATGCCCGCCGCGCCGCAAAGGGCTTTTCGGGCGAGGAGCTGCGCGCCCTTTGCGCCTATTGTCGCCTGCGGAAGGTCAAGGTCTATGTTACGGTCAATACCCTCACCCGCGAGGACGAGCTGCCTGCCCTTTTGCAGCTGGCAGAGGAGATTGCCGCGGCAGGCGCCGATGCGGCGATTGTATCCGATCTCGGTACCGCCCGAATCCTCCGGAAGGTCTGCCCCTCCCTGCCGCTCCATGCCTCAACACAGATGAATATTCATACCCCCGCAGGAGTGAAGTTTTTGAAAAAAGAAGGCTTCAAGCGGGTCGTTTTGGCGCGGGAGCTTTCGCTTCGGGAAATCCGCGCCATCGCTGCCGCCTCCGATATGGAATTGGAGGTTTTTGCCCATGGCGCTCTTTGTATGTGTTACAGCGGAAATTGCTATCTTTCTGCCGTTATCGGCCAAAAAAGCGGTAACCGCGGCCTTTGCGCCCAGCCCTGCCGCTTGCCTTATGCGGGAGATCGCTATCCCCTGAGCCTTAAGGATCTATGCACTCTCCCGATGCTTTCTGCGCTGCAAGCGGCGGGGGTTGCCTCTCTCAAAATCGAAGGGCGGCTGAAATCTCCCGAATATGTAGGCAGCGTTACCGCCGCCTATCGCAAGGCATTAAACGGTACGCCTGTTGCAGCGGAGGATATTTCCCGCCTTGCCCATATTTTTTCCCGCAACGGCTTCACAAACGGATATCTTACAGAATCCCTCGGCCCCGATATGTTCGGCATAAAAACCAAAACTGCCTATGCCGATTATAAGCAAGCGGTTCAAGAGGTTGTTAAAACGCTGGAGGAGGGCTATGAGCCCAAAAAACGTGCGGTTTCTTTTCATTTGTTTATGCGGGAGGAAAGCTGTAAACTAAGCGTTCGCTGCGAGGATTTCAAGGCGGAATTGCAAGGCGCGGCGCCGCAGCCCGCCCTCAAAAAAGAGGTGACTGCGGAGGATGCCATCCGCTCCCTTTCCAAGCTGGGCGGAACCCCCTTTGAAATCGAAGAATGTACCGCCCGCATCCATCACGATCTCTTTTATCCCGCCGCCGCCTTCAATGCGCTGCGCAGGGATGCAATCGCCTTGCTGGAGCAGCATTTTTCCCCCAAGCCTCATCCCTTTTTCCCGATGGAAATCCCGCCCGCAGAGCCGCTGCGCAATCCCCAAAAGCCGTTGCTTGAGGGCTGGTTTTGGGATCCCGAAAAGGCGCTTCCCACGCCCGATTCACGCCTTTGGCGCTATTGGCTGAATGCTCAAAAAACAGCCGCCTGCGCCCCCTTTGCCGCCGATGAACGGGCGGGGGTCTTTTTCCCTGCCGTAATCGAAGAGGAGGCGCTGATTGCTCTGGCTCAAAAGCTCTATGATATGGGCTTTCGCCGCGCCCTTTGCCGCAATCCGGGGCATCCGGAGCCGCTGCGGAAAATCGGCTATCGGGTCAGCGCTGATTTCTCTTTTAATATCGCCAATCGCTATGCCGCCGAAGCCCTTTGCGGCGTTGCGGAGGATGCTACCCTTTCCTTTGAATTAACCCTGCCCCAGCTGCGGCGGCTGCCCAAGCCCCTGCCCTGCGGAATGATTGTTTACGGCCGCCTGCCGCTGATGGAAACCCGCAATTGTATTTTAAAAAATATCGGCCCCTGTAAAAAGGGGGCAGGCGGAGCCCTTACCGATCGTACCGGCCGCAGCTTCCCGATCGCCTGCGGCAACGATTGCCGTAATACCCTTTTTAACAGCGCCCCGCTATGGCTTGCCGATCGCAGCCGCGAATGGCAGGAAAGCGGAGTTGCTTTCGGGCGGCTGCTCTTTACCGATGAATCTCCTGCAGAAATTGCCCGCATCATTGAAGGCTATGCCGAGGGCTTTGCCGCACCGCCGGAAGGCCATACCCGCGGCCTTTATTACCGCGGAGTATTATAAAAATTTACCATTTTGGGAGAGAACATGACAACATCCGATTATGCTGAAATCGCTAAAAAGAGTATTTCCATCTATCATAAGTATGCCGTAGAAAAGCAGCTTTCCACCAGCGAAATCCAGGTGGTTGCGGTTACCGCGGAGCCGCCTTATTATGAGCTTAAATTGCAAAAGGCGCTTCCGCATCTGGAAAAGATATATCTCAAAATCAAAGAAGAATCGCTGGTTCTTTTCACTCCAATCGAGATGAATATGAAAAGCCGTATTTTGCGTATTCACACCTTGAATGAACGGCTGCAACGCTGACCGCCTTCCATTGCCCGCTCACCCTCCTGGGAGATCATATGCAGCTTCCGCCGGTTTGCGAAATCAATGATCCGCTCATTGAAAAGGAAGAATATGCCCCCATTGTTTTATGGGCCCAATCCGCAATTTATCTGGAACAGATTTTTACAAATGATTTCAACACCCTTTATGACAGTTATTTCAAACATTCATCCCCTGATTTTTCTGTTTTAAAGAAATACGACCTCACCCGCTCCTATCGATTTGGAGCAAAGCTCGCTTCTGTTTTAGCGGGCTCGGTATACTCCAACCAATTAGAAGGGTCTCCGGATCAAAATACCGAAATTCTTTTTCTCCATGTTCCAAGAAAAAGTATTCCGGATAATCCGGAAGAAAAGAGAACAAATCCTGCGGAAGCAGAAGCAATCCAAGCCCTTATGCAAAAATTGCAAGGGGAGGAGCTTGGTGTTCTTACTCCTTACAGAAACCAACGTCATCTGCTTCGCCGCAAGCTCCCGCCCGAAACAACGGTTCATACGATTCATAATTCCCAAGGAATGGAATGGGATTATGTTATTCTCAGCGTTGTAGATACTACCGATAAATGGTTTACCAATTCCCGCTCCCCTATCAGCAACGGAAAGAACATCATCAACACCGCTGTCAGCCGAGCCAAGAAATTCTTGATCATTGTATGCGATGCAGACTATTGGAAATCCCAGCAAGATCAATTGCTCGGCAAACTGCTGAATATTGCCGAAGAACTGAAAGAATAAAAAGAGCGAATCCAAAGATTCGCTCTTTTTCATTTAATTTATACCGAAGATAAAAAAGGAAGTTCCCCGCCGGGTTCGATTTCTCATCTAAAATGCCCGCAATTGGATGAGGAGGTATGCCGATACGCCGAGGAGGAAAAAGGAAGTTCCGCGCCGGGTTCGATTTCTTATCTAAAATGCCCGCAATTGGATGAGGAAGTTTCTTTCTTCGTCCGACGGCGTATACCGATACGCCGAGGAGGAAAAAGGAAGTCCCGCGCCAATTGCGGGTATTTTTAGCCTATGACATCTGCCAGGGCGATACATAAAGGCATTGTAATAACCGATAGAACGCTGGTGAATCCGCTTGCCTTGGAGGCAACGCCGGTATCCAGATCGTATTTAGCGGCAAACATGGCGGTATTGGCGGCGGTAGGTGCGCTGCAAACCACCGCCATGGTAACAAGAAGGCTGCCGCGAATCCCGCAAAGCCAAAGGGCGCCGATGGCGAGCAGCGGGAGAAACGCCAATTTGATCAGCGCAACAATATAATTCTCTTTTTTTCGAAACATTCCGAGCAGATCGGTATTGGCGAGATAGGTACCAAACATCAGCATGGCAAGCGGGGTCATCAAGCTGCCGAGATAATCGATCGGCTTGCCGATAACGGGAGGAAGATTCACATTCAGCAAAAAGAGGGGCAGGCCAATTATAACGCCGATGGTGCCCGGATTGATCAGAATATTCTTAACAGACGCCTTTTCATCCCCCTTTTTCATCAGACTGATGCCATGGGTAAAGGCAAAAATATTAAAAACAATAACCGCGGCAGAGCAAAAGAATACGCCCTCTTCCCCCGCCACCGCTTCGGCAAGCGGCAGGCCCATATAGCCCATATTTCCATACATTGCAGCATATTGAAAAATCGGCCGATCCGCGCCGGAGGAGCGAAAAAGAAATTTCACCAGCAGGATCCCGACCAGATGGAAAGCAGCGATAATGCCAAAGGCAAGCAAAAAGGAAAAGCCTTTTTCGGCGGTAAATTCAACATTCAGAAAGGAATTGATGATTACTGCGGGAGTGATAATATAGAAAAGCAGATCATTACAGGCTTTTGCTACCGATTGGGTGAAGATTTTTGCCTTATCGCAAAGAAAACCGATAATCACCAAGATCGCAAGGATCGAAACATTATTAAAGGCTGCCGCCGCATATTTCAAAAACAACATCATTTTTTCCTCATTCACGCTGCATTTTTTGTTATTATAATATTTTTTACAAATGATGTCAAATATTATCTTGAAATATTTATAAACTTATTTTATAATAGATAGTTAGAAAGATATCAAATTAAATTCATAGGAGGGAAACCCTATGGGAAAGAATAAAATCAGCATTTCTGTTGCAGGAAGTGAATTCGTTGTTTCAACCGATGCGGAGCGGGATTATACCATCTCGCTGGCTGAAACAGTTGATTCAAAAATCCGCGCCCTGATGACCGGCAATCCCAAATTAAATGTTGGATTGGCGGCGATTCTTTGCGCGCTGGATCTATGCGATGAGAATGAAAAGAATAAGGAATCCTGCGCTCGCCTGCGGGATGAGATCCGCCTTTATCTGGAGCAGCTGGAGGAGGCCAATCAGCGCAGCCGCAGCGAGCAGCTGGAGCGGCTGGAGCGGGAAAACGATCTTTTGCGCAATCAGCTGGCCCAATATCAGCAGGGGCAGATGGGCTTTCATTCATGAAAATCCTTTTAGCTTCCGCCTCCCCGCGGCGCCATCAGATTTTAAGCGAAGCGGGCTACGATGTTACCGTTGTTTCACCCCGTTTCGATGAATCGGCAATCGCAGAGCAGGCGCCTTGCGCGCTGGTGGCAGCCCTTGCCGAAGGCAAAGGGCGCTCGATTGCGCCGCAGCCTGATCGGCTCATTGTTGCAGCGGATACCGTTGTTGTCTTTCAGGGTAAAATCCTCGGCAAGCCCCGCGATGCGCGGGAGGCGGCGGAAACCCTTGCGGCCTTGAGCGGGCAAACCCATGAGGTATTTACCGGTGTTTGGCTGCGGATGGGCAGCGTCACCCGCGCCTTTGCCGAGCGAACCGAAGTCCAATTCCGCGCGCTCAGCATCGAAGAAATTGAAGCCTATATCGCAAGTGGCTCTCCTTTTGATAAAGCAGGGAGTTACGGTATCCAGGATAGCGGCTTTGTGGCCGAAATCCGCGGAAGCTACCATAATGTTGTCGGCTTCCCCTTGGAGCGATTTGAAGAAATTATAAAGACCATTAAAGAAGAGAAAGGAATCAAAAATGGCAAACCTCAAAAATTTTAAACTTAAAAAAATCTTACGTTTCTTAAATTATACCGATATTGGCATTGATCTCGGTACTGCCAATACCATCGTTTATCGCAGCGGCAAGGGAATCATCCTGCGCGAGCCCAGCGTTGTTGCCATCGATTCTTCTGCCAACCGCGTTGTTGCGGTCGGTAAAGAGGCAAAGGATATGATCGGGCGTACTCCCGATAGCATCCGCGCCGTTCGCCCTCTGAAGGAGGGGGTTATCGCCGATTTCGAATGCGGCTCTGCAATGCTGCGATTTTTCCTGAAAAAGACCATGGGCAACAATGCCTTTTCCAAAAAGCGGATCTTGATCTGCATCCCCTTCGGCGTTACCGATGTTGAGCATCGGGCGGTGGAAAATGCCGCTTATGAAACCGGCGCCAAGGAAGTAAGAATTATCGAGGAGCCGCTTGCGGCCGCCATCGGCGCCGATCTGCCTGTTGGTGAGCCTACCGGCAGCATGGTTGTTGATATCGGCGGCGGCACCTCCGAGGTTGCTGTTATTTCCCTGGGCGGCATTGTTTCCTCCCGCTCGGTTCGGGTTGCGGGGGATTCTTTTGATGCAGCCATCGTTGCCTATGTTAAAAAGCATTTCAACCTGCTGATCGGCGATCGTACCGCCGAAGAGATCAAATTTGAGATCGGCTCTGCTTATCCTTACGATAACGAAGGCACCATGAGCGTTCGGGGGCGCGATCTGATTACCGGCCTGCCCAAGAATGTTGATATCAGCGCCGCCCATATTCGGGAAGCGCTGGCGGAATCCGTTCAGATCGTTATCGATGCCATCAAGCAGACTCTGGAAGATACTCCCCCCGAATTGGCAGCGGATATTATTGATCACGGTATTACCCTTACCGGCGGCGGCGCCTTGCTGCGCGGGCTGGATGCGCTGATCAATAAGGTTACCGGAATGCCGGTATATATCGCTGAAAACCCGCTGGACTGCGTTGCGCTGGGAACCGGCAAAAGCCTTGAAAATCCCGCCATCTGGGCCAGCCTCGGCCGCTGATGAAGGGCTTCTTTAAATCCGGCACCTTCATTGCCATCTGCATTGTTGCGGTTTTGCTGCTGGGAATGACTATTATGGACGCTGCCTCCAACGGCCATCTCAGTATGCTCGAAAACCTCGCAGGAACGCTGGTAACGCCGGTGCAAAAATTTTGCACAACCGTCATCCGTTCCGGCGGCAATCTGATCAAGGCCTATACCGAATATGAAGCGCTGGAAGAGGAAAACGATAAATTAAAAAATCAGCTGGCAAGCTCTGCCCAGCTGATTCGCGATGCCGAAGGCTATGCCAAGGAAAATGAAAGCCTTAAGGCCATGCTGGGCATCGCCAAGGAACATGCCGATTTTGAATTTGCTTCCTGCCAGGTTGTCGGCAGCGATCAAAACGGCTATGCCCATACCCTTACCCTCAGCAAGGGCTCTGCCGATGGGCTGCGGGAAAAAGATCTTGTTATGACCGCCGAAGGCGTTGTTGGCTACATCAGCGAGCTGGGCCTGACCTGGAGCAAGGTCACAACCGTTCTGGATTCCTCCTGCGAAATCGGCGCAATCGTTACCCGCACCCGCGATGTCGGGGTTCTGGATTGGGATTATGCGCTGGCAGCCGATGGGCTGCTGAAGCTCGCTTATCTGGATACAGCGGTTGAGCTGCAAAGCGGCGATACGGTTGAAACCAGCGGAGTCGGCGGGGTGTTTCCCAAGGGCGTTTTGCTGGGTCGGGTGCGCGAATTGCATACCGAAAGCCATGGCATCTCTCAATATGCCATTCTGGAGCCGGCTGTTGATGTTCATAAGGTCAGTACCGTATTTGTTATTACCAATTTTGAAAGTGAAGGCTAATGTTTAGCAGACCTCGAAGTTATTGGAAATTTATATTATATGTCGGTTTAACGCTGGTATGCTTTCTTTTGCAAAGCGTGCCGGCTTTTGGCGTGCACTTTTTAGGGTGTGCGCCTTCTCTTTTGCTGCTCTTAACCGCCGGCGTTGCCTTTTTTGAGTCTCCTCGTTTCTCCGCATGGTTCGGGTTGATTGCAGGAATTCTCTCTCAGCTCACCACCTCGCGGCTGATGGGAACAGACGCCATCCTCTTTATGTTTGCAGGCTTTTTGATTGCCGCTGCGCTGGAGGTCTTTTTACGGCGGAAATTCTTGGTCTATCTCTATGTTACCCTGCTGCTTTCCGCATTTCATCAGCTTTGGAATTATCTTTTCCATCTGCTGCTCTGGGAAAATTTTTCCTTTGGCGAGGCGCTGGTCCATCAGATCCTCCCCACCTTTTTCTTCACAGGCCTTTTCGCTTTCCCGCTCTATGGAATCATTTGGCTCTGCGATAGCAAAATGCGCAAAAAGGAGGAGCTGCAATGACCTTTAAAACCGGTAAAATGCGCGCCATTTTGGTATCGGCTGCCGTTATACTTGTCTTTTTCTGCTATATCATTGCGCTGATCCGCCTGCAGCTGGTGCATGGTGATTATTACAAGCAGGAATCGGAAAAAAAGATTTATTCCACAGAGAATATTACCGCCTCCCGCGGCGGAATCTACGATTGCAACGGCGTCAGCTTGGTGGCCAATACCACCGGCTATTGCGTTCGCTTTACCCGCGCGCTGATGCCCAAGGAAGAGCAAAATACCATCATTTTAGAGCTGATCAACCTGATGAACAAGCATAAAGCGCCCTATCATGATAATCTTCCTTTAAGCAAGAAGGCGCCCTTCGCCTTTACGGCAGAAAAAAATGATCCCGCTCTCCAAAAGCTTTTAAAAGCGCTGGAGCTTGAGGGCGCGCCCTCAGCCAAGGAGGTTATGGCGGCGCTGATCGAGGAATTTGATTTGGAAGCCTTTGCCCCTGAGGAGCAGCGGCTGCTGGCGGGCGTTCGCTATGAAATGAAGATGACCGCCTTTTCCCTCTCCACTCCCTATGAATTTGCCGAGAATGTCAGCGTTGATCTTGTTGCGACCATCAAGCAGCTTTCTGATGAATTCTTGGGTGTAGATATCGATACGCAGCCGGTCCGTTATTATACCGATCCCTCCATTGCCCCGCATCTTTTGGGCTATGTTGGCAAAATCTATGCCGAGGAATATGAGGAGCTTGCCGCCAAGGGCTATAAAATGAACGATACGGTAGGTAAATCGGGAATTGAAAAAGCAATGGAATCCATGCTCAAGGGCAGCGATGGTACGCGGGTCATCGAGCGGGATTCCTCGGGCAAGGTTTTGAATGTTACTGTTTTGGATGAAGCGCAAAGCGGAAATAATATTGTTTTAACCATTGACAGCAATCTGCAAAAGATCGCGCAAGACTCCCTGAAAAGCTGCATTGAAACCATCGTTCGCCGCTCAAGCGAGCCGGGACGCGATGGCAAAGATGCCAATGCGGGCGCGGTGGTTGCCATCAATGTGAATAGCGGCGCGGTTCTGGCCAGCGCCACCTATCCCACCTATACGCAGGATGAATACGAAGCGGATTATTCCGCCCTTGCCACCGATGAAACCAAGCCTCTCTTTAATCGCGCCTTCTATGGCACCTATGCCCCCGGCTCCACCTTCAAGATGGCCACAGGCATTGCCGCCTTGGAAGAGGGCGCGGTGGGGCGCAATGAGCTGATTCGGGATACCGGTATCTATACCAAATATGCCCCCAGCTACACCCCCAAATGCTGGGTTTATTCCGATTACGGCCGCGGCCACGGCAATCAGGATATCGTTGCGGCGCTGAAAAATTCCTGCAACTATTATTTCTATGAAGCTGCCGATCGGATGGGCATCTCCCATCTGAATAATTATTGCCTGAAATTAGGCCTTGGCAAAAAAACAGGGGTTGAGATCGGCGAATCCGCAGGGGTTTTGGCCGGCCCCGAATACCGCAAAAAGATTGATGAATATTGGTATCCGGGCGATACGCTGCAGGCCGCTATCGGCCAATCGGATAATCTCTTTACCCCCCTGCAACTTGCCAATTATGTTGCCACCATCGTCAATGGCGGCACTCGCTATCAGACCCACCTTGTAAAAGGGGTCTACGATGCCTCCAGCGGCGTTTGCGTTGAAAACGAAAAGATCAAGGCGCTGGATCGGCTGAAAATGAAGGACGAAAATTTCCATTCCATTATGGAGGGAATGGTCGCCTGCGCCCAATCGGGTACCGCGGCGGGCGTTTTTGGCTATTCCTATCAGCTGACTGCCGGCGCCAAGACCGGCACCGCCTCGGTCCCCAAAGGGACCGCAAACGGCATCTTCGTTTCCTTTGCACCCGCTGATGATCCTCAAATTGCGGTCTGCGTGGTTGTGGAACACGGCGCCCATGGTAACTATGTCGGATCGGTGGCGCGGGATCTCTTTGATGCCTATTTTGCAGGAATCGAATCGAGCGGCACCCTGACGCCCGAAAACGTTTTGCTTCCATAATATAGAAATATATAGAGAGAGGGATTCCAATGGTAAAATCTATTGTTTTTGATTGCTCCGGTGTTTTAGCTCATCGCGGCCTTCGGGATCTGATGGAAGAAATGGCAGGTCCCGAGATTGCCAAGCGCTTTTTCGATCATCTCTTGGATGAGGGAAGTCCTTGGCTGGCCTGCGATCGCGGCGATATCGATACCGATGAATGCTATCGCCGCCTGCTGGTTTATTATCCTTGGATTGATCCCAAGCTCCTGCGGGACTATCTGGATGTTTGGCCCAAATGCATTACGCCCTTTCCCAAGATGGTACCGATTGTTCGGGCATTAAAGGATGCGGGCTACCCCTGCTATCTGCTCTCTAATTTTACCCATCGCTTTCCGGAAGTGAAAGCGGGCAGCGAGGTGCTTCAAATGCTGGATGGTGAGGTTCTCTCCCATGAAATTCATATGCTCAAGCCCGATCGGGAGATCTATGATTATACAGCTGAAAAATTCGGTCTCTGCCCCGCCGAGATCCTTTTTGCCGATGATACCCTTGAAAATGTTGAGGGCGCGATCGCCGCAGGCTGGCAAGGCTATCATTTCTCTACTCCCGAGGCTTTTTTGCAATATTTGAAAGAAAATAAGATCCTTTAAGAAAAATCTTGACAGTTATTTTTGCCTGTGCTATACTAACATAAACCGATGAATAAGAGTAAGTAAGAGTTTTGGAAGCTCCAAGAGAGCCGCCGATGCTGGGATGGCGGTAGTGATAAGAAACTCCGAATGGGCTTATGAGGGCGGCCGAACGCATTTTTTGCAAGTAGTAGCCGACGGGGCGTGCCCGTTATCGCAACGAACCGCATGATTGTGCGGGCTGAGCGGATGATTATCATCAAATTGGGTGGCACCGCAGAAAATTGTTTTTTTCTGTCCCATACTTCCTTCGGGAGGTATGGGCTTTTTTAATGTAATTTTTTCATATTATATATAAGGAGATTTTTGGAAATGAATAAATACAGAGATTATGATAATTACCTGAAAGAGTATCCCTCTATCGATGGCTATTTCGGCGAATACGGCGGTGCCTATCTCCCCCCTGAGCTGGAGCCCGCCTTCAAGGAGGCCAATAATGCCTATCTGGCAATCTGCCAATCGGCGCAATTCATCAATGAGCTGCGCCGCATCCGCAAGGATTTTCAAGGACGCCCCACCCCTGTTTACCATTGCGAGCGGCTTTCCAAGCTTTTTGGAAATTGCCAGATCTATGTGAAGCGCGAGGATCTGAACCATACCGGCGCCCATAAGCTCAATCATTGCATGGGCGAAGGCCTTTTGGCCAAATATATGGGCAAAAAGAAGCTGATCGCCGAGACCGGCGCAGGGCAGCATGGCGTTGCGCTGGCTACCGCCGCCGCCTATTTCGGCATGGAATGCGATATTTATATGGGCGAGGTTGATATCGAAAAGCAAAAGCCCAATGTAATCCGTATGAAGATGCTGGGTGCTAATGTAATCCCCGTTACCAAGGGGCTCAAAACGCTCAAGGAGGCGGTAGACGCCGCTTTTGAGGCCTATATGAACGAATATGAGGATGCCATCTATTGCATCGGCTCCTGCCTCGGTCCCCATCCCTTCCCCATGATGGTAAGAGATTTCCAATCGGTAATCGGCATTGAAGCGCGGGAGCAATTCCTTGAAATGACCGGCCATCATCCCGATGCCATTACCGCTTGTGTTGGCGGCGGCTCCAATTCGCTGGGGATGTTCACCCCCTTCCTTGCAGATCCTGTTGAGATCTACGGCGTTGAGCCACTGGGCAAAGGCCCCAAGATCGGCGATCATGCCGCGACCATGCAATTCGGTACCAAGGGCCGCCTGCATGGCTTCGATAGCTATGTTTTGCAGGATGAAAACGGCGATCCCCTCCCCGTTTATTCCATTGCCAGCGGCTTGGATTATCCGGGCGTTGGCCCCGAGCATGCTTTCCTGCGGGATCTGGGGCGGATCCATTATGAAACCGCCACCGATGAAGAGGCGATGGAAGCCTTCTTCCTGCTTTCCCGCTATGAGGGCATCATCCCCGCCATCGAAAGTTCTCATGCTCTCGCTTATGCCATCCGCTATGCCAAGGAGCATCCCAACGGCTCGATCTTGGTTTGCCTTTCAGGCAGAGGCGATAAGGATATCGATTATGTTTATGAAAACTACGGCTGCGGCGAAAAATTCTTCAATAAATAAAATAAAAAACTGCGGTAACTCAAGTTACCGCAGTTTTTATATTCACGCGTGATAAAGTTTTTTGGTCTGATAGCGAGGCTCGCAGGTGAGATTAATCCCCAGCTTGCGGAAGGTCTGCTCATCGACCCGCGAAAGAATAACCGAAGAATGAAGCTCCAGCCCTTTCAGCTTTTCCAATTGCTTCATTGCCTGCTGCGCCCGCTCATCAGAGGCAGCGCAGATGGAAAGCGCAATCAATACCTCATCGGTATGCAGCCGCGGATTATGATTGCCCAAAACGCCGGTTTTCATCCGCTGGATCGGCTCAATAATTGTTGGCGAAAGAAGCTGCACCTCATCGGGAATTCCCGCCAGCTCCTTCAAAGCATTCAAAAGCAGCGAGGAGGAAGCGCCCAGCAAAGAGGAGGTCTTGCCGGTAATAATCCGCCCATCGGGCAGGCAAAGCGCTGTTGCGGGCGCGCCGGTAAGCTCTGCCTTTTCATTGGCAGCGGCCACAACCGGCCGATCGTTTACCGAGGTATTCATTTGATTCATCAGCAATTCAATGCGGGAGACTTCTGTTTGCTCGCCGAGCCCCTGCCTTACCGAGCAAAGAGCGGAATAATAGCGGCGGATAACCTCCTGAATGGCAGCTGCTCTTACCGCCTCATCATCGCAGATGGCGCAGCCCGCCATATTAACGCCCATATCGGTAGGGCTCTTATAGGGAGATTTGCCCATAATCCGCTCCATCATCGCATTCAGAACGGGAAAAATCTCGATATCGCGGTTATAATTAATGGCAGTCTCGCCATAGGCCTCCAGATGGAAAGGATCGATCATATTAACATCATCCAGATCGGCGGTTGCCGCCTCATAAGCAACATTAACAGGGTGCTTGAGGGGCAAATTCCAGATCGGGAAGGTTTCAAATTTCGCATACCCCGCTTTAACGCCCCGCTTATATTCATGATAAAGCTGGGAAAGGCAGGTGGCCATCTTGCCGCTGCAGGGGCCGGGGCCGGTAACAACGATCAGCTTGCGCTTGGTTTCGATATAATCATTTTTTCCAAAGCCCTCATCGCTTACAATCAAGGGAATATTGGAGGGATAATCCTTGATGGAATAATGGCGATAAACTTTAATGCCGAGATTGATCAGCCGCTTTTCAAAGGCTTCCGCCAGCGGCTGGCCGGTATAGCGGGTAATAACAACGCTGCCAACATAGAGGCCGATCCCGCGGAAGGCATCGATCAGCCGCAGAGTATCCAGATCGTAAGTAATACCGAGATCGCCTCTTCGCTTGTTTTTTTCAATCGCATCGGCATTGATGGCAACAATGATTTCCGCATCGTCCTTCAGATTCATCAGCATCTTCACCTTTGAATCCGGCTCAAAGCCCGGCAATACGCGCGCTGCATGGTAATCATCAAAAAGCTTGCCGCCAAACTCCATATAGAGCTTGCCGCCAAACATCGCAATGCGATCGCGAATATTTTGCGATTGCAGGCGGATATATTCGTTATTATCAAAGCCGATTTTTACCATTTTTCCCTCCCGATATAAAAAATAAACAATACGTTATTATTATATCGAAATCCCCTTCATCTTTCAAGTGCTTTTTTAAAAAATCTGCTTTCCCAAAAGATCCCTTGAAAAAAATAAAAGATGTGCTATAATAATATTAATACTCGGATGAAAGGAGAAGGCTATGTCGCTGCAAGAATCGGGCGAAATGTATCTGGAAACCATCTATGTTCTTTGCAAAAAGAGCAAGGCCGTTCATTCGGTGGATGTTGGCGAATATATGGGCTATTCCAAGCCCTCGGTCAGCCGCGCCATCAGCCTTTTGAAGCAGGGAGGGTATGTTGAGATGCATGCCGATCATTCCCTTACCCTTACCCCCTTGGGGCAGGAGGTGGCCGAGAAGATCTACGAGCGCCACGCTATGCTTACCAATTTTTTAATCCGCCTCGGCGTCTCCCCCGAGATTGCCTCGGAGGATGCCTGCAAGATCGAGCATGATATCAGTGATGAATCCTTTGAAGCCATCAAGCGCCATGCGCAAAGCGAATAAATCAGTAAAACCGTAAGGGCCCACCCCTTGCGGTTTTTTCTTTCTTCAACTTTTGGAGGAATATCCCTTTTTAATAGTATTTTTGATTGACATTTCAATCTGTTAAGAATATAATTATATTGATATAGTATTAATATAGGGGCAATATTGATTCCAAGAGATTCAAAGGCAGATTTCCGCGCCCTATATAAATAGGTCTTATTTAATTACTTGTATAAAGGAGTATGTATGATGTTTTTTGAGAAAAATGCCAATTTATTAAAGGAATTTTCCCGAATCTCCAAGGCAGCCGGGGCGCGCGCCGATTATGTTCAGGGCGGCGGCGGAAATACCTCGGTAAAGCTTTCGGACGGTTTGATGGCCATCAAGGCCTCCGGCTTCTGCCTTTCGGATATTGAGCCGGATAAAGCTTATGCGGTTTTAGACGGTGCTGCAATCCGCAGTTTTTACTTAACCAGCGAGCCCAATCAATTTGAAAATGTTGAAAATGCAGGCTCTGCCAAAGCCAAGGAATCCATCCAGACCATCGAAGGGTTGGCGCAGCTGCGCCCTTCGGTGGAAGCGGGCTTCCATTCCATTCTTAAAACCTTCGTTGTTCATACCCATAGCGTATATGCCAATCTGGCCGCCTGCGCGGTCAATTGCAAGGAGCTTTGCACCGCCGCCTTTGAAGGCGCGGAATATTCTTGGGGAATGGTTCCCTATGTTGATCCCGGCGCTAATCTTACCTTCGCCATTCGCGATGAGCTGCGCCGCGTAGAAGAAGCCACCGGCAAAATTCCGTCTATTATCATTATGCAAAACCACGGTATTATTGCCCATGATGATGATCCCGATCGTTGCCTTGCCTTGCATGCTGATGCCAATGAGCGGCTGGCAAAGCAATTCGGCATTACCGGCGATTGCTTCCCCAAGGTGGAGATTAAAGAAATCGAATCCGGTCTTTTCGAGGTTGTTTGCCCCTTCCTGACCAAAGAAGTGGCAAGCGGCAAATATACCGAAAAGTTTCTCTTGGAAGAGCCCCTGTATCCCGATCAGATGGTCTTTTTGATCGGCTCTTTCTCGATGGATAAAGAGGTTGTGGACGAGGGCCAATGCGTTGCCGATTGCAAGACCGGCTGCATTCGGATGCGGATGGATGCAAAAAAAGCGCAGGTTATGGCGGAAACGCTGACTGCGGTCGTCTTTGTTGTATCCCATATCAAAGCCGCCGGCTGCCCCCTTTCCACTATGGGCGAGGCCGCCAAGAGCTTCATTGCCAATTGGGAGAGCGAAAAATATCGTAAATCTCTGGCAGGAAAATAAATCGTAGAGTAAATAGGAGGAATCAAAATGAGTATTGACATGAGTAAATGGCAAGAAATTGCCAAGAAAAATGTTTTCAACAGACCCGCAGGTAACGGCCGCCTTGCCGGAAAAATCACCATCGTTACCGGTGCGGCGCAAGGCTTTGGCAAGGGCATTGCCGAGGAGCTTTATAAAGAAGGTGCTACCATCATCATTGCAGATATGAATGTTGCTCTGGCAGAGCAGGTAGCAAGCGAGCTTGGCGATCGCGCCTGCGCAATCGCGGTAAATGTTTCCAATGAAGAAAGCGTTGCGGCGCTGGTGCAGCAAACAGTCGAAAAATTCGGCGGCTTGGATCTCTTTATTGCCAATGCCGGCGTTGTTCGCTCCGGCCCGTTGGCGGAATTTGAGCAAAAGGATTTTGATTTTGTTACCGCCATTAATTATACCGGCCTGTTCCTCTGCGCCAAATATGCCGCCTCCATTATGCAGGCGCAGCATGAGGCTGCCCCCGAAGCAATGTTTGATTTCATTGCGATGTCCTCCAAATCCGGTCTGGAAGGTTCCAACAAAAACTTCGCCTATGCCGGCTCCAAATTCGGCGCGATCGGCTTGGTGCAAAGCTTTGCTCTGGAGCTGGTTGCCTATAATATTAAGGTCAACGCCATCTGCCCCGGTAACTATCTGGATGGTCCCTTATGGAGCGATCCCGAAAAGGGCCTTTTCGTTCAGTATCTGAAGGCAGGCAAGGTTCCCGGCGCCAAGACCGTTGCGGATGTTCGCAAATTCTATGAATCCAAGACCCCCATCGCCCGCGGCTGCTTGCCTCTCGATGTTGCCCGCGCTATTATGTACTGCGTTGAGCAGCAATATGAAACCGGCCAAGCCATCCCCGTTACCGGCGGGCAAGTAATGTTGAATTAAGAGGTCAAAGAATAAATGATTGATATTAAAATCTTAAATTTGTTAAATGCACCCACCAAGGCGGAGCGCCTTGCCAATTTGAAAAAAGTTTTAAAGGACACCACCTTCCCTGAAATGGTGCCTCAATACATCAATAACCATATCCATACGACCTATTCCTTCTCTCCCTATTCCCCTACCGCCTCGGTATACGCTGCGCGGATGGAAGGGCTTTGTACCGCAGGCATCATCGATCATGATTCCATCAGCGGCGCAAAGGAATTTCTGGAGGCGGCCGAAATGATCGGTATGCCGGTCACAATCGGGATGGAAGCAAGAGTTTCGATGGAGGGTACCCGTTTGGAAGGGCGCCGCACCAATAATCCCGATCAGGTAGGCGTTTCTTATATGACCATTCAATCGGTCCCTCATGATAAAATCGATGTTCTTACCGAATTTTTTAAGCCCTATCGTGCGGCGCGGCATGAGCGTAATCGCAAAATGCTCGCTAAAATCAATGAATTGGTCGGGCTTTCGCTGGATTATGAAAAGGATGTTCTTCCTTTATCTGAGGCCGCGGATAACGGCGGTGTAACCGAGCGGCATCTGATGTACGCTTTGGCAATCGCGCTGGTTAAAGAAGTTGGCAAGGGGCAGCCGATGGTCGATAAATTGACCGCCTTGGGCATGAATTTATCCGAGAAACAAAGAGGCCAGCTGCTGGATACCGCCTATCCCTTCTATGAATACGATGTTTTGGGAATTCTCAAGGGGACATTTGTTCCCCAGGTCTTTATTGACGCCACCGATGAATGCCCCAAGCTTTCCGATATGGTTAAGCTTTGCGAGGAAATCGATGCTTATCTCTGCTATGCCTATTTGGGCGATGTCGGCGATTCGGTTACCGGTGATAAAAAGGCGCAGAAATTTGAAGATGATTATCTCGAGGATGTCTTTGAATGCCTGAAAGAGGAGGGGGTCAAGGCCGTTACCTATATGCCTACCCGCAATACCCCCGCCCAGCTGGAGCGGCTTCGCGCTCTTTGCGATGCCTATGGAATGTTCCAGATCTCGGGAGAGGATATTAATTCCCCCCGCCAAAGCTTCATTATCAAGGCGATGGAGAATCCGATGTTCCAAAATCTGATTGATGCCACATGGACGCTGATTCACCACGAAGAAAACAAATAAACTGGGAGAAATTAAATTATGAATACAAAAGCTGTTCGTATCCACGGCAAAAACGATTTGCGTTTAGATGAAGTTGAGCTGCCCGCAATCGGGCCGGACGATGTTCGTGTGCGCGTTATCTCCGATAGCCTTTGCATGTCTACCTATAAGGCGGCCATTGAGGGCGGCGATCATAAGCGCGTTCCCGACCGTTGCGACTTAACCCCAACAATTGTAGGCCATGAGTTCTGCGGCGACATTGTTGAGGTCGGCGAAAATTGGAAAGATAAATATAAGGTTGGCGATAAATTTGTTATCCAGCCCGCCCATTATTATAAGGGCTCGCTGAAGGCGCCGGGCTATTCCTATCAATATTGCGGCGGTAATTCGCAATATGGCAATATCCCCATCGAAACCCTGCTTTCGAATTGCCTTTTGCCCTATCATTCCGATACATATTATTTCGGCTCTTTGGCAGAGCCTTTGAGCTGCGTTATCGGCACCTTCCATGCGATGTATCATACCGAAGCCGGCTCTTATGTCCATAAAATGGGCATCAAAGAGGGCGGTAAAATGGCGCTGCTCGCCTCGGTAGGCCCGATGGGCCTTGCCGCCATCGATTATGCCATCCATTGCGATCGCAAGCCTTCGCTGTTGGTAGTAACCGATATCGATGAAGCCCGCTTGGAGCGCGCCGCTTCCATTTATACCGTTGAAGATGCAAAGGCCAATGGCATTGAGCTGCATTATGTTAATACCAAGATGGAAAACGCCACCGAATATCTCAAATCGCTGACCGGCGGCACCGGCTATGATGACGTTGTCTGCTTTGCTCCGGTCAAGCCTGTTATTGAGCAGGCGGATGATATCCTCGGCTTTGATGGATGCCTCAATTTCTTTGCCGGCCCCACCGATTCCGAATTCAAGGCTCCCTTCAATTGGTATAAAGTGCATTATCTCTATACCCATGTAGTCGGCACCTCGGGCGGCAATACCCAGGATATGCAGGAAGCCATTGCGATGATGAACGCAGGCAAGCTGAATCCCTCCGGTCTGGTTACCCATATCGGCGGCCTGAACGCTGTTGTGGATACCACCTTGAATTTGCCCTCCATCCCCGGCGGCAAGAAGCTGATCTATAACCATATTGATCTGCCGCTGACCGCCATTTCCGATTTTGAAGAATTGGGCAAGACCGATCCGCTCTTCGCCGAGCTGGCTCGCCTTTGCAAGCAAAACAACGATCTTTGGAATCCCGAAGCGGAAAAATACCTGCTTGCTCACGCCAAAAAAATTCAAGACTAAAACATAAACAACACCGCAAGGGCTGAGCCCTTGCGGTGTTGTTTTAATAATCAATGCAGATCATTGCATATCATCAAACCAGCAGAAATGCACACCTAAAGGTGTGATGATATCCGCCTGCGGCGATGATATACACACTGACGCGTGATGATATACCAAGCCGGTCGGCTTGGGTAAAAAAATCCCCGTTCCGAAGAACGAGGATTTTTTGGGAGTTTTGAATTTAATGACACGAATGAAATTTGCCTAAAAACCGAGGATTTTCTCTTAATCAAACGGATTTTCATTCTGATTTCATAGAATTACTTGCTCATCAATTTATCAATCCATTCTTGAGCTAAAACATATTCTATATCATTGATTTTAATTGAATATGCCTTATCGTCAAATGACATTACTTCTAAAGGAATAACTATATTGATATCGTCCTGTATAACTCCACAAACATACCCGTAAACATAACAATTCTTCAACGTACCGTCAGGTTGCTTTACTAAATCAAACAGTCCAGCATCTTTAGCCTTTTGTCCACTTTTAATTTCGTTAAGAAACTGTTCGCATTCAGTAATTCCTTTGTTTGAGATTGTTGTTATCTTATCATTAAAAAGAGAACCTTTTACAAACTCAAATCTAATACAATTATCAAGGGAGACTTCCGTTTTCAGCAATTCGGACTTTACATACACAGCGGAA
>JAZQDS010000034.1:0-9423 GCA_045546895.1 Eubacteriales bacterium | reverse complement strand
AAATAGCGATCAGATGCCCCTCTTTTTGATCAAAGCGCAGCCCCGATTGCAGCGCCTGCAGGGAGATTTTTTGCAGATCGGTAATGCCGCTGCCGATGCATTTGAAATAGGCCTCCTTGGCGCACCATACTTTAAAAAATCGCTCGATCAGGGCGGGGTCTTCGGAGGGGGCAAGGGGCGCTGCGCCGAAAAGGGCGAGCCGCTCCTCGGGGGTGCAGATCCGCTCTGCCAGCTTTAGATTGATGGGGCGCAGCCGCTCCAGATCAATGCCGCAGGGGCGGGCATCTACCATTGCCGCAACCCAAGGCCCGCAATGGCTGATATTAAAATGGAGGGGGCAATTTTCCGCATAGGGCTTTCCCTTGGGGGAGCGGGCAAATTGCAGCGCCTCAAGCGGGCAGCCCAGCTGCGCGGCCAGCATACTTTTGGCCATCCATTCCCCCAGCGCGGAGGTGCGGCGCCGCTCCTCATGGCGCAGCCGCAGCAGCGCCTCCCGCCGCGCGGGCTGCATCAGGGCAAGGCATTGCTCATATTCCGCCTGCGAAAAATCCGAAAGCGATTTCAGCTGCCATTCCATTTGCATCCCTCCTCTTGACTTTGAATTAATAAAATACTATAATTCTATTAACTGTTGTTTTTATAATAACAAAGATATTTAGGGAATGCAAGGGTGTTTTTTGAATGAACAAACAACTCAAAAAATTACTGATTAATAATAGCGCCGCCTTGGACCAAAGCGCGGGCAGTTTTGAAGATATTTACCGCATCACCTTTGCCAATGGAGATTATATTATGGCGGAGGATACTGCGGGCTTTCGCATCCGCCGCCATACCTATCGGCAGGTGCAGCAGCGAGCGGAGCAGGCGGCATCGGGGCTTTATGAACGGATCGGCGCCACCGGCGGCTATATCGGGCTGGAGATGGAAAACTGCGTTGATTGGATCGCGGCCTTTTGGGCGATTTTGCGCAGCGGGAATAAGCCCTATTTGATCAATACCCGCCATCCCGCAAGCCTTTCGGAGCAGATTTTAAAAACGCTGAAGGTGCGCTATATTCTTGCCAAGACGATCGGCGGCCTGAGCGGGGAATATATTTGCTTTGATGAATTGAAGGGGGAGGGCAGCTGCCCCGCCGCCTTTGAAAATGAGATCGCGCTTTCCACCTCCGCCACCTCCCTGAAGGAAAGCATCTGCTTTTATAACGGGCAGGCGGTGACGGCTCAGATTCTGAATGCGCGCACCATTCTGCGCCAAAGCCGCAGAATGACCCTGCATCATAACGGCTCCTTGAAGCTTTTGGCCTTTTTGCCCTTTTATCACATTTTCGGCCTTTTTGCCGTATATTTTTGGTTTACGTTTTACGGGCGTACGCTGGTCTTTTTAAAGGATCTGGCGCCCGATACCATTCTGCGGGCCTGCCGCCGCCATCAGGTAACCCATGTGTTTGCGGTGCCTATTCTATGGCATACCATTGAAAAGCAGGTATGGAAAAAGGCAGAGGCGAGCGGTCGGGCGGAAACGCTGCGCCGCGGCATTCGCTTTTGCACCGCCCTTCAAAATCTCTTTCCCTTTTGGGGCGCGCGGTTTGCGATGTGGATGATGCGCTCGGTTACCGATCCCCTTTTCGGGCGGAGCATCAAATTTTGCATCAGCGGCGGAAGCTATTTGAAAGATTCTGCGCTGGAGCTTTTCAACGGCATCGGCTATCCGATGCATAACGGATTTGGCATGAGCGAGATCGGCATCTCCTCTGTTGAGCTGGATCCCCGCCCCTGCCGCCGCAATCTGAATTCCATCGGAAAGCCCTTTGATTCGGTGGAATATCGTATCAGCGCGGAGGGAACGCTGCAGGTAAAGGGTACCTCTCTTTGCACCCGCCGCATCATTGAGGATCAGGAAATCCCCACCCTCGAATGGATGGATACCGGCGATATTATGGAATGCGATGCCCGCGGAAGCTATTATATCCGCGGGCGCAAGGGGGATGCTGTTATCGGCGAAAACGGCGAAAATATCAATCCCGATGGGCTGGAGCAGCATTTTGATCTGCCCGAGGCGCAGAATTTCTCCGTTTTGGGCCTGCCCTCTGCGGAGGGAGAGCAGCTTTCCCTTGTTGTTCAGATCAGCCCCTATCTTGCCGCCGAGCGGGCGCAGGCGATGATTCGGCGGATTTATGCAATCAACGATTCTTTGCCCTCTACCCATCAGATCCGCGCCTTTTGGCTGACCTATCAGCCCATCGCACCTAAGACCGCTATTAAGGTGGGGCGGAAATATCTGCTGCGGGCGATCGAGCAGGGGGCGGTAACGCTGCTGCCCTTCTCGGAGCTGAAAAATGAAGCAGCGGCGGAATTTGATCGGGAAAAACAACCGGCGCGGCAGGTATTGAAAATTATCGGAAAACATCTGGAATGTGCGCCCGCCTCCATCGATGCGGATGCCCATCTGATCCATGAGCTGGGCGCTACCAGCCTGCAATATTTTGCCATCCTTTCGGATCTGGCGGCGGAATTTTCCATCCCCTTAAAGGGAGAGGAACAAAACTGCTCAACCGTTCGGGAGTTTTGCGATTACATAGGAAGGAATATTTAAGCAATGCTACAAGGAAAGCTTCATCGCTGGGTGCTGGGCTTTGTTAAGCTTTCGGGGGCGATCCCCGCAGCGCTCTTTTTCAAGCCACGCATCTATTATCAAGATCGGGCGGTGCAGGGGCGTAAGCTCCCCAAGGGCTGCATCCTGATGTCTAATCATCAGGCGTTATTGGATTTTGCTTTATATTTGATTTTATTTTTCGGGCGCACCATCCGCTTTCAGATGGCGGAGGTTTTATTCCGCAAGGGCAAGCTTTTTGCTTGGTTTTTATTTGCGCTGGGCGGCATTTATGTGGATCGCGACAGCGCGGATTTTACCTTCATTGAGGATAGCATTGATCTTTTGGAGCAGGGCAGTACGGTAGGCATCTTTCCGCAGGGGCGGCTGCCGGTAAACGGAAAGCCCTTTCCCTTTAAGCCGGGCATTGTATATACCGCGCTGCAATCGGGCGCGCCCATCATCCCTGTTTATACCGATGGAAATTACGGGCTGAAAAAACGGGTGAGCGTTGTGATCGGCGCGCCGATTCATCTGAAAGAATATTGCGCCGAGGAAAACCCCGACCCTCAAACTCTGCAAAAGCTGACATTGCTTTTGGAGCAAAAAACCTATGAATTAAAGGAGTATTTACCGAAGGCATGAGCAAACGAAATAATCCTTTCCGCTATCTTCCGATGGATATCGGCAGAGCGGTTTATTTGGCGGCCAACCCCATTTTGCGCCCCCATCGGCGCACAATTCATGGTGGGCGCATCCGGCTGGAGCCTAAAAAAGGGATCATCCTTGCCGCCAATCATAACGGCTTCAGCGATCCTTTCTTTTTAGGCACCGCCTTTTGGCATCGGCGGGTATTTTTCCTTGCTGCCAAGGAGGTTATGCGCAATCCTTTGATCCGAATTCTGCTGAAGGGAATGGGCTGCATTACCATTGATCGGGAGATTTCGGATATTGCTGCCATCCGCAAAAGCGTTGAGGTCCTGAAGGCGGGCAAATGCCTTGCCCTTTTTCCCCAGGGCGAGATTGAGCGCAGCGGCGAGATGGATCAAATCAAGGCGGGCGCGGTTTTGATCGCGCTGCAGGCGGGGGTTCCCATCCTGCCGATCTATACCGAGCGCAAAAAATGGTGGAAATGCAGGCGGGTTATCGCAGGCGATCCTTTTGATTGCCGCGCCCTTTGCAATAAGAAATTTCCGTCTGTTGCGGATATGGAAGAGCTTTCAAATCAACTTTTATTAAAAATAGAGGAGTGTAAAAAGGTTTATGAGCAATATGAAAACAAATGAAGAAATCATAGCGGCTTTAAAGGAGCTGTTTGAGCGGGTTTTCGAGGGCGATCTTGAGATCGATGATCTCAAGGAGGAAACCCATCTGCAGGAGGATCTGGGAATGAATTCCATCGCATTGCTCTATATGGCAATGGCGGCGGAAGAGGAATTCGGAATTAAATTTGAAAACGAAGATTTTGAACAGATGCAAACCGTTGGCGATGTTGTTGCGCGGATTCAAAAGGGCTGATCTGCAAAAATGATTGACGCGCGCCCAAAAATATGGTAAAATATTTCTATAAAGCCAGAGAGGAGATCTTTACTTATGAAATTGATTGTTGCGATTGTAAACAGTCGGGATTGTAATAATGTTATCAATGATCTTACCGAGCATGATTTTCATATTACTCAGCTTTCTACCACCGGCGGCTTTTTGCGCGCAGGGAATAAAACGCTTCTGATCGGCGTTGAGGATGAGCGGGTAGATGCGGCGATTGAGATTATCCGTAAGCGCAGCCATCAGCGCAAGCAGCTGATTGCTACCACCGATGCCCATGTTGCGGTTTCCCATCCGATGGAGATCATTGTCGGCGGTGCCACTGTCTTTGTTTTGGATGTTGACCAATTCGAAAAGCTTTAATGAACATTTATAAAAGCGGCCCAATGCGAAAGCATTGGGCCGCTTTTTTTAATCAAAATGTTTGTTTTTAAATTTAGTCCATTTGGGAAGGCCGATCAGCAGCAGCGCTGCCGCAGCAAGAATGAAGGCGATCCAAAGGATCAAAACGCCGCTCCAGCCGAAGCGATCGGCAACCCGCAACAGCAGGTAATTATTGAGCATCAGGGCAACGCTGTAGGCGGCGTTGATCATGCCTGCGGCGGTACCATCTCGGCCGTATTTTGCGTAGTGCATTCCGTAATAGGAGGTGACCAGCGAAATGGGAGAGAGGGCCATGGAGATCAGGCAGAGGGTAACAACAATCAGCCCTGCGGGCAGCTTGCCCAGCAAAAGCATTACCAGCGCAAAGGGCAGCGAAAGGCCCAGCAGCATAATGCCTGTTAAAAATTCATTTTTGAAAATTTTAAGATGGGAAATTTTTCGGAAGGCCAGATAGCCGAAAAATCCCGCGAAGATGATCAGGATATTCAGGATATTGCCCAGCGCGGGCGGGATGGAGGAATAGCTTTCCGCCAGCATGGTCGGGGCAAAGGATTTGGCGCTGTTTTCAACCGTTGAACGCAGCGCGGCAGAGCCGGCAATGAAGAAAAAGCTGCCGATCCAGAAAAGCTTGAGGGTAGGCATCCTGAGATGCTTTGCCTTGCGGGGCGCGGGCGCCTCTGAGGTTGTTTGGATGGTGCTTGCATCTACCTCATGGGGGCGGGCGCGGCGGCAGCCGAAGATCATGAAAACAGCCAGTGCCAGCAGTGCAGCGGCAGAAAAGCCGAAATTCAGCTGCCAGAAGGGCATAACAGCGGCTACCAGGAAGGAAAGCGCCAGGCCGGTGGTGGAGGAAAGGGAAATCCAAAACACCGCCTTTTTGCGGAATGCCGGCGCCAGATGAGAGGCGATCAGCTTAAAGATCGCAGGCCAGAGCGGGAATTGCACAAGCGCATTGAGCCCCCAAACGATCAGCATTACATAATAATTCTGATTCAGGAAGATGATCAGATTGGCAATTGAGCTGCCCACCAGCGAGAAAACAATCAGCTTTTCGGGATCATAGCGATCCGCCATAATGCCGCCCACCGGCTGCAGGATGCCGTAGACCAGATAAAATACGGCAGAGATGGTGCCGGTCTGGGATTTGGTAAGCACTCCTTCGGCAACGATATCGGCCAGCGCGGCGGTATAGCATTGCTTGGTCATATAAACAAAGCAATACATGATAAAAAGCATCAGAAAATAGCGCTTGCTGGCGGAAAGATCAGCAATGACCGTATCTCGCCCGCGGATTGATTTTTTGAATTTTTTAATAATATTCATTTTCGTTTCAGCTTGTCTATCCCGACTTTACCGTCAGTATAATAAGCGATATATCGCTTATCTCCAACATTCAGGCAAATGCCCGAAAGATTCATCAACTCCGCGCCCTTGATTTCCTTGATCGGATGGCGGAAAAGAATTTTATTTTCGCAGGAGATAATAAGAGTATCCTCCGCAACGCTGAAAGCGCCGCTGCGCCCTAAAATCCGCTCCTGATAGGTTTTGGGATCGCGAATGGAAAAGGAGGAAATTCCCCTTTTATCCAGCCGGCGCAGCAGGGCGGTATTTTCATCCTGCTCCTTGCGTTTCTTAAAGAAGCCCATTAATCAAACATCCCCTCGCCGAAATATTCGGGCCGATGGAAATCAGGCTCTGCAACATCGATGGGGCTCCACATACCGAAATGCATCGGTTTTGTGCTTTCCCCGCAGATATATGTATTGAAGCGGAAGGTATCGCCCTTTTGAGGGTGGAAGGGCTTGCCGAAAAGCTTTTCCACCGCCGCAAAGGGGATGGTATAGTTTACTTCGAATTCCTTGCCGGGGCGAACAACGGTATAAACCTCCATTTGAGGCTTCAGCGCGCTGAGGCAGCAGCTGCGATGCTCGCGATCGGGCCCCTTGCCGATGATCATATAGCCCAGCGCATTGCATTCAAAATTGAAATAATCGGGATGATCGGGGAAGGGCTGCCAGAAAAGCTCCAGGCAATTATCCTCCCAGATTTCGCCGTTATCCTTCAGCGCCAATACCAGCGGCTCGGTAACGGCGGCAACCAGCCGAACCCGCAGAGCCTCCTCATTATATGCGAAATAAAAGGCGGCCTTGGGTTCATAGCCGTTGTTCATCCAAAGGTAATGATCCATATAGCCGCAGGGCTGCTCGGGCAGCTCCAGATTTTGATGATAGGGAACTTTAATCATTTTTTGAATCCTCCTTCTTGAAGATCATCTATCATTATATAAAACCCTCTTTTAATTTGCAAGATAATATGATAAAATAATAGAAAAAAAGGAGGTGTGCGCCGATGAAACGAATATTGGGCTGGGGAATGATCCTTATGCTGGCGGCGGGGCTTTGCAGCTGCGAGCGCCCTTTGCAGGAGCGCCACTTCTTTGCGATGGATACAGTAATGACCCTGCAAATTGCGGGGGATGAAAGCGGCGCCCTATTCAATCAATGCAAAGAGCGGATTGAGGCGCTGGAGCAGATCTTCAGCGCTACCCTTGCCGAAAGCGAGATCGCCCGCCTTAATGAGAGCGGAAGCCTTGCCCTTTCGAAGGAGGCGGCAGCGCTGATGCGGCAGGGGCTGGAATATTCCGCGGCAACGGATGGCGCCTTTTCCCTTTCCCTTTATCCTGCGGGCAGGCTTTGGGGGTTCGATGGGGAGCATCAGCAGGTGCCGGAAGCGGCGGCGCTGGAGGCGGTAAAGCCGCTGATCGGAGATAAAAAGATCCGATTGGAGGAAAATTTTGCGAAGCTGCTCCGCGGCGGTGCGGTTGATTTCGGCGGGATCGCCAAGGGCTATGCAGGCGATGCGCTGGCAGGCCTGCTGGCGGAGCAGGGCGCGGCCCATTATTTCCTCAATCTGGGCGGGAATGTTCAGGTTGGGGGCGGGAATCCAAATGGCAAGCCTTGGCGGATCGGGATCGCCGATCCCCGCGGCGGCGAGCCGATCGGGATGATTGAGCTGCAATCGGGCGCGGTTGTAACCTCGGGCGGTTATCAGCGCAATTTTGAGCAGGATGGAAAAATCTATCATCATATTTTGGATCCAGAAACTCTTTATCCCGCCCAAAGCGGTCTCCTTTCCGCAACAGTGGTTGCCGAGAGCGGCACCTTGGCGGATGCGATGTCTACCGCCCTTTTTGTTATGGGCGAGGAGCGGGCGCTGGCCTTTGCCAATGGGCGGGCGGATCTGGAATGTATTTTAATAACGGAGGATCAGCGAATTGTTTTGAGCGAGGGGCTGCGGGAGCGGTTTATTGCTCTGAATTCGGAGTATCAATATGAAGAGTAAAATAAGCCGTCATTTAATCTATATCGGCGCCTTTCTTTTGATCCTTCTCCTTTGCCTCGGCGGAATTCTTTGGAGCCGTATTGGGGGTGAAAAGGAAGTGGCTGTGATCTATCATGAGGGCAGGGAGATTGAGCGTATCCATTGGAAGAGGCTGGATCAGCCGATTGAAATTGCGATCGGGGGTAATGTTGTTTGCGCCGATTGCGAGGGGGTTTGGATGAAGGAGGCCGATTGCCCCGATCAGCTTTGCGTAAAGCAGGGCAAGCGGAGCGGCGGAAATCTTTCCATCATCTGCCTGCCCAATCGGGTAACGATTGTTTTGCAGGCTGCGGATGCAGAAATGGATGGTGTTGCAGGATGAAGATGAGAAAATGGGTCTTTCTTGCGCTGATGGTTGCGATGGGCTGCGGGCTTTTTACGCTGGAAGCGGCGCTGCCGCCTGTTGCGGCGGTGCCGGGGCTGAAATTGGGGCTTGCCAATATCGTTACCCTGCTGGCGATCGAATGGTTTGGCCCGCGGGAGGCGGGGCTTTGCCTGCTTTGCCGCATTCTGCTCTGTTCCTTTTTTGCGGGGCAGGCGGTCTATTTCTTATATAGCGCGGCGGGCGGCCTTTGCTGCTATCTTATTTTGCTGCTCGCGAGAAGGGCACCCCTTTGGGCGCGCAGCACCATGGCGGCAATTGGCCATAATATCGGGCAGGTAACGATCGCCGCCCTGCTGACCGATCGCCTTTCTGTTTATGCCCTCTTGCTTTATCTGGTAATCGGTGCTATAATAAGTGGCAGTATGATCGGGATTGCGGCGGAAATTCTCTGCCGCCGATTGGGAAGTTTTATCAAAGGAGATTGATTATGCCGGAATTGGGTGGATTGCATCAGATCCCCGATGTAAAAGCATTGGTTTTATATTTATTGAAGGAAGCCGCCTGCGTTTTGCGGGAAAGCCAGCTTACAGATGTTTTGATGGCGGATGGCTTGGTAGAATATTTTGATTATGCCGAGAGCGTTGAGCAGCTGCTGATGGCGGGAATGATTGATATCGCCTCGCTGGAGGATACCGGCAGCTATCGCATTACCAAGCATGGGCTTGAGGTGGTAGGCGAATATGAGCAGCGGCTGCCTCATAATGTGAAAAGCAAGACCTTGGCGGCCCTGCAGGCGGTATTGCGCAAAAAGCAGGAGGATGAGCAGATCTTTGCGGAGATTTTGCCCTCCGATAGCGGCTTTTCCGTTACCTGCACCATCCGCGAGGGGGGCGAAACCATGCTCTCTTATCAGGTATTGGTCCCCGATCGGAAGGACGCTTATTATATTGCCGAGCGATTCCGCGAAAATCCCACCGGCTATTATCAGAAGATGATGGAGCTGATTTTGGATGAGGAGCTTTTTAAAAAATCGGAAAATTAACGAAACCCCTCCCCGATTAGCGTGATACTCTTAACGGAGTATCACGCAACTCTATTCGCCTGACGGCGAGTTATATTGCTTCGCAGTGATATTATGCTACGCATAGTGATATTGTCCTGCGGACAGTTTATGGCGAATAGAATATCACGAAACCGAT
>JAZQDS010000033.1:0-10254 GCA_045546895.1 Eubacteriales bacterium | reverse complement strand
TTTGACCTGAAAATGAGCAGAATTTCGGATCATTTTTGGTGCGAAGAAGGTTTGTAAGGCTGGCGCCTACAAACCTTCGACAAGCCGAAAAGCGCCGAAATTCTGCCATTTTAGGCAGGTTCGGATCATTCGTGTTTGCTTTTAATCGTGCAGCTTACGCTTATCAATAACGCGAACAGCCTTGCCCTCGCTGCGCTGAATGGATTTCGGCGCAACCAGATGAACCTTGGGGCCGATGCCCAGCATGGTACGCATGGCATCCGCCAGCTCCCGCTCCAGCTTTTCGATCTCGCGAACGGTATCGGAGAATTGATCGGGGTTCATCTCTACCATAACATCGATGGTATCGTTATTATTTACGCGATCAACCTCGATCATATAATTGGAGCTATAGCCCTTTTGGATCAAAACGGTTTCGATCTGGGAGGGGAATACATTGACGCCGCGGATGATCAGCATATCATCGCTTCTGCCCATCGGCTTACGCATCCGAACAAAGGTACGGCCGCAGCTGCATTGTTCGCGGGAAAGAACGCAGATATCGCGGGTACGATAGCGCATCATCGGGAAGGCTTCCTTATCGAGGCAGGTAAATACCAGCTCGCCCTTTTCGCCCTCGGGCAGAACCTCTCCGGTTTCGGGATCGATAATTTCGGCAACAAAATGATCCTCATTGATATGCATCCCCTGCTGGGCTTCACATTCAAAGGATACGCCGGGGCCGCTGATCTCGGTCAGGCCATAGATATCATAAGCCTTGATGCCAAGGGATTTTTCGATATCCCGCCGCATTTCCTCGGTCCAGGGCTCAGCACCAAAGATGCCTGCCTTGAGGTGGTTATCCTCAGGCTTATAGCCCATCTCCTTGAGGGTCTCGCCGATATAGGCGGCATAGGAGGGGGTGCAGCAGATGATATTGGATTTCAGATCCATCATAAATTGGATCTGACGCTCGGTATTGCCGGAGCTCATCGGCAAGGTCAGGCAGCCTACTTTATGGGAACCGCCGTTGAGGCCGGGGCCGCCGGTAAAGAGGCCGTAGCCGTAGCAAACCTGGCAAACATCCTCTTTGCTGCCGCCAACAGCAACAATGGCGCGGGCGCAGCATTCTTCCCAAAGCTCAATATCGTTTTGGGTATAGAAGGCAACCACCCGCTTGCCGGTGGTGCCGGAGGTGGATTGGATACGAACGCAATCCTCCAGGGGCTTGGCCAAAAGGCCATAGGGATAGGCATCCCGCAGATCCGCCTTGGTAAGGAAGGGGAGCTTATGCAGATCCTCAATGCCTTTGATGTCCTCGGGCTTTACGCCCTTTTCGTCCATGAGATTGCGATAGTATTCCACATTCTCATAAACGTGCTTTACCTGCTTTACAAGCTTTTCCGATTGCAAAGCACGGATCTGCTCATAGGGCATGGTCTCCATTTCTTTTTGATAGTATCTCTTTTCTGTTGCCACAAGGCTCACTCCTTTTTACGCATGATAGCCGAGATCAAAAGCTTTTTTATTGATTTCAACAAATTGGGGTTTTACAGTCTTTTCAATGGCGCTGATCCATTTTTCATAAGGGATTTCCAGATATTTTGAAAGGCGGCCCATCAAAACAATATTAACCGCCTTGGCAGAGCCTGCTTGCTCCGCCAGCGAAAGGGCATCAAAGCCATCGATCTTTACGCCCTTTTCCGCAAGGGCATCCAAAACCTCGGCGGGATATTCCGCCGCGCCGATAACAACGGGCATCGGATCGATCTGCTGGGTATTAACGATGATCTGCCCATCGGGCTTGAGGCGATCCACATACCGCGCGCCCTCTAATTTTTCAAAGGATACGATATAATCGGCTTCCCCTTCCGCAACGATGGGGGAATAAACCTTTTCGCCGAAGCGAACATAAGTAACAACGCTGCCGCCGCGCTGGCTCATACCGTGAACCTCCGAGACCTTAACATCATAGCCTTCGTCTACCAGCAGGCGCCCCAGCAGCTTGGAGGCCAGCAGCGAGCCCTGCCCGCCTACGCCAACGATCATTAAATTGGTTGTTTTCATTTTGCTGCCTCCTCTCCGATGATGGCATCGAATTTGCAAAGCTGGCTGCATACGCCGCAGCCAACGCAAAGGGTATGGTCGATGGCGGCCTTGCCCGCCTTCATCGAAATGGCGGGGCAGCCCATCTTCATGCAGGCCTTGCAGCTTTTGCATTTATCGGGATCCACCTTGAGGGGCGGAAGCGGGCGAACGGTTTTCAGCAGCGCGCAGGGGCGGCGGCTGATGATAACAGACGGCTCCTCAGCGGCCAGCTCCTCCTTGATTGCCTGATCGCAGGCGGCAAGGTCATAGGGATCCACTACCCGAACCCGCTGAATGCCGATGGAGCGGCAAAGGGTTTCCAGATCGATCTTGGTTGCGGGATCGCCCTTCAGATTGAAGCCGGTGGTAGGATTTTGCTGATGGCCGGTCATACCGGTAATGGAATTGTCCAGAATGATAACGGTAGAATTAGAGGCATTATAGGCAATGTTGATCAGGCCGGTAATGCCGGAATGGATAAAAGTAGAATCGCCGATAACGCAGGCGGTCTTGCCCTCGGCCTCGCTGCCGCCGGCTTTATTAAAGCCATGCAGCCCGCTGACAGATGCCCCCATGCAGAGGGTAGAATCCAGCGCATTGAGCGGGGCGGCGGCGCCTAAGGTATAGCAACCGATATCGCCCAAAACCGTTACTTTGTTTTTAACCAAAGAATAATAAAGGCCGCGATGGGGGCAGCCGGCGCACATTACCGGCGGCCGAACGGGAATTTCGGGGGTCGCGGCGGCCTGCGCCTTGGGCGCAAGGCCAAAGGCGGCGGCAATGCTTGTTTGGCTATATTCTCCGATGGGGGAGAAAAGCTCCTTGCCGATGACCTTGATGCCGATATGCTCGCAATGCTGCTGGATGATGCCATCCAGCTCCTCGATTACATAGATCTCATCCAGATCGGAAGCAAAATCGGAAATCAGCTTGGTGGGCAGGGGGTTTACCATTCCCAGCTTCAGGATATCCATCGAATCGCCGAAAACCTCTTTCACATATTGATAGCAGGTCCCTGCGCAGATGATGCCTTTTTTATTTCCGCCCTTTTCTATCCGATTAAAGGAGGTGGTTTCAGCATATTCCGCAAGCTTTTTGGTGCGCTCCTCTACCATCGGATGCTTGGCGATGGCATTGGCGGGCGTCATAATATATTTCCGCGGATTACGCTCATAGGCGGGGGCAGGATGCTCGATCCGCTCCTCGGGCATAACGATGCTTTGGCTATGGGCGATGCGGGTAACCATCCGCAGCAATACCGGAGTATCGAATTGCTCTGAAAGGTCAAAGGCCAGCTTGGCAAATTCCTTGGCCTCTGCCGAATCGGCGGGCTCCAGCATCGGGAGCTTGGCTGCAATCGCATAATGGCGGCTATCCTGCTCGTTTTGAGAGGAATGCATGGCGGGATCATCCGCAACACAGATCAAAAGACCGCCGTTGACGCCGGTATAGGAGAGGGTAAAGAGCGGATCCGCCGCCACATTCAGCCCAACATGCTTCATGGCGCAGGCGGCGCGAACGCCCCGCAGGGAGGCGCCGAAGGCAACCTCGCAGGCAACCTTTTCATTGGGCGCCCATTCGCAATGGATTTCTTCGTATTTTGCGGCAAATTCCGTAATCTCGGTAGAGGGGGTACCGGGATAGCTGGAAACAACCGAAACGCCCGCTTCATATAGACCCCGAGCCAGCGCTTCATTGCCGATCATCAGTTTCTTTTCCATAGGTTTTCCTTTCAAATTAAATAATTAATCCTATTTTAGCACAATTTTTCAAAAATGAAAAGAGAAAAGCCGCAGAAAATCCGCGGCTTTTGTAATTTTTTAGGCGCCGAGGGAGTCGGTAACATCCACGGTTGCTGTTTGATTATAGCATTTGAAAATTTCTTCGGTATTGGCGGGCTTGGTCTTTTGAGTCAGCAGGCTGACGATGGGAACGATTACCAGACCGCCGAGCATGGCAAAGACACCGGAATAGAGCGAATTTTGGAAAACAAAACTCAAAACAGGCACCCCCGCGAGCGGAACCCAGCCCAGGGAAACAAGCAGCTGGAAGAGCTCCATGCTAACGCCGAAGATAAAGGAGGCAGCCACACCCGCTTTGGTAACGCCCTTCCAATATAAGCCATAGAGGAAGGGGGCGAGGAAGGCGCCTGCCAGCGCGCCCCAGGATACGCCCATCATCTGGGCAATAAAGAGATTGGGGCTCTTGGCCTGATAGATGGCGATTACCGCGGAGATAACGATGAAAACAGCAATAAAGACGCGGATCATGCCCATGCGAGCCCGCTCGCCGGTTTCCTTTTTTCGCAGGGGAACGATGAAATCGAGGGTGAGGGTAGAGCCGCTGGTCAAGACCAAAGAGGAGAGGGTAGACATCGAGGCGGAAAGCACCAAAACGATAACGATACCGATAATAACGGGGGAGAGGGTAGAAAGCATTTTGGGGATGATGGCATCGAAACCAACGCCGGGGGCGGAGGGATCGATATCATAGAGCCGCCCGAAGCCGCCGAGAAAATAGCAGCCGCCGGCAACGATGATGGCAAAGATGGTGGAAATAACGGTGCCCTTTTTGATGGCATCTTCATTTTTGATGGCATAGAATTTTCCGACCATCTGGGGCAGGCCCCAGGTACCCAGCGAGGTCAGAAGAACAACAAAGAGCAGAAACATAGGATCCGCGCCCAGAAAGGAGGTGAATTCCCAGCCGCCGTTGGCGGAATGGGCAAGGCCCTCCATGGCACCCATCAGCCCACCATGCTGATTGAGGATCGCCAAAATAACAACAACGATGCCTGCCAGCATAATGAGGCCCTGAATGAAATCATTGATGGCAGTAGCCATATAGCCGCCAAACAAAACATAAACACCGGTTAATACCGCCATAACGATGACGCAGACCGCATAATCGATGCCGGGGAAGGCCATTTCAAATAAGCGGGAAAGGCCGTTATAAAGGGAGGCGGTATAGGGGATCAGGAAAAGGAAGGTAATGCAGGAGGCCGCGATCTTCAGCCCCTTGGAATCGAAGCGGGCGCCGAAGAAATCGGGCATGGTCTTGCTTTCAATATGCTGGGTCATGATGCGGGTACGGCGGCCGAGGATTACCCAGGCCAAAAGGGAGCCGATAAAAGCATTCCCAAGGCCGATCCATGTAGAGGCAACGCCGAATTTCCAGCCAAACTGACCGGCATAACCAACAAAGATGACTGCGGAAAAATAGGAGGTGCCGTAAGCAAAGGCGGTAAGCCAAGGGCCGACAGCGCGTCCGCCCAAAACAAAGCCATTGACATCGGTGGATTGACGGCGGCAATAAATGCCGATACCGATCATAATCGCAAAAAAGATGAACAGAAAAACAGAAATAATGATGGTATTCATGGGGAAAAGGCTCCTTTCAAAAAGTTTATAAATAGCTTAAGAATTATTTTGAGAAGCTACCAGCTGCTCAGAACCATAGATCTTGCGCAGCTTGGGCTTTTCAATTTTGCCGGTAGGATTACGGGGTACCTCGGCAAAGATGATCTTGCGGGGGCGCTTATAACGGGGCATTCCGAGGCAGAATTCATTGATTTCTTCCTCTGTGCAGGCGGCGCCGGGCTTGAGCTGGATAATGGCGGCTGCAATTTCGCCCAGCCGCTCATCCGGCAGGCCGATAACAGCAACATCGCCGATGGCGGGATGGGCGCTCAGGAAATCCTCGATCTGAACGGGATAGAGGTTTTCACCGCCGGTAATGATAACATCCTTTTTACGATCGACCAGAAAGATGAAGCCATCCTCATCCTGCATGGCCATATCGCCGGTAAAGAGCCAGCCATCCTTCAGGGAGGAGGCGGTGGCTTCGGGATCGTTATAATAGCAGACCATAACACCATCGCCCTTGAGGCAAAGCTCACCAACCTCGCCTTGCGCTACTTCCTTGCCGCAGGGATCAACAATCTTGACCTGCCAGCCGTAGCCGGGGATCCCGATGGCGCCTACCTTATGCACATTTTCCATTCCCAGATGGACCGCGCCGGGGCCGATGGATTCGGAAAGGCCGTAGTTGGTATCATATTGATGATCGGGGAAATAGGCCAGCCAGCGTTTGATCAGGCTTTTGGGAACCGGCTGGGCGCCGATATGCATCAGCCGCCATTGCGAAAGCTTGAAATCTTCTAATTTCAGATCACCCCGATCCAGCGCATTCAAAATATCCTGCGCCCAGGGCACCAGCAGCCAAACGATGGTGCTGCGCTCGCTGCTCGCGGCCTCTAAAATCTGCTGGGGCAGCGTTCCTTTCAGCAAAACAGCCTTGCTGCCTGCGATCAAAGAGCCGAACCAATGCATTTTTGCGCCGGTATGGTAAAGGGGCGGAATGCAGAGAAAAACATCCGATTCGGTCTGCTGATGATGCTTTTGCTCAACGATAGCAGCATGCATCAGGGAGCGATGAAGATGGAGAATAGCCTTGGGAAAGCCGGTTGTTCCCGAAGAGAAATAGATGGCCGCTTCATCCTCGGGCGTCAGGTAAACGCCGGGCGATTGGGAGGAGGCATCGGCGGTCAGCTCGCGGTAATCCTCGGCAAAATCGGGGCAGCCGTTGCCGGCATAAATCAAAAGGCGATTGCAGGCAATCTTATCGGCAATCTGCTCTACCCGCCCGATGAATTCGGGCCCGAAGATCAGCGCATTGGATTCGGAAAGATTGAGGCAATAATCAATCTCCGCCGCGCTATAGCGGAAATTCAGGGGAACCGCCAGCGCGCCTGCCTTCAGGATGCCGAAATAGATGGGCAGCCATTCCAGGCAGTTCATCATCAGGATCGCAACCCGATCCCCCCGCTGAATGCCTCGGGCAAGCAGAGCATTGGCCACCCGATTTGCCTTCTCATTGAAAACATTCCAGGTAATCTCCCGCCGATAATAGCCGCGGCCTGCGGATTCAACCAATTCGAATTCCCGCCAAGTGCGGCGCAGGGTCTCGGGCATTTCGGGATTGATTTCCACCAACGCCACTTCGCTGCCCTTGCGGGCGGCATTGCGTTCTAAAAGATCAATGATTGTCATGTTATGTATCTCCTGTTTTTGATATTTGAAATTAAAAAAGCCCTTTGATCTGCTATTGCAGATCAAAGGGCGAAAAATCGCGGTACCACCTTTGTTTACCCCCTTTTCGCAAAGAGGGCCTCGCCGAGTATCCATCAATACTCGCCCGCCTTAACGCAGCGGATGCGGCGCAGCTTACTCGGCAAATGCCTTTCGAAGCGCGGCTCACGGACTGTATTTCCGAGCATCGCCTGCTGCCGCCTTTCACCTACCGGCGGCTCTCTGGGAGCAAAACGAAATCGTACTGTTTTCCCGATCGTAGCCTTCCATATGAAAAATATGAATTTATTTTAAACCTAAAAATGCGGGATGTCAAGCATTTTTTGCAAAATTCGAATTATCGGATCAAATCGGCATAATAGCGGCTGACCTTCGCCATATAGGAAAGGGTATCCGGATAAAGCGCCTTCGGCATATTCTTCAGCATCTGCTCGGCCTCCAGCGTAAAGATTCCATGATAGCCTGCATCCCCAAGCGCCTTGAAGAGGGGCTCCATTTCTATGCTGCCGAGGCCTGAAAGGAGATGGGAATCATCATGGTAATTATTATCATGCACATGCAGGCAGTTAATGCGATGGCCCAGCTTTTGGATCATCTCAATGGGATCAACCCCTACCAGCACCATATGGCCGAGATCCAGACAGCCGCCGAAATGATCTCCGTAGAGGGCCTCCAGCGTATCCACATAGCGGATGAAATCCTCGGGGCGGGAGCAGGCGGAATGATCGATCATCTTGCGCTTCTTATTCATTCGAAACATATTCTCGGTGCAGATTCTTACCCCGTATGTTTCGCAAAGGGGAAGAAAGCGGCCGTAGAATTCCATATTAATATGGAAATATTCCTCCTCATGCCCGTCATATGCGGGCGGATGGATGGGATGAACAACAATATTTTCGGCGCCCGCGATGGCGGCCACCTCCGCGCTCTTATAAACAACGGGGAAAACATCCCGATCGAGATCCGCGGTCTTCCAATCAAAAGCGAATTCCGCATGGGCCTGCAGGATGGGCAGGCCGATGGCGCGGGCATAATCGCCCAGCTTTTTGGCTTCTTCCTTATAATTTTCACGGTTCCAGCGGGGATTTTCCTTGAAATGAAAAAGGGAAAGATCGGCGGCATCAAAGCCTGCTGCCTTTAAAAGGTCCAGCGCCTCTTCTTCCTTACCGGGGGCGCAAAGTCGATGGGTAAGGTTACAAATTAACATCGTTTTTTCTCCTTATTATATAAGAAATAAGCGCCGATTCCTTTGATTTTTGGAATCGGCGCTTGGCATTATTTAGCGGAATCTTCTTTCTTTTTGGAAAGGAGAATAATCAAAGCAACTACGCCGCCGGCCAAAACAACCGCGCCGCCGATTACCAGCCAGATCCAAAGGGGAGCGCCGGGCGTATTCTCGCCATCCTCGGCGATCAACTCCTGCTCTATAACATTAAGGGTGCCGTCTTCGTTTTGCTCAACAGAAAGCTCGCCCTTCTTATTGCCCTCATCGTCATAGATGATGATGCCGGTGATGTTACCGTCTTCATCCTTTTCATATTCGGGCTTATAATAGGATTCGTTGCCGTCTTCATCGATATAGGCCAGCTCATCATCGGTAATGATCCAATCGCCCTCGGGCTTTTTATCCTCATCCTTATCGGTTTCTTGGCCTTCATTTTTATCGGGCTTTTTATTTTCGCTCTCGGTATCGCCGGAGGGCTTGGAGGGCTCATTGGTATCCTCTTTGCCGGATTCGGGATCCTTTTCATCGGGCTGCTCCGGATCGGGATCATTGGGGCGGATGGCTTCGCCGCCATTGCCGCTCTCGCTCGAGGAGCCGCTGCCTTCGGTAATGATACGGCAGGGCATGATGGTGGCGCCCAGCTGCTTGAGCTCGGTATTGAAAAATTCTTGATATGCAACATTTAAAAGGGAGCCCTTGGCATCCTTTTCTTGCCCGATGACCTTGAATTGAACGGTAAAGAGATCGGTAATACCCTCAAAGGATTTGGCAGAATCGGCAGCCAGCGCAATGACCGCGGGCTGATTTTCATATTTTGCCTCATGGTTGACGATGGAAAGACCCTTAACAGAGGAATCGATCTTGCCGCCGAGGGGTTGCAGAACTTTAGTATCGTAAGTAATGGTAATTTTGAAGGAGGCGCAGGCGGGGGCAGATTCCGATCTGCCTACAACCGTAATGGTTTCGCCAACCTTGCAGGCACCTTCGGGACCCTTCAGCCGGAAAAGCACCTTATCCTCGGCCGCCAAAGCGGAGGGAACCATCATGATCAGCATCATTAAGGCGAGTACAATGCAAAGAATTCGTTTCATTTTATTTGTTTCCTTTCTGCTGGTAGAGTTTTTTAAATTCGCGGGGGGTCATCCCCGTTTGCTTTTTAAAAATCTGCTGAAAAAATTTAACATCCGAATAGCCGACCCGCTCGCTGATCTCCGAAATCTTTTTGGAGGTATTGGCGATCAGGCGGCAGCTTTCGCGGATCCTTACCGCCTGCAGATAGGCTTGAAAGGTCATGCCTGTTTCCTGCTTGAAGCGCTTGCTGACATAGGCAAGGCTGTAGCGGCATTTTTCCGCCATCTCCCGCAGGGAGAGGCGCTGCATAAAATTTTTTTCGATCTGCGCGGTAATATAGCGGATCAGCTCGCTTTCGGCGGGGATTGCCTCCGGCAGCCAGACCTTGCGCATGGTTTTGATTAAAACTTCGATCAGCTGGCAGCGCATAATCTCCTGATGGCCCGGCTGCTGCGCCTCCTGCTCCTCCGCAAGGGAGCGGAAAAGCCGCTTGATTTCACCATCGGAATCATGATAAATCAGGCCGGTAGGCCGAGCGCTGAGGCTATTATAGCTGAATTTAATCAAATAATTATCCGCCAGCTCCTGAAAACGCCTGCAATCGGAGAGGGTTTCATCGATCAGCCGCGGCAGAAAAAGGCAATTGATTACCTTAAAGGGGGTATCTCCCAGCTGCTGATAGCTATGGCGAACTCCGTAGTCCACAATGAAATAATCGCCCGGCCCGATGATGGAGCGATGCTCCCCGATCTGATGGGTGGCGCGCCCCTCGGCAACATAGGTCAGCTCCAGAAAATCATG